>JBJEUL010000308.1:0-2055 GCA_051883835.1 Aristaeellaceae bacterium
TCCAGCATGCCGATGCGCACGCAGTTGATGACATACTTGGCCCCGCGGAAGGCCTCGCGGCGGTCCAGCGTGGACTGGATGCGGATGGACAGGCCGTTTTCGTCAATGTCGCGCTGGCACAGCTGCGTCACCATGCGCAGGTTATCCGGGTTGATATCGGTGAAGGCCACCTCGATGTCGGCAAACTCCGGTACGGTGAGAATATCCGCAAGCAGCCGCCGGGTAAAGCCGATGCTGCCTGCACCAATGAACGCCACCTTGAAGGACATGCATTCCACCTCATTCTGTCTTTTTTTGATGATTGACGCCACCGTTGAAGCTATGATAGAATGATGGCATCCATCATCCATGCTTTCTGAATCCGCCTATATCGTACAGGCTTTCCGCGCTTTTTGCAATCGTAAGTATTTGATGAAAAGAGGTGGATTTTTGATGTCCGTATGCAGGCAGGAGTTCTGTGACGGCTACGCGTTTCATTTTCTGGACAACATCGAGCATCCTGCCGTCAGGCTCATCAGTGTCGGCTATGAGGAACGCTGCTGTGCCGCCTACCATTGGGACAATGCCCAGCGTGCGCCGGGCGTTGTGTTGCAGTATACGCTGCGCGGCTCCGGCAGGGTGCGGGCCGGCAGTCAGCTGTACCGGGCAGAGCCGGGCTCAGCCTTTCTGCTTTCCTTTCCTGCGGACAATGCCTATTATTTTGATGAGCAGGAATGCACTGCGCCGTGGGCCTTTTATTATGTGGTGTTTTCCGGCGAGGCTGTCGCCCCTTATGTGGAGCTGGTCTCCGGCAGGCAGGGAACCGTTTTTCCGCTCAGCGAGCAGCACCCTGCTGTGCGCAGGCTGATGAACCTCTATGCGCAGGCGCGGGAAAATCAGCTGCATGACCCCTTTACGGCGGCCAGTCAGGTGTTTGCCATCCTGTGTGCCCTGTGTGCCATCCCGGAGGAACCCCGCGCCCGTTCCCGCTTGACCGAGGAGGCCATTGGGCACATGCAGAGCGGCTTTGCGCAGAGCATCGGCATTGCGGATGTAGCCGCCGCGCTGCAGGTCAGTGCCAGTCACCTTTCGCGTGTATTTTACAGGGACACCGGCCTGCACCCCGTGGCGTACCTGACCCGGCTGCGCCTGGAGGAGGCCGTGCGGCTGCTGAACACCACGAATCTGTCCATCGACACCATCAGCAGCCGCTGCGGCTTCAGCGACGGCAACTACTTCAGCAAGGTTTTCCGCTGTCACATGGGGCTTTCGCCCCGCGCCTTCCGTCAGCAGCTGCAAAGCCAGCAGTATCGCTCCATTCGGCTGTAGCGGGCAGCCTGACCCAAGCGTTGCTGCGGCCTGAACCGGATATGGCCCAGCTTCCTGAGACATCCTTGGGTGTGATGGGCATGGCCCTGTTATGCAGGAACCTTGCAAAGCGGCTCAGGTCTCGCTTGCGTGTCTGTTGGATGCTGTGGACACGAAGGATGGAGAACATGGTGCCGTTGGGGGAGTGCATGATGGTGAGCGGGGGTGCGGAGTGGACGCCAATCAGGTCTCTGAGCGGTGCTTTTCTACAGCAATATGACCGTCACGGACATGCAGCTCCACGGTATCGCCAAGGGCAATGTGCCCCGCCAGCAGCTCCTCGGAGAGCGTGTCCTCCACCGTGCGCTGAATCACCCGCCGCAGCGGCCGCGCACCATACTTCACGTCATATCCCTCCTGCGCCAGATGCCGCAGGGCTTCCTCGTCCCAGGTCAGATGCACGTCCCGCTCCTCCAGCCGGTTGGCCACCTGCGACAGCATCAGCCCCGCAATGGCCCGGATGTTCTCCTCGTCCAGGGAGTGGAACACAATCAGCTCGTCCACACGGTTGATGAACTCTGGCCGGAACAGCTCCTTGACCTGCTTCATCACCGCATCCTTCATGGCCTCGTAGTTGGCCGCATCCGCCACAGGCTTGGAGCCGAAGCCCATGCTCCGCCCGGTGCCGATTTGATGCGCACCCGCGTTGCTGGTCATGACGATGATGGTGTTCTTGAAGGACACCACCCGGCCCGTGTTGTCCGTCAG
>JBJEUL010000309.1:0-2054 GCA_051883835.1 Aristaeellaceae bacterium
CGGCTTTCGTCCTCCAGGGTCTTGCCGGTCTGGATGCACATGAGCACTTCCTGGGCGTCGGCGTCCTTCTCCTCCAGGTAGTGGCAGTCGTTGGTGGCCACCAGGGGGACGTTCATCTCATGGGCCAGGTCGATCAGCCGGGGCAGGACGATCTTCTCCTCCGTGATGCCGTGATCCATGATTTCAATGTAGAAGTTCTTTTCCCCGAAGATCTCCTGCATCTCCCGCACATAGGCCCGGGCCTGATCGTACTGCTCCTGCAGGAGGAGCTTGGGCAGGTCGCCGGACAGGCAGGCCGACAGGCAGATCAGCCCCTCGGCGTGGCCGCGGAGCAGGTCGTAGTCGATGCGGGGGCGGTAGTAGTAGCCGGTGAGGAAGCCCTCGGAGATCAGGTACATCAGGTTCTGATAGCCCTGGTTGTTCTCGCACAGGAGGATGAGGTGGCTGTATTCCCGGCTGACGGTGGCCTTGTCGAAGCGGTTGCGGCACACGTAGGCCTCGCAGCCGATGATGGGGTGCAGCCCCGCGGCCTTCATGGCGGAATAGAAGTCGATGCACCCGTACATGACCCCGTGGTCGGTGATGGCGCAGGAGGTCATGCCCAGGGCCTTGAGCCGCTCCACCAGCTTGGGGATGCGGCATGCGCCGTCCAGCAGGCTGTATTCCGTATGCAGATGCAGATGCGTAAAGCTCATGGGCGCGACCTCCGTGCGATATTTCTTCATCATGGATTATAGCACCAAACCCTTCCCTTGACAATGCGAACGCTGCCCCCGGGGCACAGGAGGAATTTGCGCGGAGGATTTGCTTTCTTGCGCGCGATTTGCTATAATACACTGATACCACAGGCGCGGAGGCGCCAATGACCAAGGGAGGAATGGCATGGCACGGATGATGGACAGGGAACTGGGGACGCTGGCGTTTCACGCCCGCGTGCTGGAGGAAGCGCAGAACCCGATGAATCCCCTGCTGGAGCAGGCGAATTTTCTGGGGATTGCGGCCAGCGGCCTGCAGGAATTCATCACCTCCCGCCTGGGCAGCCTGACATCCAGGCTGCGCAAGGGCGACGCCATGCGCCCCTCGGGGCTGATGATCTCCCAGGTGCTCCAGGAGGCCTGGAAGCGCACCGACGTGCTGATGATGCGCATGGACAGGATCCTGCACGAGCGGATCCTCCCCGGCCTGGCCCGGGAGGGCGTGCGCCTGGTGCAGCCCGAGGATGTGACCCCGGTGCAGATGGCCGCGCTGTCGTCGCTGTTCTACCGTGACATGATGCCCCACCTGAGCCCCATGCCCGTGGGCGGCGATACGCCCCTGCCGCCTCTGCCCTCCAACGAGGTGTGCCTGGCGGTGGCGCTGGCAGGACAGGAGGCGGGGGAGGACGATCTGGTCATCGTCCGGCTGACGCCCACGCTGCCCTGCCTGGTGCCCCTGGTGGGCAAGGAAACCCTGCTGCTGATGGTGGAGGACGCGGTGCGGCTGAACCTGCACCTGGTCTTTGCCGGGCGGACGATCGTCAGCTGCCACCCCTTCCGGGTGCTTAGGGACAGCCACGCTGCCTGCCGCGCTGATGACCAGGACGTGCGCCACGCGGTGCAGGCCTGCCTGGAGAAGCGCCGTCAGGGCCGGATCCTGCGGGTGGTGTGCGCGCCGGATATGCCCGGCATGATGGAGGAGAAGCTCTGCGAGGCCCTGCAGGTGGATCGCAGCCTGGCCGTGCGCCGGGGCTATGTGATGAACCCCGCCGGGGTGATGAAGGCCCTGTGCGATCTGCCGGGGCTGGAGCAGCTGCGCTACAAGCCCTGGGAGGGCGCGGTGGAGCCGGCGCTGATGGAGGATCCCTTTGCGGCCATCCGGGCGCGTGACCGGCTGCTGTGCCACCCCTACGACAGCTTCGCACCGCTGCTGAAGCTGCTGGAGCAGGCGGCGGAGGATCGGGACGTTATGTCCATCCGGATGACGCTGTACCGCGTCAGCGAGGATTCCGCGGTGGTGGCCGCGCTGGAGAAGGCCGCCGCCCGGGGCGTGAAGGTCACCGTGTGCGTGGAGCCCCG
>JBJEUL010000310.1:0-2048 GCA_051883835.1 Aristaeellaceae bacterium
TGGGCGGACGGCAGTTCCTGGTGGAGCATCTGTGGATTCTGGGCCTGGTGCTGGTGGCCCTGAACCTGATCAACGGCGTATTCACCTACATGAAGGGCCGCCTGAACGCCGTGGCCAGCGAGAATATTGCCCTGTCGCTGCGCGAGAGGCTCTACGCGCATTTGCAGCATCTGCCCTTCGCCTACCATGCCAAGGCGGAGACAGGTGACCTGATTCAGCGTTGCACCTCCGATGTGGAAACCATCCGCCGCTTCCTGTCCGTGCAGGTGATGGAGGTGGTCAACACGGTGCTGATGGTGGTCATCGCCCTGAGCATTCTGCTGAGCCGAAGCGTGAAGATTACCCTCATCAGCATGGTGCTGGTACCGCCGCTGTTCCTGTTCGCCATGTGGTTCTTCAACATGGTTCACAAGCATTTCCGCTACAGTGACGAGGCAGAGGGCCGCATGAGCGCAGTATTGCAGGAGAACCTGTCCGGCGTGCGCGTGGTGCGTGCCTTTGGCCAGCAGCAGCGCGAGGTGGAGAAATTCGATCAGGCCAGCGCGGATTACCGCAAAAAGTCCATGCGCCTGTGCGACCTGCTGGCCATCTACTGGGGCGGCGGCGATGCCATCAGCATGACGCAGAGCATGATTACCCTGCTGGTGTGCGTGTACTACGCCACCCGCGGCGAAATCACCGTGGGCACGATGATTGTGTTCACCACCTATGTCAACATGCTGCTGTTCCCCATCCGCCAGTTGGGGCGCATCCTGTCCGATGCGGGCAAGAGCATGGTGTCCATGGAGCGCATTCAGGATATCCTCGACAAGCCCGTGGAGCCTGACGAGCCCAATGCCCTCAAGCCTGACCTGCATGGGGATATCGTGTTCGACCATGTGTCCTTCGCCTATCCCGATGACAACGTGCCTGTCCTCAGGGATGTGTCCTTTACCATCCCCGCAGGCTGCACAGCGGCTGTGCTGGGCGGCACCGGCAGCGGCAAGAGTACCATGATGTACCTGCTCCAGCGGCTCTATGAGCCTACCAGCGGTACCATCACCATTGGCGGGGTCAACATTCTGGATATTGACCGCAGCCATCTGCGCAGCCATGTGGGCCTGATTTTGCAGGAGCCCTTCCTGTACTCCAAGACCATCCGGGAGAATGTGGGTATTGCCCGCCGTGAACCGGGGATGCCTGCCATTGAGAAGGCAGCCCGCATCGCCAGCGCGTCCGCCTTCATCGCCAAGGCGGACAAGGGCTATGACACCGTGGTGGGTGAGCGCGGCGTGACCCTCTCCGGCGGCCAGAAGCAGCGCATCGCCATTGCCCGTACACTGCTCAAGGACAACAATATCCTCATCTTTGACGACTCCCTCTCCGCTGTGGATACCGAAACGGACGCGCAGATTCGCGCAGCCCTGAGCAGCGAACAGAAGGACGTGACTACCCTCATCATCAGCCACCGTGTGACCACCCTCAGCCAGGCGGACATGATTCTGGTGCTGGAGGACGGCCGCATCACCCAGCAGGGTACCCATGCGGAGCTGTGCCGTCAGCCGGGCCTGTACCAGCGAATCAACAGCATCCAGTCGGCCCTGGAGGAGGAACTCAACAACGCCATTGCCTGCGAGGCGGACGCGCCCACAGGCAGCGAAAGGAAGTGAAGCGTCCATGCAGTCCTTTCAGGAGGAAGACTATACCAAACGGTTTGACCTGAGCCTGTGGAAGAAGCTCCTGCACCTTGCCAAGCCCTTTCATAAGAATCTGTTCATGATTATCGGGTTCATGTCGGTATCCGCCATCATTGACGTGGCCCTGCCCATGATGAACTCCTATGCCATTGACCATTTCATTACCGGCCAGACCATGCAGGGCATAACGGGCTTTGTCGCGTTGTATATCGCGCTGGTGACGGTACAGGTCATCACCATCCTTGGCTTCCTGCGTCAGAGCGGCCATGTGGAGGTGGGCATGTGCTATCACATCCGCCGCCTGGGTTTTCAGAAATTGCAGGAGCTGCCCTTCTCCTACTATGACCGGATGCCCGTGGGCTACCTGATGTC
>JBJEUL010000311.1:0-8880 GCA_051883835.1 Aristaeellaceae bacterium
GGCGTGTACCGGCTGAATCTGGTGCTGCGCAACAACCGCACCAGCGAGGAGCATCCCCTGGGCATCTTCCATCCCCATGCGCCGCTGCACCACATCAAGAAGGAGAACATCGGCCTGATTGAGGTGATGGGCCTGTTCATCCTCCCTGGCCGTCTCAAGACCGAGCTGGCCCTGCTGCAGGATTTCCTGACCGGCAAGCGGCCCATGGTGCGCCCCGAGGACAGCGATCCCTCCGCCAAGCACTACGACTGGCTGGAGCAGCTGGTGGCAGAGCATGGCCTGTGCAAGGATGACGAAGAAGCCGCAGCCTTCCTGCGCAGCGAAGTGGCCAAGGTCTGCGCGCAGGTGCTGGCGGACGCTGGCGTTTACAAGCAGGACGAAAAGGGTCTGGCAGGCATCAAGCGGTTCATGGCAACCGTGGGCTATCAGGGGTAATCAGCATCAAAAGAGGGCAGGGGAGTCACAATGGCTCCTCTGCCCTTTTCGTGCTGAAACCGGGCTGTATTCACGATTTCTTCTTGTGGTCAAACCAAACCGCCACTACAGCAATGAATAAGCCCATAGCGATCCATGGAAACGCGGCTTTGAAAAAATCTGCAATCATCTTATCCGCTCCTCCTTTACTCGTGCAGCGTTCCTTCGGCCTGCAAACGGGTGATTTTCTGCTGAATGCGAATGAAACCATAGCAGAATAAGGGCATGAACAGGCAGGCATAAAAGACGAACAGCAGGATGAAGAACGGCGTCCGTGCGTCATCGTAGCAGATGATGCAGCGCGTCAGATTGATGAAATTCAGGACGATGAGCGGCAGCAGCACGGCCAGCACCTGCCGGATACGCTTCATATGCTTGACCCGGGAATCCACATCAGAGAACAGCTCAAAAGGGCCGTCCGCCGCAGCCTGGCGAAAATAAGCCCAATACAGGAAAGTATCCACCAGCTCCGCACCGGTGCTTTCCACAAAACCGATGTATTCCTGGCTCTCCGCTGTGCTGGGATAGCCGGACAACGCCTGCAGCCGGTACTGGTACTGATCTGGTTCACCCTTCACGAAGGTGTAACGGCAGAAGCCTACCTTCTCCAGCTGCCAGCCGTGATGGGCCATGTTGTTGAGCCAGATTTCTTCACCTTCCCAGTCCCAAATGAAAAACACCTTGTGTATGACCTTGCGCTCAGCCATGCTGCCACCCTCCAATCACCGTCTCGCCGTTGTGAACCAGTTCCTGCAGGCGTTCCAGCTCCTGCTGAACCACCTGCTGACCTTCCTGCGTGATGACATATTCCTTCTTCCGGCTGCTGCTTCCAGCATCCAGGGCCTGAATCCAGCCCTTGCTGACCATGGTATTCAGTGCGCCGTACAGCGTTCCCGCCGCCAGACGGACACGTCCGTGGCTCATTTGCTCCACATTCTGCATGATGCCATAACCATGCAGCGGCTGTCCCAGCGACAGGAGAATGTAGTACACCGCTTCTGTCAATGCAATGGGTTCCATGCAGCTCTCCTTTCTTGAAAACCATCGGGAAACGATATATCGGCTTCCGATATTCATTGTATCGGAAGCCGATATATTTGTCAAGCCCTTGATGCAGCTTTGAGAGAGAAATTTCAATTATTCAATGGCTCATCGGGAGCGTCGCGGTTTGATTCCGAAGCCATGCTCGAAAACGGCATCTGACCTCCATCAGCTCAGGCGCATCATGCTGGCTACTGGCTTGATATTCTTCCGTGGACATATCAGCCAGATATTTCCCGTTTTTTTCCAAGATGGTCATGCTGTCCAGCGGCCAGCCGGGTGTTCGGCTCTTGCAGGGAACGTCCAGCATCAGCAGAGCACGGCGTGCCAGCAGTGCGTCATCATCCATCCAGGTCGTGTAATGGGTCTCATCCGTCAGGAAGCACCAGGCATCCTGCCATGCCGCCCGAAGCCTGCCGCCGTGGCGATGCACCAGCTTCAAATACCATGCCAGCATTTCCTCGTCATCTGTCAGGGGTGCATGGCCCGCAGGGCGGCGAACACGTACACCCGGCTGATCCGCATGGTCTCGGGGCAAATCGAGGAATACCAGCCCGGAATCCTCTGCCAGCACGGGCAACCCGGAAGCACGGTGAAACGCAATGGCCTTCTCAATCGCGTTGCCCTCCGCAGTGCGAGCCTGCTCCGGCACATCCACCTGCAAACCGAGCTGTCGGGGAGAAACGCACGTCACTTCCTTCACATCGAAAAAACTGGCAGTCCACTGAAACTTACTGGGGTTGTTGGTGCCAATCAGTAGCTTCTTCATCCATGTTCTCCTTAGCCGATGTAGAAATCCATGATGAGCATGACAGCCAGACCTGCCAGCAGGGAGTAGGTCGCCATCCGTTCGTAGCCATGGGCATGGGTTTCAGGAATCATCTCATCGCTGATGACATAGAGCATGGTGCCGCCTGCAAAGGCCAGTGAGAAGGGAAGCAGCGAGGAAATCAGGTTCACGGCAAAGAAGCCCAGGAAGGTACCCAGCACTTCCACCAGACCGGTGAACAAAGCAATGACCAGCGTGCGGCGGCGGCTCACGCCGGCGGTCAGCAGCGGGCCGATGATGACCATGCCCTCCGGCACATTTTGCAGCGCAATGCCTGCGGCAACGGTCAGTGCAGCCGTAGTGTCCTCCGTGCCGAAGCTGACACCGGCGGCAATGCCCTCCGGCAGGTTGTGAATGGCAATGGCGATCACGAACAGCAGCACCTTTTGCAGGGCTTCATTGCCGCGATGGGTCTCCTGATCCACCCCGGCCAGATGATGCAGATGCGGGGTGAACTTGTCCATCAGGTTGAGGAACAACGCGCCGCAGAATAACCCCGCTACCGTCAGCCATACGCCGCCGCGCTCCACAGCCGGCTGAATCAGCCCCAGAAAGCTGGCCGCGAGCATCACACCGGCTGCGAAGCCGAGAATGGCATCATTATACTTGTGCGGAACCTTGCCAATCAAAAAACCCAGCAGTGCGCCAAGCACCGTCGCGCCGCCCACACCAAGGGCAGTCATTGCCACCAATTGCATACCCATTACCTCGCTTTTGTGATGTCAAGGACGTAATCCAGTCTGTCCTCCATCCGGCCATTCATATCGTAGACGTTTTCCGTGCGCTCCAGAAAGCGGAAGCCGAGCTTGCCCAGCAGATGCTGCATGCGCAGATTGCTGCCCATGGTGTCCGCCAGCAGATGTTCCACGCCGTATTGCTCATGGGCAATCTCAATGGCCTGACGGATGGCTTCTGTGCCGTAGCCGCGATTCTTGCAGCTATCATTGACCATCATGATGCCGAGCTCACATTGCCGCTTTTGCCGGTCAATGCGCTTGAGCGACAGCGTGCCGACCACAACGCCATCCTCTGTGAAAATGCCGAACACGGGGTACCAATCCCGGCGCGTCAAGTCATAGCGAAAGCTGCATTCCACATGCTCCTGCACATAGCGATAGGGCCTGGCATCCATGATAGGATCCGGCACATACCGCCGCCAGAAGTCGTGATACTCCTCCCGGGTGAAGGGCCGCAGCAGGATGCTCACAGCAGCCCCTCCTTCCAAGACACCTTCTCCGTCAGGATGCGGCACAGGCAGGACAAGCCCTCTGCATCCACCTGGGTAAAGCGGCTCCAAACGGGGCTGTCAATGTCCATCACGCCCAGCAACCGCTCACCATCCGTCAGCGGAATGACGATTTCCGCATTGGATGCGCTGTCGCAGGCGATATGCCCTGGGAAGGCATGCACATCCGGTACAAGTTGAAGCATGCGGGTCTGTGCCGCTGTGCCGCATACACCGCGGCCCACAGGAATCACCGTACAGGCCACTTTGCCCTGAAACGGGCCGAGAAACAGTGTATCGCCCTTGAGCAGGTAAAAGCCTGCCCAGTTGATGTCAGGCAACGCTTCCCACAGCAGGGCGGCGCAGTTGCTCAGGGCAGGCAAGGGCAGGGGACAGCCTTCCGTCAGAGCCTCAAGCTGACGGGACAGTAATGCGTACATGGCCTGCGCATCGGCAGGATAGGTCATTTTTTCGTGCATGGTACACCTCAGGAAAAGAGCTGCGTAGGCAGCTTGTGTTTCTCACGGGGTGGGAATTGCCGGTCAAAGGCATCCACGGCCTCCTCGGGCAGAGCTGCATAAATAGCCGGGTCTTCATAGGTGCCGGTCAGTCCGTCCAGTGCACCGTCATACAGCGGAAGCACCATCAGTTCCGGGAAGGACGAGCCATCGGGCAGCGTCACGCCATAGTCCGTCGTGGGACGATAACCGAAACGGCCATAATATGCCGGATTGCCCGTCAGGAAGATGGCACGGAAGCCCTGCTCACGCGCCAGTGCGATGGTGCGGGCCATCAGCGCAGAGCCGATGCCCTGACGCTGCCACGCGGGGCCTACGGTCAGCGGGCCAAGACACAGCACATCTGTAAGAACACGCCCATCGGACACATGCAGTTCTGCTTGCACGCAGGCGGCATGACCGATCAGCGAGCCGTCCTGCTCCGCGACAAGCTCCAGTGCGCAGGCGTTCTGCTCGTGCAGCACATGGACGAGATAATGTTCGTTACAGCCCGGCCTGTATACATCCCAGAAGGCATCGCGGGTCAGTACCTCCAGGGCGGTATCATCCCCGGGCAAAGCAGGACGGATGGTCATGAAACCCCTCCTTTACAGCACATACAGATAGATGGAGAAAAAATGCAGAATCGTTCCTGCCATACAGAAGAAATGGAACACCGAATGGAAATACTTTCTCTTGGAACCGATGGCGTACAGCACTGCGCCCAGCGTATAGGCCACGCCGCCCCAAATCAGCAGCGCGATACCAGCATGGGGCATGACCTGCACCATATACCGATAGGCGAGGACAATCATCCAGCCCATCACCAGATAGCAAACTACTGATAGCTTGGCAAACCTTTTCAGGCTCACCGCATTGAGGACGATGCCCAGCAAAGCAATGCCCCAAATGATGCCGAAAACCCACCAGCCCAGCGGCCCCCGCAGGGAAACCAGCGTATAGGGCGTATAGGTGCCTGCAATCAGCAGGAAAATGGTGCAGTGGTCAATCACACGAAAGACACGCTTGGCCTTGTTGACCTTCAGGGAATGATACAGGCAGGACATCAGGTACAGCAGTGTGACCGTCAGCCCAAAGACAATGCTGGAGGCCAGCTTGTAGCCATCAAGCGGGCTGCAGCTTTTGACGATGCACAGCACCAGGGCAGCAATGCCCATCAATGCGCCCACGCCGTGGGAAATGGCACTGATTAGCTCTTCGCCCAGCGTATACTTGGGAATGGAAATACGATGCTTGACTTGCTCCTGTTGACTCAAGGGACAGAAACCTCCTTATGGAACCTGCATGAACTTACTTGACCAGCCTGTACAGAGACACCACCTTGCCCAGAATCGTCACTTCATCAGCATAGATGGGCTCCATGGTGCTGTTTTCGGGCTGAAGGCGGAAATGCCCGTCCTCCTTGTAGAAACGCTTGACGGTAGCTGAATCGTCCAGCATGGCAACAACGATATCACCATTGTTGGCTTCAACCTGCTTGCGGACGATGATGTAGTCACCATCCAGAATGCCGGCCTCAATCATGCTCTCGCCGCGGACAAGTAGAATGAAATGCTCACCGTCACCCAGCATAATTTCAGGGATGGCCACATAGTCCTCCAGATTCTCCTCGGCCAGAATGGGCATGCCAGCCGTCACACGGCCCACAACAGGCACAGCGGTGGTGGTGTTGCGCACAAAGTTCGGATCGCCCACAACCTCCATGGCACGGGGTTTCATGGCATCCCGGTGGAGCAGGCCGCGCTTCTCCAGCCGCTGCAGATGTCCATGCACGGTGGATGTGGATTTCAGGCCCACCGCATTGGCAATCTCGCGCACGGACGGTGGATAGCCCTTGTTTTGAATTTCAGTCTTGATAAACTCCAGAATACGCTGCTGATTATCACCACGGGGACGCTGCATACAATCGCCGCCTTTTCTTCAAGGATGGATGATGATAGTATAGCATAGACACAGGGAAAAATCAAACGAATGTTCGCTGCATCGTTGCATCCAGCCATAGCCTGTGCTATAATAGCCCTCAGGAGGGATATGACATGGATGACATTCAACGGATGTGCGTATTGCACGACCAGGTATGTATTGGCTGCGGCGAATGCGAACGTTTGGGCATGGCCGGCAGCGGGCTTGACCAATTCGGTATGGATGCTGACGAAGATGACCGCTGTGATCTCGACCCGGACAAAATCTGCGATAACTGCATGAAGTGCATCAACGGTGACAGCGATTATCGCGCCATTATCCTGGAAGGAATCGTCTTGTCGGACGAGGAGGATGCCCCCTGAACAGCACGTTTCAGGTGACAGGCTTGTCCGGCTTGGCAGTCAGCGCGGCCTCCTGGGGCGGTTCGCCCTCGGCACCGGGCAGGCGAACATAATCGGCAGCCATGCGGCGGCGTGCATCGGTCATGTCGGCATAGTGCTTGCGGGTCGTATCTACGGAGGAATGCCCCAGTACGTCCGCTACCAGATAAATGTCACCCGTAGCGTTGTACAGGTTGGTGGCAAAGGTGCTGCGCAGCTTATGGGGGCTGATGCGGGGCTTGAGCGGCGCAGCGATGGCGGCATACTTCTTGACCAGATTCTGCACTGCCCTTTGTGTGATGCGTCTTTTTTGCAGGGACAGGAACAGCGCGTCCTCGTGACCGGGGAGTGCTGTTATTTTTGTGCGTTCCTCCAGATAGTTGCCAAGGGCTGTGGCCACCTCGGCGGGGAAATACAGCACCACCTGATTGCCGCCCTTGCGGGTAACGAGGAAGGCGTTTTCCTCCAAATTGATATCGGACAGGTTGATGCCCACGCATTCCGACACACGAATACCCGTGCCCAGGAACAGGGAGAGCATCGCTACATCCCGGCGTGCTGTCAGCTTCTGGTAATGCTGCTGATGGGCCGTCAAATCCTCGCCGGTTTCGGCCTGTGCCAGCAGCTTGGCGACTTCATCCTGATTCAGGCGCAGAATAGGCTTTTCATGGATGTGCGGCAGCGGCACCAGCGCGGGAATATTGGCGGGTATTCGTTCGTTTTTGAACAAATAATCATAAAATGACCGGATGGAGCAGAGCTTGCGCTTGATGGCCAGGTCGTGGTTGACCACGGCCTTCACGGGGCGATCGGCTGAAACTTCGTCATCCCGGAAATAGTAGGTGAGGTATTCAATGTAGGATGTCAGGTCGCTCTGCGTTACGCGGGCAAGGTCTGCATCCGTCAAGAGTGTCAGCTTTTTATCGGAGAAGGCAACACGCTCAGTGTTCAGAAAATGAAAGAACGTGCGCAGGTCAAGCGCATAAGCCAGTCGCGTGAACGTGCCGGTAGTCACAGCAATCGCGCGCAGAAAATCACCGCATGACGGGGGAAGCTCACGAGCAATTTCACGTATTTGCTGAATGCGGCGGGCATCTGTTTGCTCACGAAAGGCAGATTCAGACATCGCTCATCCCTCCTTGGTTTTCGATATAGACAACTATTCGTAAAACTATGGTTTAGCGAATAGTTGTGGAGACTCATGGATACCGGGTGAGTCACTCACCCACCCGGTTCCGGCATGCTTCCTTAAGCATCATCCTCGGTTTTTACGGTGTTCATGCGCCGATATTCCTCAATGGCACCGCGCGCCAATTCATCACAGCGATTGTTTTCAGGATGATCGGCATGACCTTTGACTTTGATGAACGTGACGCGATGCTTTTGGGTTTGCGCCAAAAGAATGAACCAGAGATCCTGATTTTCCACCGGCGCACCAATCGAGGTTTTCCAGCCCTTTTTCTTCCAGGCATCAATCCAATGGTCGTTGAAGGCCTGCACCATGTAGTTGCTGTCAGAATACAGCCGGACGTCACAAGGCTCCTTTAAGGCTCCCAATGCGCTGATGGCTGCAAACAGCTCCATACGGTTGTTGGTGGTGCCGGCCATGTAGCCGCTCATTTCCTTGCGATGCGGGCCAAATTGAAGAATGGCACCCCAGCCGCCGGGGCCGGGATTGCCGGAGCATGCGCCGTCGGTATAAATGTTGACCTGCTTGCGGGGTCTGCTTTCCATGCTGTATACTCCCCTACCGATTTTTTGGGATGCGCTTTACCGGGACATGGCACGGGATTTTTCCGCGCAGGCATTCATGGCATCCATGATGGCAGCCCGGAAGCCCTTGCGCTCCAGCTCCTCGACAGCCTCAATGGTGGTGCCGCCTGGCGAACATACGGCGTCCTTCAGGCTGGCGGGATGCGTGCCAGACTGGAGCACCATCAGCGCACTGCCCAGCACAGCCTGCGCAGCCATTTCATAGGCGCAGGAGCGCGGAAGGCCTTCCTTCACGCCTGCATCCGCCATGGCTTCAATCATCATGAAAACATAAGCCGGGCTGGAACCGCTGATGGCAATCACCCCGTCAAACAGCCGCTCCGGCAGCACCACAGTGCGGCCCACTGCATCGAAAATCCCCTTGGCGAAGGCGAAATCCTCCTTGGAGAAATCGCTGTCATCGCACAGGGCGGTCATGCCTTCCCCCACCATGGCAGGCGTGTTGGGCATCACCCTCAAATGGGTCGCGCCGGTGCCGGACAGTGCATTGGCCAGCATGGCCACCGTCCAGCCAGCGGCAATGGAAATGACGGCCTTGCCTTGCAGATGGTCGCGGATTTCATCAATCACACCCTGAATGAAGTGCGGCTTCACCGCCAGGATAATCATATCCACCTGTGCAACCAGGTCAGACGCACTGTCGCAGAAAATCACTCCGGACAGCTCCTCGGACAGCTCCATCATCTTCCGGCGGCTGGTATCGCACACGGCAATCTG
>JBJEUL010000312.1:0-2044 GCA_051883835.1 Aristaeellaceae bacterium
CACAAGGGGCATCGCCCCTTGACCCCTTCGACGCTGGCGCGTTCCCTTGGAGAATGCTGAACAGGAAAGGCCGGGTATCGGTGTGATACCCGGCCTGCTTGTTATTCGTCATCGTCCTCGTCCTTGACAGCGGCAGCGATAATCTTCTGTGCCACAACAGCAGGCACTTCCTCATACCGCTCAAACTGCATGGTGAAGGAGCCGCGAGCCTGCGTCATGGAGCGCAGATCGGTGGCATACTTGAACATCTCGGCCAGCGGAGCTTCCGCTTCCACCTTCTGCTGGCCATCGGCCTGATTCATGCCGATGATGCGGCCGCGACGCTTGTTCATGTCGCCCATAATGTCGCCCATGTACTCGTCAGGCACCATGATATCCACATGCATGATGGGCTCCAGCAGCACGGGAGAGGCATCCGCGCAGCCCTTCTTGTAGGCGATGCGGGCAGCGGTCTTGAAGGCCATTTCCGAGGAGTCCACCGGATGATAGGAGCCATCATAGAGCTTGGCGCGCAGGCCCACCATGGGATAGCCAGCCAGAACGCCCTTCTTGATGTTCTCGCGCAGGCCCTTTTCCACGGAGGGGATGAAGTTGCGCGGCACCACGCCGCCAACCACCGCGTCCACAAACTCGAACTCGGTATCGCTGTCCAGAATGGGGCTGAACTCAATCCACACATCACCGAACTGGCCATGGCCGCCGGACTGCTTCTTGTGGCGGCCCTGCACCTTCACGACCTTGCGGATGGTCTCACGATAGGGAATCTTGGGATCCTGCAGCACGGCGTTGGCACCGAACTTGGCAGACAGCTTGTTGCGAATCACGTCCAGGTGCATTTCGCCCTGACCGGACAGCAGCGTCTCGAAGGTATCGGGATCCTTGGTCAGGGTGATGGAGGGATCCTCTTCCATCAGGCGGTTCAGGCCAGAGAACACCTTGTCCTCCTCGCCCTGCTTGGCGGCGTACACGGCCTTGCTCATGCACGGCGGCTGGAAGGCCAGGCCGGGATACTGGATGGGGTTGTTGTACTCCGCCAGCGTGTCGCCGGTGGCGGTGTATTGCAGCTTGGACAGGGCACCCAAATCACCGGCGTGCAGCACCTGCTTGGCAATCTGCTTCTTGCCGCGCAGGATGTAAATGCCAGCGGTCTTTTCGGTCTTGTCCTTGTTGACGTTGTAGAGGATGGTCTGGCTGGTCAGCTTGCCCGAGAAGATGCGGAACAGCGACAGCTTGCCCACGAAGGGGTCAGCGATGGTCTTGTACACGAAGGCGGAGAAGGGCTCATCGTCCTTGCAGGTACGCACCTGGGATTCGCCGGTGCGGGGATTGAAGCCCACATGCTCAATGCCCTGATGGGCGGGGGAAGGCAGATACTTGGCCATCAGGTCCATCATGCGGGCGATACCCACGCCGGTCAGCGCGGAGCAGGCGCACACGGGAACGATATCGCCGTTCTTCATGCCCTTGTGGAAGCCGATCATGATTTCATCATAGGTCAGCTCGCCTTCCTCGAAGTACTTCTCCATCAGTTCCTCATCGGCACCGGCGGCAGCCTCCACCAGATCCTCAAAGGCCTTGTCCACCTTTTCCTTCATGCTTTCGGGCATGGGGACTTCCGTGCTCTTCTTGTATGCGCCCTCATAAGCCTTCTTTTCCAGCACGTTCACCACGCCGCGGAAGTTCTCGCCCTCGCCGATGGGCATCAGAACGGGCACCACGCAGCTGCCGTGACGGTCGCGCAGCTGCTGGGTCACCTTGTCAAAGCTGGCATGCTCACGATCCATCTGGTTAATCACGAACATACGGCCCACGCCCTGCTTCACGGCATGCTTGAAGGCCTTTTCCGCGCCCACGCTGAAGCCCGTCACGCCGCTGACGACGATGCACGCCGTCTCCACCACGCGCAGAGGGCCGACCATTTCGCCCACGAAGTCAAAATAACCGGGCACGTCGATAATGTTGAGCATCTTGTCGTTCCAGTCGATGGGGGCGCAGGCGGCGCTGATGGAGCACTTGCGCTTGATCTCTTCGGGCTCGAAGTCGG
>JBJEUL010000313.1:0-2042 GCA_051883835.1 Aristaeellaceae bacterium
TGCGGCTGCGGGGCGACTATCTGGCCATTGTGACGCTGGCCTTTGGCGAAATCATCCGCAATGTGCTCAACTGCCTGTACTTCTCCGTGGACGGCATGGCCCTGCATGTGGCCTTCAATAACCCCAGCCTGCCCGGCAAGGTGATTTTCAACGGCCCCGCCGGTGCTACGGGCGTGGCCAAGATTGCTACCTTCCCCATGGGCTTTGTGCTGGTGATGTTCACCCTCGTGGTGGTGCTCAACCTCATCAACAGCCGCTCCGGCCGGGCCATCATGGCCATCCGGGACAGCCGCATTGCTGCGGAGTCCGTGGGCATCAACATCACCAAGTACAAGATGATGGCCTTTGTCACCTCCGCCGCGCTGGCGGGGATGGCAGGCGCGCTCTACGGGCTGAACTTCTCCTCTCTGACGGCGGCCAAGTTCAAGTTTGACACCTCCATTCTGGTGCTGGTGTTCGTGGTGCTGGGCGGCATTGGCAGCATTCGCGGCTCGGTGATTGCCGCCACGCTGCTGACCGTGCTGCCCGAGGTGCTGCGCGAATTCGGTGATTACCGCATGCTGGTGTATGCCATCGTGCTGATTCTGGTGATGCTGGCCACCAACAGCCCCATCCTGATGAACCTGCTGGCCCGCATCCGCCCCGCGAAAAAGGAACACACGCCCCAAAAGGAGGGTGATGCAGCATGACGCAGCAGAAGAAATTCAAGCCGGACACCATCATGGTGCCCGCGCCGTCCACCGCCATCCTGCCCCAGCGCGATGTGGACAAGCGTCCCGTGCTGGAAACACGGCATCTGGGCATTGAGTTCGGCGGCCTGAAGGCCGTGGACGACGTGAACCTGATGATTGGCCCCACCGAAATCTGCGGCCTGATTGGCCCCAACGGCGCAGGCAAGACCACCGTGTTCAACCTCCTGACCAAGGTGTACCAGCCCACCACCGGCACCGTGCTGCTGAGTGGCAAGGATACCGCCGGTATGAGCACCGTGCAGGCCAATCGCCTGGGCATTGCCCGTACGTTCCAGAATATCCGCCTGTTTGGCAACATGACCGTGGAGGAGAACGTGCGCATCGGCCTGCACAATCAGGTGCGCTACGGCATGCTGTCGGGCATCTTCCGTCTGCCGGGCTTCTGGCAGGGGGAGAAGAAGCAGCATGAGCAGGCCCTGGAGCTGCTGTCCATCTTCGATATGCAGCACATGGCGGATGTGAAGGCCGGTTCGCTGCCTTATGGTGCCCAGCGTCGGCTGGAGATTGTCCGCGCCCTGGCGACCCATCCCAAGCTGCTGCTGCTGGACGAGCCTGCCGCCGGTATGAACCCCCACGAAACCGAGGAATTGATGGAGAACATCCTGAAAATCCGCGACCGCTTCCAGATTGCCGTGCTGCTCATCGAGCATGACATGAATCTGGTGATGGGCATCTGCGAGGGCATCTGCGTGCTGAACTATGGCCGCATCATTGCCAAGGGCACGCCGGATGAGATTCAGAGCAACCCGGCGGTCATCGAGGCCTATCTGGGCAAGCAGAAGGAGGCGTAAGGATGAGCCTGCTGAAGATTGACAATATCCATGTGTTCTACGGAGCCATCCACGCCATCAAGGGCGTTTCCTTCGAGGTGAAGCAGGACGAAATCGTCACCCTGATTGGTGCCAACGGCGCGGGCAAGTCCACCACGCTCAACACCATTGCGGGTCTGTTGCGCCCCCGCTCCGGCGCGGTGTATCTGGAGGGCAAGAACCTGGCCAGCGTGCCCACGGCGAAAATCGTCCGCCACGGTATGGCCCTGTGCCCTGAGGGACGGCGCATCTTCCAGCAGATGACCGTGCGCGAGAACCTCGAAATGGGCGGCTTCACCCGCCCGGACAAGGAAATCCCCGCGTCCATGGACGAAATGTTCCAGCGTTTCCCCCGCCTGAAGGAGCGCGAAAAGCAGATTGCGGGTACGCTTTCGGGCGGCGAGCAGCAGATGCTGGCCATGGCCCGCGCCCTGATGAGCAAGCCCAAGCTGCTCATGCTGGACGAGCCGTCCATGGGTCT
>JBJEUL010000314.1:0-37045 GCA_051883835.1 Aristaeellaceae bacterium
TGGGCGCGGGCAATATCGGCGGCGCGGTGGCGAAGTATCCCACCTTCTCCCGGGAAGGCTTCCGCACAGACGCTATCTTCGACAATGACCCGGAGAAAATCGGCACGGCGATGGGGGATGTGACCATCCAGCCCATGGACACGCTGGAGTGCTACCTCCAGGAAAACACGGTGGATATTGCCGTGCTGGCCCTGCCTGCCGCGGTGGCCCAGGCCACGCTGGACAGGCTGTATACCCAGGGCGTGCGTGCGGTGTGGAATTTCGCCCCCACCGACCTGAATCATCCCGAGGACATGATTGTGGTGAACGTTCACCTGAGCGACAGCCTGCAAATTCTTTCCTATCGAATGGCACACCGGGAGGTGCAGTGACCTCCCGGTGCTGCGTAACAGGAGGCCAAGCATGAATCAACCAGTCAGACAGCGCAGGCCGCATGACACGCCGCTGGAAGCCGGGGACAGCGAGCGCAGCACATCCCGTACTTCGCAGTCCCGCACGAGGACAACCGCCATGGGCAGGACGCACCGTCAGCCCATGGGCCGCTCCGAGGAATTGCAGGAGCGCATGCGCTATGGGCAGACCGGGCGGCGCGAACCCTCCCGCCTGCCTGCGGACAAAGCCCGGCGGGATACCGTCTACGATGATTTTGATGCGTATGAGCGGTTCCGGGCCTATCCCCCTGACAAGAAGCCGCGCCGCAAGGACCCTCACCGGGGCCTGTGGCTGGCGGTGACGCTGCTGTGCCTGGCTGCCACGGCGGCACTGGCCGCGCTGGTGGCTCCGCAGCTGCTGGGCGTGCAGATTCCCGGCGTGCCCAGCTTCGCCTTTGTCAATGGCAACATCATCACCCTGAATGCGGCGGAGTACGCCCAGTACCGGCAGTACCGGGCCTACATGAACACCGATACCATCTATCCCGGCGTGTACATCGACGGCGTGCATGTGGGCGGTATGACCCAGCAGGAGGCCGCCGAAGCCGTCTGGCAGGTGAGCGCGACCTATGGCGGGGACTTCGCCATCACCGTGCAGGTGGGCAACGGCAGCTGGCTGATTGACGCCACCCAGGTGCCCATGACCCGCAATGTGCAGGACATGGTGCAGCAGGCCTATGCCTACGGCCGCGAGAACACCACCGCCATCCGCGGCACCCGCATCACGCCCTTTCAGGAGCGGCTCAATACGGCCCTGAGCCTGCGGGAAAATCCCGTCACCCTGACCACCTCCCTCACCTATGACCGCACGGCCATTCGCCAGCTGACGGACAGCATCGTGGCCTATGTCAACCGGGAGCCGGTCAACGCATCGGTGGCGGCGTTCGACTTCAATACCCGCACCTTCACCTTTGACAGCGATGTCCCCGGCGCGTACATCGACCCCGAGAAGCTGTATGCGCAGGTCACAGGCCGACTGGACGCGGGCGATATGTACGCCACCATCACCGTGGAGCCGGAGATGCTGCTGGCCGCTGTGACCAAGGCCGAGCTGATGAACAGCTTCCGCATGGTGTCCTCCTACACCACGAGCACCACCTCCAACGCCAACCGCAACACCAACATCGAGCTGTCGGCAGCGGCCATCAACGGCACAACCGTCCTGCCCGGGGAGACCTTCTCCTTCAACAAGGCCACTGGCCAAAGGACGGCGGAAAAGGGCTATCGCGAAGCCACGGCCATTTCGGGCGGCCAGAGCGTGCCGGAGGTAGGCGGCGGCGTGTGCCAGACAAGCTCGACATTGTTCAACGCCGTGGCCCGGGCGAACCTGGAGATTGTGGAGCGCAGCCCCCACGCATGGCCCTCCAGCTATGTGGACAAGGGCATGGACGCTACGGTCAACTGGCCCAATCTGGACTTCAAGTTCAAGAACAACACGGACTGGCCGGTGTTCATCGTTTCCTATTATAAGAACCGTAAGGTAACGGTGGAGCTGTACGGCATGGGGCTGGGGGACGGCGTGAGCATTGATTTGGAGAGCGAGGTGATCCGCACCATTGAGCCGTCCTCGGAAATCAAGTATGTGCAGAACACCAGCCTGCCTGCCGGGACACAGAAGGAGACGGTCAAGGCGCGCACGGGCTATGAGGTCGTGACCTACCAGGTGTGGTACCAAAACGGCAAGGAATATGACCGGGTACAGCTATGCAAGTCCACCTACAAGGCCTATCAAGCCACGGTGGAGTACAACTGAATCTGGAGCGGCTGTGTGATGAGCGCATAGCCGCTTTCGCATTCCCCAAGGGATCGCGCCAGCGGAAAAGGGTCAAGGGGCGATGCCCCTTGTGGGGTTTGGGGCAACGCCCCAAGCAGGTCTGGGCGGCAGCCCAGCGCAACACGTTAACCCAACGCAAAAGGAAAAGAGAAAACGCGAGTTTCCAAGCAGACGACGAAGTTCGTCCGCGCAGGAAACGGCAGGTTCCGGGGACTGCACAAGGAACGACCTCATCCGACCTCACTGCGTTCGGCACCTTTCCCAGAGAGAACGGCGTCTTGGCAAGCATGCCAGCGGTTTGCCCCTATCTGCATGCAAAAAGCGGCCCGAAGGCCGCCGTGATGCACAATATGCGGGATAACCTGTGAATAAGTTTTTCAGTCCGTTGCTTCGACCAGTTCCCGGGGGAGAAGGCGAATCATCAGCGTCTGCTCCTCGCTGTCCCACAGCGTCTGGGCAGACAAAGCCTTTTCCAGCAGCGCAGGCGAACACAGCGCGGCATCATCCGACAGCAGGAAGTCCTCCGGGTCCATGGCAACCTCCACACCGTCCGCCTGGCAGCGGAAGCCCTCGCCGTCCGGCGTCAGGGTCACGGTGTAGCCCTCAGCCACGAAGGTATACACGCCGCTGCTGCCCAGGCTAAAGCCCCAGCCTTCCACACTGGCGGCAAGGTCTGCCATGTCCAGCAACAGCTGTCCCTTCGCTGTCTGCCATACGCGGGGCAGGGCACGGATGGTCACACCGTCCTCCTGACGCAGGCAGGTCAGCTTATCGCCGCTGTCATTGAGCACGATGGAAACATCCTGCATCAGCACAGGCCCAACAGGGGCAGGCTCTGCGGTGGGCATGGCCGTGGGCGCGGCAGTCGGTGCAGCCGTGGCAGGGGATTCCGTCTGCGCCATGGGCAGTTCATCCAGCTGGGGCAGCGTGCCGGCCGGGGTAGGGGACACACTGGGCGCGGGCGTGAAGGTCAGGGTTGGGGTAGCGGTGGCCTGAGGCTGCTTGGCAATCACGTCCGGACTCTCAAAGAGTATGGTCTGCGTGGCATCGCCAGCCACACCGTCCGCAACCAGCCCATTGGCACGCTGAAAGGCCAGAACGGCGTTGTAGGTCTGACGGCCAAAGGCACCGTCCGCCTCGCCCGTCAGATAGCCCAGCTCAATGAGCCGCGCCTGCAGCCGCTTGACCTGTGCGCCCCGGCTGTTCAGCTGCAGATTCCGGTAGCCGGTATTGGGCGTAATGGTGGGGTTTGGCCTGGGCGTGACAGTCGCCGGGGTCGCAGAAGGTGTCTGGGTGGGCACCACTGTGACGACCGCAGCCGTGACCGTCCCGCTGGGCATCAGCTCCACCACCGCCGTGGGGGATGCGGTGGGCACAGGGGTCTCGGTGGGCGGCTCTGCGCCCTGTACGGAGGTGGCAAAGGTCAGCGTCATGTAGAGCATCAGTGTCTTGAGAAAGTCCATGGTTGTGTCTCCTTTCAGCGTGCGGGCGGTATTGTCCGCCGTGGAAAGCCAATCTATCCGCAGCCGGTATCACCGGCAGACCATCAGCACGTCTATTATACGCTATTTTGCGTCTGAATACAATCAAAACCCGGCAGGAAAGATGGTAAGGTTTGCATTTCAGGCAGTTTTGTGCTATGATGAAGCATGAATGCAGCGGCATAATGCCGATGGAGGAATGATGCATGCCCGCTTACTCGCCTGAGAAAGCTGCGAAAATCCTGACTTCCTTTGACCTGTATGGTCAGGTGGTTTCTGTGGAGCCCTATGGCTGCGGCCATATCAACGATACGTTCCGGGTCATTACCCGCAAGCCCGGCACGGACAAGGAGCATCGCTACATTTTGCAGCGGCTCAGCCCCGTGGCCTTCCATGAGCCGGAAAAAGTCATGGAGAACATCGGCGCGGTGACAGCCTATCTCAAGAAAATCATCCAGCAGCGCGGCGGCGATCCTGACCGGGAGACGCTCATCATCATCCCCGCACGGGATGGCCGGGAGTATATCCTGGACCATGAACAGGGCGGCTGCTGGCGCATGTACCTGTTCATCGAGAACAGCTATACCTGCCAGCAGGCCGAGAGCGAGGACGTTTTCCGGGAAGCCGCCCGGGCGTTTGGTGCCTTCCAGCGCGACCTGACGGATTATCCCGCCCAGACCCTGCATGAAACCATCCCGTATTTCCACCATACCCCCCGGCGCGTACAGGCCCTGGAGACCGCTGTGGAGAAGGACGCAGTGGGCCGTGTGGCGGATGCACAGGAGGAAATCGCCTTCGCACTGGCCCGCAAGGAACGTGCCCGCACGCTCACCGATGCCCTGCAGCGGGGCGAGCTGCCCCTGCGCGTCACCCACAACGACACCAAGCTCAACAATGTCCTGATGGACAGCGTGAGCGGCAAGGCTATGTGCGTGGTTGACCTGGACACGGTCATGCCCGGCCTGTGCGCCTATGACTTTGGCGATGCCATCCGCTTTGGCGCGAACACCGCGCTGGAGGACGAGGCAGACCTGAGCAAGGTTCATTTCAGCATGCCCATGTTCCGGGCCTACAGCGAGGGCTACCTGGAGCAGGCAGGCGACCTGCTGACGCAGGCGGAGGTGCGCTCCCTGCCCATGGGCGCGTGGACGATGACCTACGAGGTAGGCATCCGCTTCCTGACGGATTATCTGGACGGCGACCATTATTTCCATACGACCTACCCGGAGCACAATCTGGTGCGCGCAAGAAACCAGTTCGCGCTCCTGGCCGACATGGAGCGGCAGGAACAGGCCATGCAGGCCATCATGGAGGACTACCTGAAGGGGAAGTCCCATCACAAGGAGGAACAATGATGAAGGAACCGATTCTGCTCATCATGGCTGCCGGCATGGGCAGCCGCTACGGCGGACTCAAGCAGATGGACCCCGTTGGCCCCGGCGGGGAGGTCATTCTGGATTACAGCATTTTCGATGCGCGGCGCGCAGGCTTCAAGCGGGTGATTTTCCTCATCAAGCATGAGATAGAGGAGGACTTCAAGCGTCTGGTGGGCAGTCGCATCGAGAAGTACATGGAGGTGCACTATGCCTTCCAGCAGGTGGACAAAATCCCTGCGCCCTATGCCGTGCCGGAGGGACGTGTCAAGCCCTGGGGCACAGGCCACGCGGTGTTGTGCTGCAAGGAGCTGATTGACGCACCCTTCGTGGTCATCAATGCCGATGACTACTACGGTGCCAGCGCGTTCCAGACGGCCTATGACAGCCTGATTCACATGCAGGATGACGACAAGCTGCGCTACATGATGGTGGGCTATCAACTGCGCAACACCCTGACGGACAACGGCCATGTGGCCCGCGGCGTCTGCACGGTGGACGAGCAGGGCCTGCTGCAGGCTGTGAACGAGCGTACCCACATCATCAAGACCTGTGACGGCCCGATGTACACCGAGGACGGCGAGCATTACCAGCGGCTGCCCGAGGACTGCCTGGTGAGCATGAACATGTGGGGCTTCACGCCCAGCCTGGTGGAGGAGCTGGAAGCGGGCTTTCCGGCCTTCCTGGAGAAGGCCATCCGGGAGAATCCGCTCAAGGGCGAGTACTTCCTGCCGACGGTGGTGAGCAACCTGCTGGCGGCGGACAGGGCCGTGGTACGGGTGCTGCCCAGCCGTGACAAGTGGTACGGTGTGACCTATCAGGCGGACAAGCCCGTGGTGATGGATGCGCTGCGCCGGATGGCCGAGGATGGCCTCTACCCCACCCCCCTGTGGAACTAACGCATCCCCCCCAAAAAAACCTGCAAGGGAACGCGCCAGCGGAAAAGGGTCAAGGGGCGATGCCCCTTGTGGGGTGCAGGGGTAAAACCCCTGCGCAGGTCTGGGCGGCAGCCCAGCGCAACACATCCAAACAACAAAAAGGGAAAGCAAAAAGCGTGAGTTTCCAAGCAGGCGACGCAGTTCGTCCGCGTAGGAAACGGCAGGTTCCGGGGACTGCACAGGGAACGACCTCATCCGCCCCCGCTCCGTTCGCCCCCGGGCTTTCCACCGTTCCCCAACAAAAGCCTGACCGGTAGGGTCGGGCTTTTCTCATGAAGGGCTTTCGGGAAAGATGTGTCTGCGCAGGCCGTGCTTCCTTGACGGCAAAGCCTGCGCCGTGTACAATAGATGCAAATGCTACAGGAGGGTCAAAAGACATGCTGCATGATGGGAAAATCTGGGTTGGTACAGGCAAGGAGCCGGTGTGCCTGCTGCCGCAAATGGCCAATCGCCATGGCCTGATTGCCGGTGCCACAGGTACGGGCAAGACCGTGTCGCTCAAGGTGCTGGCGGAGGGCTTTTCCGCGATGGGCGTGCCGGTGTTCCTCAGCGATGTGAAGGGCGATCTGGCCGGCATGGCTGTCCCCGGCACACACAGCGATAAGCTGGCAGAACGCATGGCCCGCTGCGGCATCACCAGCTTCCGGTATCAGGACTTTCCCACGGTGTTCTGGGACGTGTACGGCGAACAGGGGCATCCCGTCCGCGCCACGGTCAGCGAAATGGGGCCGCTGCTGCTCTCCCGCATGCTGGGGCTGAACGAAACGCAGACGGGCGTGATGAACATCCTTTTCCGCGTGGCCGATGACGAGGGCATGCTGCTGCTGGATATGAAGGATTTGAAGGCTGTGCTGGCCTATCTGGGCGAGCATGCCCGGGATTACACCCTGCGCTACGGTAACGTGTCCACCGCCACGGTGGGTGCCATCCAGCGCGCCGTGACGGCCCTTGAAGCGGAGGGCGGCGAGCTGTTCTTCGGGGAGCCTGCGCTTCAGCTGGCCGACTGGCTGCAACAGGACGAGGAAGGCCGGGGCGTTATCAACATCCTGGCGGCGGACAAGCTGTTCCTGCACCCGGCAATGTATTCTACGTTCCTGCTGTGGCTGCTCTCCGAGCTGTACGAGCTGCTGCCCGAGCAGGGCGATATGGACAAGCCCCGCATGGTGTTCTTCTTCGATGAAGCACACCTGCTGTTCAATAACTGCACCAAATCCCTGCTGGAAAAGGTCGAGCAGGTGGTGCGGCTCATCCGCTCCAAGGGCGTGGGCGTGTACTTCATCACCCAGTCCCCGGCGGATATCCCCATGAGCGTGCTGGGCCAGCTGGGCAACCGCATCCAGCATGCCCTGCGAGCCTATACGCCCCAGGACCAGAAGGCTGTGCGCACTGCGGCCCAGACCTTCCGCGCCAATCCTGCCTTCGACACCGAGGAAGCCATTGCCGCCCTGCAAACCGGGGAAGCCCTGGTATCCTTCCTGGATGAACGCGGCGCACCCGGCATGGTTGAGCGGGCCACCATCCTGCCGCCCCAGTCCTCCATGCAGGGCATTGAAACGGCTGTGCGGCAGACGGTCATGGAAAACAGCCCCTTCCAGGGCGTGTATGATACGCCCATCGATCGGGAAAGCGCGTATGAAATGCTGGCCGCATCCTTCCAGCGGACGCAGACACCGGACTTCCAGCCTGCACCTGCCCAGCCGATTCAAATTACCTATGAGCAGCCCACCGTGACGCAGCCGCAGGGCTTCAAGGTCTACGACCCCGCCACGGGCCAGTATGTCCAGCGGGAAATCCCGACCATGTCCCCACTGCCCCAGCCAAGCGCGCCCAAGCCGCCGGTGATGCAGCAGCCTGCCGTGCCCCGGCAAATGCCCGTGATGGTGTATGACCCCGTCACAGGCCAGTACACCCAGCAGATGATGACCATGCAGCTTGACCCCGCCACAGGCAACTATGTGGCCATGCAGCCGCAGCCTGCCGCGTTTTCCAATCCGCAGGCCGCCCGGGAAGCGGAGAAGCAGCGCAAGGCCGCCGAAAAGGCAGAGAAGGAACGCCGTGCCGAGGAACGCCGCCAGCGTGCCGACGAGCTGCGGGAGGAACGTGCCGCCCGCGCCCGCAAGAATGACTCGGTGCTGGGCCGGGTGACGAACACGGCCATCGCCACGGCCAGCCGGGAAGTGACCCGGACGCTGACGCGGGGCATTATGGGGGGCATCTCCGGGCTGTTCGGCGGGAAGAAGTAAACGCTATGCACCATGGTCAGGGGCGTGAACGCCATGCGCCGCGCTCCTGACCGTCAGGAAGGACGAGATGTGCGGATGAAGCGACTGTCGGGAGGCTGGGGCCGTGTGGCCCTGCTGACGGCTGCCCTGATTTGGGGCAGTTCCTTTATTGTGATGAAGAACGCCGTGGAGGGCGTGCCAGTGTTCATGCTGCTGGGCATCCGCTTCACCGTGGGATGCCTGCTGCTGATGGTCATCTTCCACCGGCGGCTGAAGCATATTGGTGCAAGGCTGCTGCGCCACGGTGCCGTGGTGGGGACGCTGCTGTTTGCGGCCTACACGGCGCAGACCTTCGGCCTTCGCGATACCACGCCGGGCAAGAATGCCTTCCTCACGGCGGTGTACTGCGTGCTGGTGCCCTTTGTCAACTGGCTGATTTTCCGCCGCCGTCCCACACGCTGGAACTGGCTGGCAGCGGTGATGTGTTTGGCAGGCATCGGGCTGGTATCGCTGGAGGGCGATTTGACCATGAACCGGGGCGATGCGCTGACGTTGCTGGGGGGCGTGTTCTACGCGCTGCATCTGGTGGCGGTGAGCCGCTTCGGGGAGGAGGATGACCCGGTGATGCTGACCATGCTGCAATTCGGCGCATCGGCGGTGTGGTGCTGGGGGCTGTCGCTGCTCACGGAGCAAATGCCCCATCCGTTCCCGACCAATGCGTGGTTCGAGCTGGCGTATCTGGCGGTGTTCGCCACAACCGTGGCCCTGCTGCTGCAGAATGTGGGGCAAAGCGTCACGCCTGCCGCGCCTGCGGCCATCCTGCTGAGTCTGGAGAGCGTGTTCGGCGTGGCCTTCTCGGTGATGCTGGGCGCGGAGGGCCTGACGGTGCAATTGGTGTGCGGCTTTGGGCTGATTTTTCTGGCGGTGGTGGCCAGTGAAACGCAGTTTTCCTTCCTGAGACGAGGTGCGCGGCATGAAGCGTAAGCGGCTGACCTATGACCGCTGGCGCAGCATCACCCGCCGGGCCTTTGTCTGCCAGAAGGTCAGCGTGCCGGGCTTCACGGGGCAGGCAGGGCTGCTGCGCATTGAGGCGGTCACGCGGCCACAGTACTGGTATGTGCAGGGACGGGCCATGGTGGTGGCGGATGCCGGTATGATGTGGCTGAGCCTGCTGCCTGAGGACGGGCATTACTGCATCGGTGCCATGCTGGACAGGCGGGAGCGGCCCATCCTGTGGTACATTGACATGATTGACGGGCAGGGCATGGACGCGGACGGCGTGCCGTGGTTTGATGACCTGTATCTGGATCTGGTGGTCAAGCCCAACGGCTTTGTGCATGAGGATGACCGGGATGAGCTGGACGCGGCCCTTGCCGGGGGCGATATCACGCCGATGCAGCATCAGCTGGCCCTGGACACGGCAGCCATGCTTCGGGCTACGCTTTTGCGGGATGCAGGGGCGTTGAAGCGGCTGACACAGGCCGTTCTGGCGCAGATGCCGCGGCCATGAAGGAAAATTCCCCCTTGCGCGGCGGGGAAGGATGATGTATAATGGGCCTTGTTCATAAGCCCGGTTGACGGGAAACGGTTCCGTGCCTGTATGTTCAGAGAGCTGCCGGTGGGTGCGAGGCGGCGGAGGGTGCGGGATGCTCCATTCCCGGAGGGGTGCAGGCGAGGAGTCTGCGGGGTGCGCCCCCTACAGCGCAGCGAGTGGTCGGCTCCGCAGGGGGTCGGCAAACTGGGTGGCAACGCGAGCTTCTCGTCCCGGCAGCATGGGAGGAGAGGCTCTTACTATTTTCAAGGAGGAAGTTGCACATGATTGACATCAATCTGATTCGTACCAATCCCGAGCTGGTGAAGGAGAACATCCGCAAGAAGTTCCAGGACCACAAGCTGGTGCTGGTGGACGAGGTGGCTGAGCTGGACGTGCTGTACCGCAAGGCGATTCAGCAGGCGGACGCACTGCGCGGGCAGATTAAAACTGTGTCCAAGCAAATCGGCGCGCTGATGGGCAAGGGCATGAAGGCCGAGGCGGAGGCCGCCAAGGCGCAGGTGGCGCAAATCAAGGCCGAGCTGGCTGGTTTGGAGCAGAAGGAGGAGGAATACCAGCAGGAGATTCGCAAGCGCATGCTGGTGATTCCCAATATCATCGACCCCACGGTGCCCGTGGGCCGGGATGACAGCGAGAACGTGGAGGTGGAACGCTTCGGTGAGCCTGTGGTGCCGGATTTTGAGGTGCCCTATCATGTGGATATCATGGAGAAGCTGCACGGCATTGACCTGGATGCTGCCCGCCGCACCTCCGGCAATGGCTTCTATTACCTGATGGGCGATGTGGCCCGGCTGCACAGCGCGATTCTCAGCTATGCCCGGGATTTCATGATTGACCGCGGCTTCACCTACTGCATCCCGCCCTACATGATTCACGGCAATGTGGTGACGGGCGTCATGTCCTTTACCGAGATGGAGAACATGATGTACAAAATCGAGGGGGAGGATCTGTACCTGATCGGCACCTCCGAGCATTCCATGATTGGCAAGTTCATCGACACCATTCTCACCGAGGATCAGCTGCCCCAGACGCTGACCAGCTTCTCCCCCTGCTTCCGCAAGGAGGTTGGCGCGCACGGCATTGAGGAGCGTGGCGTGTACCGCATCCATCAGTTTGAGAAGCAGGAAATGATTGTGGTGTGCAAGCCCGAGGAAAGCCCCATGTGGTATGACCGGCTGTGGCAGAACACGGTGGACTTTTTCCGCACGCTGGACATTCCTGTGCGCACGCTGGAGTGCTGCTCCGGCGATTTGGCTGACCTGAAGGTGAAATCCGTGGACGTGGAGGCGTGGTCGCCCCGTCAGCAGAAGTACTTCGAGGTTGGCTCCTGTTCCAATCTGGGCGATGCGCAGGCGCGCCGCTTGCAGATTCGCGTCAAGGGCGATGACGGCCGCAAGTACTTTGCCCACACGCTGAACAACACCTGCGTGGCACCGCCCCGCATGCTGATTGCCTTCCTGGAGAACAATCTGCAAGCTGACGGCAGCGTGCGCATTCCCGTGGCCCTGCGTCCCTACATGGGCGGCAAGGATGTCATCCGCTAACTCACAAGGGACCGCGCCAGCGTCGAAGGGGTCAAGGGGCGATGCCCCTTGTGGGGTGCAGGGGTGAAACCCCTGCGCAGGTCTGGGCGGCAGCCCAGCGCAACATGTTCAACCCATCAAAAGGGAAAGAAAAAGCGTGAGTTTCCAAGCAGACGACGAAGTTCGTCCGCGTAGGAAACGGCAGATTCCCTGGACTGCCAGAGGCCCGACCTCATCCCCCTCGCTTCGCACAAACGGCCTGCTCGTGCATACACGGGCAGGCCGCTTGATGATTATGTGACCTGCACATACTTGCGCATGTGCAGCAGCGCGTTCTTCTCCAGTCGGCTCACCTGCGCCTGACTGATGCCAATCTCTCCCGCTACCTCCATCTGTGTCCGCCCTTCAAAGAAGCGCAGGCGCAGAATCTTCTTCTCCCGCTCGTTGAGCCGCTGCATGGCTTCCTTGATGGCGATTTCCTCCAGCCACGCATCATCCCGGGAGGTTTCGTCCTTCACCTGATCCATGATGTAGAGCGCGTCACCGCCGTCATTGTACACCGGCTCGAACAGGCTCACCGGGTCCTGAATGGCTTCCAGTGCAAAGACCACATCCTCACGGGAAATGTGCATTTCCTCCGCGATTTCGGATACCGTAGGCTCCCTGTTCAGCTTGTTTTGCAGCCTGTCCCGGGCCTGCAGAGCCTTGTAGGCCGTGTCGCGCATGGAGCGGCTGACGCGGATGACGTTGTTGTCCCGCAGGTAGCGGCGGATTTCCCCGATAATCATCGGCACCGCATAGGTGGAGAAACGTACATTCAGCGTGGTGTCGAAATTGTCCAGGGCCTTCATCAGGCCGATGCACCCCACCTGAAACAAATCATCCGGGTTCTCGCCCCGGCCCGCAAAACGCTGAATCACCGACAGCACCAGCCGCAAATTCCCCTGAATGAACTCGTCCCGGGCAGCCTTGTCGCCGCCTTTGACCAGCGGGAACAGCTCCCGCATCCGCTCCGCCGACAACACGGGCAGTGAGCTTGTGTCCACACCGCAGATTTCCACCTTGCTGTACGCCATCGCGCTCGCCTCCTGCAAACCGGATACACCGAGTATGGCACAGCATACCGCCCCTTATACGAAGTCGCCGAAATGGGACAAAGACAGTGGGAAAAGGCTGCTTTTCGCGCCCGTGGCGTGCTGCGTAGCGTATCCTGCGGCCCGGGTGAAGGTACACAGACAGAACAATGCCCGGAGCAGCTCCGCCACAAAAGGGATGGCTCCGGGCATGGACGCGCAGGGAAGCATCACAGGCCGCTGGCCCGCATCATGTCCCCCTGCAGGCGGTGGAGGATGCGCTTCTCCAGGCGGGAAATGTAGCTCTGGCTGATGCCCAGCACATCCGCCACCTCCTTCTGCGTCATCTCCGGCTGGCCGGAGAGGCCAAAGCGCATGTACATGATTTTTTGCTCCCGGGGGGATAAGCGGCCCAGCGCGGCAAAGAGCATCTGCTTCTCGGCGTTTTCCTCCATGGAGCGGTAAACCGTGTCGCTGTCGGTGCCCAGCACGTCGGAGAGCAGCAGCTCGTTGCCGTCCCAGTCGGTTTTCAGCGGCTCGTCCAGCGAAACCTCCAGACGGGTGCGGCTGTGGCGGCGCAGGAACATCAATACCTCATTTTCTATGCAGCGGCTGGCATAGGTGGCCAGCTTGATTTTTTTCTGCGGGTCGAAGGTGTTCACAGCCTTGATCAGCCCAATGGTGCCGATGGAAATCAAATCCTCCAGCATCACGCCGGTGTTTTCGAACTTCCGGGCGATGAATACCACCAGGCGCAGGTTCCGCTCAATGAGCGTGTTGCGGATGGCACCGTCATCCTCCTTCAATTGTGCCACCAGTGCCTGCTCCTCCTGCAGGGTCAGCGGCTCGGGGAGAGGGTCCGGCCCGCCGATGTAATACAGTTCGGAGGGCTTGAGCTGGGCCAGCATGGCCGTGAGCCGGTCACGGGCCATGGCGTACAAACGGAAGGTCATAGCCATCGAAAGATGCCTCCTTGTCATCATGATGCGCGGCGTGCGTCCATAGGGGTCAGACAGGCGGGCAACAGAGCCTGCACACCATCGTAGCCGTTGGGCGATACACCGGCCAGCGCGTGAACCTCCTGCCAGCTGCCCCCGCTCAGCACGCGGACACGCTGGGGACGGAACACCGTCATCAGCGCAGAGCCCGCAGCGGTGCGCACGCTGATCAGGCGCATGCCGGGCAGCAAATCACCCGGCTCGGGCAGCGGGGTCAGACACTCGGCGGAGCGGCGGGAAATCACAATCACCGGCAGCCCGGTCAGCGGGTCGCGCAGGAGATTCCCGGTATCCACCAGAGCCGTGAGGGTCATACGCTGCTCCAGATAGGTCAATTCCACCGACACACAGCAGACCTGTGCGGTTCTGGGCGTGGCAGCGGAGAGCATGGGCGTCAGGCCGCAGGCCAGCAGCAGGGCCAGCGAACCAGGCATGGTCAGGCCGCTGAGCAGCCGCACACAGCCTGTCAGGGTCAGCGACAACAGCAGCGCGGCGATGGGCAGACGGCGGCGCACCACCCGGGGCGCATTGGGCCAGGCCATCAGGGGCCAGAGCATCGACATGGGCAGCAGGAGCCAGCGGGCCTGATCGAGAGTCAGCGCGGCGACCAGCGTCCCCAGCAGGGTGGACAGGGCAGCAGTCAGCAGCAGCCGGGCGGGATGCAACACGCGCAGTCCGCAGGCCATCCCGGAGGCCGTCAGCAGGCTCAGCGCACTGGCGTACTGCTCCAGTATGTACATCAGGCCACTGACCCGCATGGACATCACGCTCCCTTCTGTGACAGAAAGTATAGCGCGGACAGGCAAGCATCGCCGTCGAAGGGCCGTGCGGAATGTGGCGGAAAAGGGAAAAGTGTGCTATCATGGCTCCAGGAGGTGACGGCCATGCAATTCGGCCCATACACCATTGACGTGACGGTGCGCGCCAACTGCCGCCATCTGATTCTGCGCTGCCGGGAGGGCAGGCTGTATCTGTCCGTACCTCCCGGCGTGTCCCAGCAGAAAGTCAGGGCATTTCTGGCCCAGCGTACGGACTGGATGGCCCAGCAGGTAGCCAGCACCCGGATGGAGGAGCCTGCCTACTGTCCGGGGGAGCGGCATCGCGTGGCGGGGGCGTATGTGACGCTGGGGCAGGACGGCGTCCCGGCAGGGGAGCAGGCGTTTCTGGCATGGCGCGTCAGACGCTTGATGGAGGCTGTCGCCGCGCTGTACCCGGTGTGGGAGCGGCGCATGGGCGTGCGGGCCAGCGGCTTTCGCTATCGGGAGATGGTCAGCCGGTGGGGCTCCTGTCAGGTCAAAACACGCGCCATCACCCTGAATCTGCGTCTGGGGATGGTGCCGCCGCCGTGCATGGAGTATGTGCTGGTGCATGAGCTGTGTCATTTGCTGCATCCAGACCATTCACCGGCCTTTCACGCGGACATGACGCGCCTGATGCCGGATTGGCAGGCACGCAGGGAGCAGCTCAACGCCTTCGACTGCCGTCCGCTGCCGCCAAGCTGATTCACCCGTGCCGCGCAAGGAACATACGCTGTGAGCAGGGGGATAGTCTATGCAAGGCTGCATGAAAATGTGCGGCTTCCCCCTTGACTTCCCGGACGGAGTGTGACATCATGAAGCGCGGCGATATTTATCGGGCCGACCTGGATCCCGTGGTGGGATCGGAGCAGGGCGGTATACGGCCCGTGGTGATTATTCAGAATGATACAGGGAACCGGCACAGCACCACGGTCATCGTGGCGGCGGTGACGACCCGCACCAAGAAGCGGCATCTGCCGGTGCATGTCCCCATCACGGCTGCGGAGAGCGGCCTGAGGAAGGATTCCGTCATCCTGACCGAACAGCTGCGGACGCTGGAGAAATCCCGGCTGACGCGGTATCTGGGCCGGCTGACACCGCAGGCCATGGGCCGGCTGGACAGGGCACTGGCCCTGTCACTGGGCACGGGCAGCATACCCGGGCAGCAAGGAGGAAGCAATGACCCAAGCGGATAAGAACAGACACATCACCCGCCGTCGGGAGCAATGGATGGCCTACGGGCAGATTGTGCTGGGCTGCCTGATTGGCGGCGCGGCCTATCCGGCCTTCCTGACCCCCAATAACATTGCCCCCGGCGGCCTGACGGGCGTGGCCACCATCCTGAACTACCTGTTTACCGTGCCGGTGGGCATGACCAGCCTGCTGCTCAACATCCCGCTGTTCATCGTGGGGTGGAAGGCCATGGGGCGGGTATTCGTGTTCCGCTCGCTGGTGGCAACGCTGCTGTTTTCCCTGTCCATTGACCTGCTTCGCCTTCAGCCTGTGACCATGGACCCGCTGCTGGGGACGCTCTTTGGCGGTGTGCTGCTGGGGCTGGGCATCGGCCTGATTCTGCGGGGCGGCGCGACCACCGGCGGCACGGACATGGTGGCCCGGCTGGTGCACAAGAGGCTCCCCTTCATCACCGTGGGCGCGTTTTTGATGATGATTGACTTCGTGGTGGTGATTGCGGCGGGCATTTTCATCAGCATGACAGATGCGCTGTACGCCCTGATTTGCATCTTCGCCTCATCCAAAGTGGTGGACATGGTGCTCACAGGCCTGACCAGCAACAAGGCATGCTTTGTCATCAGCCAGAAGCATGAGCAGGTGACACAGCGAATCCTGACCGAAATGGACCGCGGTGCGACACTCCTGACCGCCCGGGGTGCCTACACCGGGCAGGAGCGTCCCGTCGTGCTGTGCGTGGCCAGCCGTATGGAGGTGGCACGCATGAAGGACATCGTCCGGGAGGAGGACGAGAACGCCTTCATGTTCATCACCGAGGCCCATGAGGCCCTGGGCGAGGGCTTCGCCAGGCTGGGCGGCGAGGACTGAACGTCAGCAATGGCATAAAACAGGGACTTTTGGGACAAAAAGTTTGCCGCAACACCTTTTCAAACGTTATCAATGCTGGTATAATGGGCATGGAGCATTGTATGCTCACAACGATGAGAGGGGAACTCTATCCATGAAGAAGCTCGTTTCTCTTCTGCTGGCGGTCTCCATGCTGCTGGGCCTGGCGTCCTTCGCGGCTGCCGAGGATGCTGTCAGGGTCGCCATGGTGACTGACTCCGGTGACATCACTGACCAGTCCTTCAACCAGACCACCTACGAAGCCTGCAAGGCCTTCTGCGAGGCCAACGGCATCGACTTCACCTACTACAAGCCCGCTGCCGACAGCGACCCCGACCGTGTGACCGCCATCGAGATGGCCATCAACGACGGCTTCAACACCATCGTGCTGCCCGGCTACCTGTTCGGTGCTGCCGTGCAGGAGGTGCAGGATACCTACGCTGATGTGAACTTCATCTGCCTGGACATCTCCGAGTTCGACCTGGGCGGCACCCCCGCTGCCAACGTGTTCTCCGCTGTGTATCAGGAAGAGCTGTCCGGCTACATGGCCGGCTACGCCGCGGTGAAGATGGGCTACAAGCACCTGGGCTTCCTGGGCGGCATGGCTGTGCCTGCTGTCATCCGCTTCGGCTTCGGCTTCGTGCAGGGCGCGGATGCTGCGGCTGTGGAGATGGGTATTGCCGACCAGGTGGCCGTGGAGTATGTGTACGGCAACCAGTTCTTCGGCGATGCTGATATCACTGCCTACATGGACAACTGGTATCAGAACCTGGGCGTGGAAGTCGTGTTCGCCTGCGGCGGCGGCATCTACACCTCCGCTGCTGAGGCTGCTGTGAAGGTTGGCACCGGCAAGGTCATCGGCGTTGACACCGACCAGTCCGGCATCATCAACACCTATGCTGACGGCCTGACCGTGACCTCCGCCATGAAGGGCCTGGCTGCCACCGTCAACACCCTGCTGACCGAGACCGTGGCCGGCAACTTCGCCAGCTACGGCGGCAAGGTGGAGACCCTGGGCCTGGTGTCCGGCGACGACATGAGCCTGAACTATGTGGCTCTGCCCGAGACCACCCAGTTCTCCGACAGCTTCACCCGCGACGACTATGTGGCTCTGGTGAAGGCCATGTTCGACGGCACCGTGACCGTGTCCAACGACACCACCGCGATGCCCGCCACCACCGTGGCTGTGACTGACCACGGCTCTGTCAAGTAAGCTTGCCTGCTCCGGGGATGGGAGCCATCCCGTCCCCGGACTTTTGACAAAAGCCCCTGTCTCCCATCAGCAGGAAACGGGGGCTTTTGTCAGAATTGGCGCAGTCCTATGCACGAAAGACGCGCGTGCCCACCCCCGGCGTTGAACCGGGCGCGTCAGCTTTCTTTCTTTATCAGCCGCATTGGGCGATTCCTGCGGCTGACCTGCATGCCGATTCATGCGTGAAATGTGGGAGGTATGCTGCCTTGGAAAACCAATATGCCATTGAGATGCTGGGCATCACCAAAAGATTCCCCGGTATTGTCGCCAACGACAATATCACCCTGCAATTGCGCAAGGGCGAAATCCACGCCCTGCTGGGGGAGAACGGTGCAGGCAAGTCCACGCTCATGAGCGTGCTCTTTGGCCTGTATCAGCCCGAGGAAGGCACCATCAAAAAGGACGGCAAGGTCGTCTCCATCACCGACCCCAACGAGGCCACGGCACTGGGCATCGGCATGGTGCATCAGCACTTCAAGCTGGTGGAGTGCTTCACGGTGCTGGACAACATCATCATGGGCGTGGAGCCGAACAAATTCGGCTTCCTGCAAAAGAAGGAAGCCCGGGCAAAGGTCAAGGCCCTGTCCGAACGCTATGGCCTGTATGTTGACCTGGATGCGAAGATTGAGGACATTACCGTGGGTATGCAGCAACGCACGGAGATTCTCAAGATGCTCTACCGGGACAACGAAATCCTCATCTTTGACGAGCCGACGGCTGTGCTGACCCCGCAGGAGATTGACGAGCTGATGCAGATTATGCGCAATCTGGCGGCGGAGGGCAAGTCCATCCTGTTCATCTCCCACAAGCTGGCGGAAATTATGGCGGTGGCTGACCGCTGCTCCGTGCTGCGCAAGGGCAAGTACATCGGCACCGTGGAGACGAAGCAGACCACCATGGAGGAGCTGTCCGCCATGATGGTGGGCCGCAACGTCAACTTCCATGTGGAGAAGGCCCCCAAGACCCCCGGCGAGACCGTCCTGAAGGTGGAAAACATGACCGTGGCCTCCCGGATGCACAAGAACAACGCCGTCAAGAATGTGTCGCTGGAGGTTCGTGCAGGCGAGATTGTATGCATTGCAGGCATTGACGGCAATGGTCAGACCGAGTTCGTTTATGGCCTGACGGGGCTGGAGCCGCTGGTGAGCGGCAAGATTACCCTGTGCGGGCAGGATATCACGAAGATGCCCATCCGTCAGCGCAGTGTGATGGGCATGAGCCACATCCCCGAGGATCGCCACAAGCACGGTCTGGTGCTGGACTACTCGCTGGAGGACAACATCGTTTTGCAGCGGTACTTCGAGCCGGAGTTCACCAAGGCGGGCTTCCTCCAGCGCAAGAACATCCGCACCTATGCCGAGAAGCTCATCGGACAGTATGACATCCGCTCCGGCCAGGGCCCTGTGACCAAGGCCCGCAGCATGTCCGGCGGCAACCAGCAGAAGGCCATTGTGGCCCGCGAAATCGACAGGGACCCCAAGCTGCTCATCGCCGTGCAGCCTACCCGCGGCCTGGACGTGGGTGCCATTGAGTACATCCACCGCCAAATCGTGGCCGAGCGCGATGCAGGCAAGGCTGTGCTGCTGGTTTCGCTGGAGATGGACGAGGTCATGGACGTATCCGACCGGATTCTGGTGATGTACGAGGGCGAAATCGTGGGTCAGCTTGACCCCAAGACCACCACGGCGGAAGAAATGGGCCTGTACATGGCAGGTGCCAAGAGGGAGGAGATGTGAGCCATGGCCAATCAGAAGCGTACACCTTTCCTGCGGCAGCCTGCGGTGCAGACGCTGCTGGCATCGCTGATTTGCATCCTGCTGGGCCTGATTGTGGGCTACATTGCTTTGCTGCTGATTAACCCCGCCGGTGCGTGGGAAGCCATTACCGCCATTGTGAAGAATTTCTTCGGCTTCAGCCGTCCGGCCCTGCAGCTCAAGAATCTGGGCAATACGCTGGTCAAGGCCGCACCGCTGCTCATGTGCAGCCTGTCGGTGCTCTTTGCCTACAAGGTGGGCCTGTTCAACATCGGCGCAGCCGGTCAGTATGTGGCCGGTGCAGGCGCGGGCCTGTACTGCGCGCTGGCACTGGGCATGCCCTGGTATGTGTGCATGCTGGCGGCGATTGTGGCCGGTGCGCTGCTGGGCGCGGTGTGCGGTGCGCTCAAGGCCTACCGCAACGTCAATGAGGTCATCTCCTGCATCATGCTCAACTGGATCAGCCTGTATGTGGTCAATGCCCTGCTGAGTCTGGTGAAAGATCCCAACAGCCCGGATACCCTGATGCTCTCCAAGGTCAATCCCTCCGCGCTGCTCCCCACCCTGGGGCTGGAAACGTTCTTTGCCAACAACAAGTATGTGACCATCGCCCTGCCGCTGGCTGTGCTGCTGGCTGTGACGGTGTGGGTGCTGCTGGAAAAGACCAAGCTGGGCTATGAATTGAAGGCCACCGGTCTGAACAAGAACGCCGCCAAATACTGCGGCATGCGCGAGAAGCGCAACATGATTCTCACCATGGCCATTTCCGGCGGTCTGGCTGGCCTGGGCGCATCGATGTATTTCCTCTCCGGCTATGGCCGCTGGGTCACGACCCAGTCCTCCGTGCCTGCGATGGGCTTCAACGGCATCGCGGCGGCTTTCCTGGGTGGCTTGCATCCTGTGGGCGTCATTTTCTCCTCCTTCTTCATTCAGCACATCACCGAGGGCGGTGCCTATGTAGACAAGAGCATGTACAGCTCGCAAATCTCCGATTTGATTTCCTCGATGATTATCTACCTGTGCAGCTTCGTGCTGTTCTTCAAGCAGTTCATGAACCGCCGTATGGATCGCCGGGCTGAACAAGCCCTGCGGAAGGAGGGACAGGCCAAATGACGCTTCTGATTCAATACATGCTGATTTTCGCCTCCGTGCTGCTTCTGGTGGCCCTGGGCGGCTGCTTCTCCGAGCATTCGGGCGTGATTAACATCGGTCTGGAGGGCATCATGGTGTTCGGTGCGCTGGGCGGCGCGCTGGTGATGCACTTCCTGCCGGACAGTGCCAGCGCGTTGACGGTCATTGCCTTCAGCATAGGAGCCGCGATGTTGCTGGGTCTGCTGTACTCGCTGCTGCTGGCCGTGGCTGCCATCAACTTCAAGGCTGACCAGACTCTGGTCGGTACGGCCATGAATCTGCTGGGCACTGCTGCGGCGACCGTGTTTGTCAAGGCCATGAACACCGCGGCCAACCCCAACAACGTGTCCTCCATCATCCAGTACATCAACGCCAAGAAGGCCTTTATCGTGGATTTGGGCGGCTTTGAGTTCAACTGGTTCATGCTGCTGGCCCTGATTCTGCTGGTGGTTTCCTATGTGCTGCTGTACAAGACCAAGTTCGGTTTGCGCTTGCAGGCCTGCGGCGAGCATCCGCAGGCGGCGGACTCCGTGGGCATCAATGTGTACAAGATGCGCTACGCAGGCGTGATGATTTCCGGCATGCTGGGCGGCATTGGCGGTCTGGTATACATCACCGCCGGTGTGAGCGAGTGGAAGTTCGAGAACGGCGTGGCCGGCTTCGGCTTCCTGGCCTTGGCCGTGATGATTTTCGGCCAGTGGAAGCCCATCCGCATCGCGCTGGCTGCGCTGCTCTTTGGCCTGTTCCGTTCGCTGAGCAACGTGTACACCGGCTTCGATTTCCTGGCCGGCCTGAACATTCCCAGCAGCATCTACAACATGCTGCCCTACATCATCTCCCTGGTGGTGCTGGCCCTGACCAGCGGCAAGTCCCATGCCCCCAAGGCAGAAGGCGTCCCCTACGACAAAGGCACCCGCTAATGTCAACGGCTCTCCCAAAAAACGGAGGGCCGCTTTTTTTTATCCCGACTTCTCCAAGGGACCGCGCCAGCGGAAAGGGGTCAAGGGGCGATGCCCCTTGTGGGGTGCAGGGGTGAAACCCCTGCGCAGGTCTGGGCGGCAGCCCAGCTCTCCACGTCCGATTTGTCCTAATCCGCCATTAAATGCCCACCCACGACAAAAATCAAACGAAAAACAATTAGCAATGATAAATGTTCGGATTTCCCCTTGACGAAGCGTGTCGATTGGGCTATAATGAGCCTGATTTTCAGAGGGGAGGCGGATGCCATGACCATCACGATGAGCCGTGTGCAGCGTGGCATCAGCGGCCAGCCCTGTGCAAAATCGACCGAGCTGCTGAGATGGAAGAGCGTGGCATATCCAGACAATCGCCATGCTCTTTTCTTGTTCGCAGCGACGAAGGAAAGGAAAACAGCATGAAAAAGGTTGCAGTCATCATGGGCAGCGACAGCGATCTGCCCGTGCTCAAGGGGGCCTTCGAGCAGCTGAAAAAGCTGGAAATTCCCTTTGAGGCACATGTCTATTCCGCGCACCGTACCCCGGCGGAGGCGGCGGCCTTTGCGTCCACGGCCCGGGAAAAGGGCTTCGGCGTGCTGATTGCCGCAGCGGGCAAGGCTGCCCACCTGGCCGGGGCTCTGGCGGCCCAGACCACGCTGCCGGTCATCGGTATCCCGGTGAAGTCCTCGACCTTGGACGGTCTGGACGCGCTCCTGTCCACGGTGCAGATGCCCAGCGGCATGCCTGTGGCCACCGTGGCCATTGACGGTGCCGCCAACGCTGCCCTGCTGGCCGCGCAGATTCTCGCCGTGCACGACGACACGCTGGCCCAGCGGCTCACCGCCATGCGCAAGGCCCAGCATGATGCGGTCATCGCCAAGGATGCCGCGCTGACCGTGGACTGATTGAACCAAAACACGAACATTCCACATGCAAGCATGAATATTGTTGAGGAGGATGTATTCCCATGAAGAAGCTGCAGCAGCTCTATGAAGGCAAGGCCAAGAAGGTATTCGCCACCGACAATCCCGATGTGGTGCTGGTGTCCTACAAGGATGACGCCACCGCCTTCAACGGCCTCAAGCGCGGCACCATCACCGGCAAGGGCGTTATCAACAACCGCGTCACCAACTTCCTGATGCAGATGCTGGAGCGCAACGGTGTGCCCACCCACTACATCGAGGAGATTTCCGACCGCGAGACGCTGGTGAAGAAGGTGACCATCGTGCCGCTGGAGGTCATCGTCCGCAACATCGCCGCCGGCAGCCTGTCCAAGCGTCTGGGCCTGCCCGAGGGCACCAAGATGAAGAGCACCGTCATCGAGTACTGCTACAAGGACGATGAGCTGGGCGACCCCATGGTGAACGAGTACCACATCATGGCCATGGGCTGGGTGAGCAAGCCCGTGCTGGACCAGATCGCCGCCTACGCGCTGAAGATCAACCGCCTGCTGTCCGACTTCCTGAAGCAGAGCGAGATCGAGCTGATCGACTTCAAGCTGGAGTTCGGCATCACCAGCGACGGCACCCTGGTGCTGGCGGACGAAATCAGCCCCGACACCTGCCGCTTCTGGGACAGCAAGACCCACGAGAAGCTGGACAAGGACCGCTTCCGCCGTGACCTGGGCGGCGTGGAGGATGCCTATCAGGAGATTCTCAAGCGTCTGATGGGGGAGTAAAAGGGCATGTTCGACAAGCTTCATGAGGAGTGCGGCGTGTTCGGCATCTACCGCCGCAACGGCGAGGGTGTGGTGGCCGAAGCCTATCACGCACTCTACGCCTTGCAGCATCGCGGCCAGGAAAGCTGCGGCATTGCGGTGAATGACGACGGCGTGATTACCTGTCACAAGGACGTAGGCCTGGTGACGGATGTATTCACCCGGGACGTGCTGGAAAAGATGCACGAGGGGCAAATGGCTGTGGGCCACTGCCGCTACGGCACCACCGGCACCCTGAACCGCAACAATGCCCAGCCTATGCTGGTCAATCATCGCAAGGGTGCCATGGCCATCTGCCACAACGGCAACCTGACCAACGCCGGTGAGCTGCGGGACGAGCTGGAGCAGCAGGGGGCCATCTTCCATACCACCTCGGATACCGAGGTCATTGCCTACATCATCACCCAGCAGCGGCTCAAGTGCGGCTCCATTGAGGAGGCCATCCGCGCTTCCATGCCCATGATTGAGGGCGCGTATTCGCTGGTTGTCATGAGTCCCACCAAGCTGATTGCCGCCCGTGACCCGCATGGCTTCCGCCCGCTGTGCATGGGCCGCATCGGGGAGGATATCGTCTTTGCCTCCGAGTCCTGCGCGCTGGATGCCATCGGCGCGACCTTTGAGCGGGATATCGAGGCTGGCGAGGTCGTGGTGGTCACCAAGGACGGCATCCAGTCCTACAAGTCCGAAGGTGCGTGCCATGACGGCATGTGCGTGTTCGAGTACATTTATTTCGCCCGGCCCGACAGTGTGATTGACGGCAGCTCCGTGCATGAAGCCCGTGTGCGTGCCGGTGCGTTCCTCGCCCTGGAGCATCCCGTGCAGGCGGATGTGGTCATCGGCGTGCCGGATTCCGGCCTGGACGCTGCGCTGGGCTTTGCCCGTCAGAGCGGCATTCCCTACGGCATCGGCTTTATCAAGAACAAGTATATCGGCCGTACCTTCATCCAGCCGGGGCAGAAGCAGCGGCAGAACGCCGTGCGCATCAAGCTCAACGCCGTCAGCGCGACGGTGAAGGGCAAGCGCGTGGTCATGGTGGATGACTCCATCGTGCGCGGCACCACCTGCGCCCACATCGTCCGGCTGCTGCGGGAGGCCGGTGCAACGGAAGTCCATGTGCGCATGTCCTCGCCGCCCTTTATCCAGCCCTGCTATTTCGGCACGGACGTGGACTCCACGGATAATCTGATTGCGGCGCATCACAGCGTGGAGGAAATCTGTCAAATTATTGGCGCAGACTCGCTGGGCTACCTGCCCCTGGAGGCCTGCGACAAGCTGGCGGCGGACAGCCACTGCGGCTTCTGCAAGGGCTGCTTCACCGGCCAGTATCCCGTCAAGACCCCCTGCGGCAAGCAGAAGCACCGCTTCGAGCAGCCCCTGCGGGGAAAAGAATAAGCATCATGATGGCGGAGGGCTTCACAGCTCCCGCCGGAGGAACGACTCCTCTGTCCGCCGGGCAGGGGAGCCTTCCCGTCCCATCGACTCCCCGATATCAAAAGGATAGGAGAATCATCATGAAGAGCGAGAGCGCAAGCTACAAGGCGGCAGGCGTGGATATTACCGCAGGCTACAAGGCCGTGGAACTGATGAAGCAGCATGTGGCCCGTACCCTGACCGCCGGTGTGGTGGATGGCATTGGCGGCTTCGGCGGCCTGTTTGAGCTGGATACCCAGGGCATGGAGCGTCCTGTGCTGGTCAGCGGCACCGACGGCGTGGGCACCAAGCTCAAAATTGCCATGCTGCTGGACAAGCATGATACCATCGGCATCGACTGCGTGGCCATGTGCGTCAATGACGTCATCTGCTGCGGTGCAAAGCCTCTGTTCTTCCTGGATTACATTGCCTGCGGCAAGAATGTGCCGGAGAAGATTGCCGCCATCGTGGCGGGCGTGGCAGAGGGCTGCGTGCAGGCGGAGTCCGCGCTCATCGGCGGCGAAACGGCGGAGCATCCCGGCATGATGCCCGATGACGATTATGACCTGGCGGGCTTCTCCGTGGGCGTGGTGGACAAGAAGCGCATCATTGACCGGGAAACCATGCAGCCCGGTGACGTGATGCTTGCCCTGCCGTCCTCCGGCGTGCATTCCAACGGCTTCTCGCTGGTGCGCAAGGTGTTCGGGATTGGTCAGGGCGGCGAAAACCGCACCTATCCCGAGCTGGACAAGTCCCTGTGGGACACCCTGCTGACCCCCACGAAGATTTATGTCAAGCCGGTCATGGCGTTGCTGAAGGAGATTCAGCCCCGGGCCATCAGCCACATCACCGGCGGCGGCTTCTATGAGAACATCCCGCGGGGCCTGAAGGAGGGCTGCTGCGCCCGCATCCGCAAGAGCGATGTGCGCGTGCTGCCCATCTTCGACATCATTGCCCGGGAAGGCAGCATCCCCGAGCGCGACATGTACAACACCTACAACATGGGCGTGGGCATGACCATTACCGTGGCCAAGGAAGATGCAGCGCGTGCGCTGGAAATCCTCCATGACAACGGCGAGGAAGGCGCGTACATCCTGGGCGAGATTGTCGCGGGTGAAAAGGGCGTGGAACTGTGGTAAGAGCGGCGATTCTGGTGTCGGGCGGCGGCACCAATCTGCAGGCCATCATTGACGCGAAGGCAGCGGGGAAGATTCCCTCGGCGGAGCTGGCGTTGGTGATTGCCTCCAACAGCAAGGCGTATGCCCTGACCCGTGCGGCAAACGCGGGGATTCCGGCGGTGGTGCTGCACAAGGAAAAGGACGAGAGCCTCGACACCTACGGCGAGCGGATGCTGGCGACCCTGCGGGCGCACCGCATTGATGTGGCGGTGCTGGCGGGGTTCCTGACCATCCTGCCGGAGAATGTTATCCGCGCCTATGACCATCGCATTCTGAACATTCATCCCAGCCTGATTCCCTCCTTCTGCGGCAAGGGCTTTTATGGGTTGAAGGTGCATGAAGCGGCCCTTGCCAAGGGCGTGAAGGTCACGGGTGCCACGGTTCACTTTGTCAATGAGATTCCCGACGGCGGCGATATCATCGCGCAAAAGGCGGTGGAGGTGCTGCCCGGGGATACCCCGGAGATTCTCCAGCGGCGGGTGATGGAGCAGGCCGAATGGCTGCTGCTCCCGCAGGCTCTGGAGGATGTGGCCCATTCCATGCTGTGACACAAGAGGAGATGAACCTATGCAGACCGAATCCTTCTACAAGGCTCTTTCCGCCAATGACTATCCCGGCCGGGGCATCATGCTGGGCCTGGACGAGAAGGGCGAAAACGCCGTGATTGTCTACTTCATCATGGGCCGCAGCGTTAACAGCCGCAACCGTGTGTTTGTGGAAAGGGACGGGGGCATCATCACCCGCGCCTTTGACGAGAGCAAGATGGTAGACCCTCATCTGATTATCTACGCGCCCGTGCGGGTGCTGCCCGATGGTCAGACCATCGTCACCAACGGCGACCAGACCGACACGGTCTACGACTTCATGGTGGATGGCCGCACCTTCGAGGACGCGCTGCGCACCCGCACCTTCGAGGATGATGCGCCCAACTGGACACCCCGTATCAGCGGCATCGTGCGCGTGGCAGACGGCAAGGCGATGTACAAGCTGTCCATCCTCAAGAGCGACAACGGCGATGAGCGCAGCGTGCAGCGGTTCTTCTTCGACTACTGCCAGCCCCAGCCCGGTGTGGGCCACTTCATCCACACCTACCGCTGCAACGGCACCCCCATTCCCTCCTTCGAGGGCGAACCCGAGCGCGTTTGCTTCACCGGTGACATTGACGAGCTGACCCGCCATGTATGGGACAGCCTGAACGCCGACAACAAGGTCAGCCTGTTCGTGCGCACCATCAACATTCGCACCGGCGCAACAGAAACCCGCATCCTGAACAAAAACAACTAACCCCCAAGAGACCGCGCCAGCGTCGAAAGGGTCAAGGGGCGATGCCCCTTGTGGGGTGCAGGGGCAACGCCCCTGCGCAGGTCTGGGCGGCAGCCCAGCGTCCCCCCGACATCAACAAGGAGGAATCCCATGGCAACGGAACTGGAACTCAAATATGGCTGCAATCCCAACCAGAAGCCGTCCCGCATCTACATGGAGCAGGGCGAGCTGCCCATCACCGTGCTCAACGGCAAGCCCGGCTATATCAATTTTCTGGACGCGCTCAACGGCTGGCAGCTGGTCAGTGAGCTGAAGCGTGCAACGGGCCTGCCTGCGGCGGCCTCCTTCAAGCATGTGAGTCCGGCTGGTGCGGCAGTGGGCGTGCCGCTGGATGATACGCTGCGGCAGATTTATTTTGTGGGGGAGCAGGAGCTGTCCCCGCTGGCCTGCGCCTATGCCCGGGCCCGCGGCGCGGACCGCATGTCCTCCTTCGGCGACTGGATTGCCCTGAGCGATGTGTGTGACGTCGCCACGGCCCGGCTCATCAAGCCCGAGGTGTCCGACGGTATCATCGCCCCCGGCTACACCGAGGAAGCCATGGCCATCCTCATGGCCAAGAAGAAGGGCAACTACAACATTGTGCAGATTGACCCGGCCTATCGTCCTGCGCCGGTGGAGCGCAAGCAGGTGTTTGGCGTGACCTTCGAGCAGGGCCGCAATGAGTTTGTCATTGACAACGCGCTGCTGGACAACATTGTCACCGACAACAAGGAGCTGCCCGAGGACGCCAAGCGCGACCTGGTGATTGCCCTGATTACGCTCAAGTATACGCAGTCGAACTCCGTGTGCTACGCCAAGGGCGGTCAGGCCATCGGCATTGGCGCGGGACAGCAGAGCCGCATTCACTGCACCCGTCTGGCGGGTCAGAAGGCGGACAACTGGCTGCTGCGGCAGCATCCGCGTGTGCTGGCCCTGCCCTTTGTGGACAAGCTGGCCCGCCCTGACCGGGACAACACCATTGATGTGTTCATCTCCGATGACCCCGAGGAAGTGCTGGCCGAGGGCCGCTGGCAGCGTTTCTTCAAGGAAAGGCCCGAGCCGCTGACCCGCGAGGAAAAGCGTGCCTGGCTGGATCAGCAGACCGGTGTTGCGCTGGGCAGTGATGCCTTCTTCCCCTTTGGTGACAATATTGAGCGCGCTCACCGCTCCGGCGTCAGCTATGTGGCTCAGCCCGGCGGCTCCATCCGCGATGACAACGTGATTGAAGTGTGCAACCTGTACAACATGGTCATGGCTTTCACCGGCATGCGTCTGTTCCACCACTGACAAGGGGCTCTGCCCCTGAACCCCGCCAGAGGGGCATTGCCCCTCTGGACTCCCTTTCGGGGGGGCCTACACTTGGTTCCTCCGATGCAGGGGTCACGCCGCGCGGAGGGCGCGGCGCGACGCAGAGCCGGGACGGTGGGGGACGATGGGGAACGTTTTGGCGATAGAAGGAGATTGGGTATGAAGGTATTGATTGTCGGTGGGGGTGGACGGGAGCATGCCATCGCCACGAAGATTGCGGAGAATCCCAGCGTGGAGAAGCTGTATGCGGCTCCCGGCAATGGCGGCATGGCGGCCATTTGCGAGCTGGTGCCGCTGAAAGCCACGGATGTGGCGGGGATTGTTCAGTGGGCCAAGGACAATGCCATGGACTTTGTGGTCGTGGCTCCCGATGATCCGCTGTGTTTGGGTATGGTGGATGAACTCAAGGCCGTGGGCATTCCTGCCTTTGGGCCGGAGAAGAATGCCGCCATCATCGAGGGCAGCAAGGTCTTTTCCAAGAACCTGATGAAGAAGTATGGCATTCCCACCGCCGCTTATGAAACCTTTGAGGATTATGACGCGGCGGTCAGCTATTTGCAGGGCGTGAGCTATCCCATCGTGGTCAAGGCGGACGGCCTGGCCCTGGGCAAGGGCGTGCTGATTTGCCCGGACAAGGCATCTGCGGTGGAGGCAGTCGGCTCCATGATGAAGGAAGCCAAGTTCGGTGCATCCGGGGCGCGGGTGGTCATTGAGGAGTTCCTCACCGGGCCGGAGGTCAGCGTGCTGGCCTTCACCGACGGCAAGGTGGTCATGCCCATGGTGTCCAGCATGGATCACAAGCGCGCGCTGGATCATGACGAGGGCCTGAACACCGGCGGCATGGGCACCATCGCGCCCAATCCCTGCTATACCCCCGAGCTGGCGCAGCGGTGCATGCAGGAAATCTTCCTGCCCACCATCGCCGCCATGAACGCCGAGGGCCGCACCTTCCGGGGCTGCCTGTATTTCGGGCTGATGATGACCCCCAACGGCCCCAAGGTCATTGAGTACAACTGCCGCTTTGGCGACCCGGAAACGCAGGTGGTGCTGCCCCTGCTCAAGAGCGACCTGCTGACCATCATGCAGGCGACGGTTGATGGTACCCTGGCGGATACCCCCGTGGTCTTTGATGAGGGCGCGGCCTGCTGTGTGGTGCTGGCCAGCGGCGGCTATCCCGTCAGCTACAAGAGCGGCTATCCCATCTCCGGCCTTGCGGAAGCGGAAAAGACCGCAACGGTGTTCCATGCAGGCACCAAGCTGACCGAGGGCCAGGTGGTCACCTCTGGCGGTCGTGTGCTGGGCGTGACGGCTACGGCTGACACCCTGAAGGAAGCCATCGACAGGGCCTATGATGCGGCGGAGAAGATTACCTTCACCGACAGGCACATGCGCCATGATATTGGCCAGCGGGCGTTGCAGGCCCTGTAAGCCAAATACAGGAGGTTATTTCATGAGCGTCAAGCGCATTTATGTGGAGAAAAAGCCGGAATATGCGGTGGAAGCCAAGCAGCTGCTGTGGGAAATCCGCCATATTCTGCTCATCAAGTCCATCACCGGGCTGCGGATGCTGAACCGCTACGATGTGGAGGGCGTGGCTGACGCGCTGTATGCACAGTGCAAGCCCATTGTGTTCTCCGAGCCGCAGGTGGATGATACCTACGACACCCTGCCTCAGGGCGGCAAGGCCGTGTTCGCCGTGGAGTTCCTGCCCGGCCAGTACGACCAGCGCGCCGCGTCCTGCGAGGAATGCATTCAGCTGGTGGGCCAGTGTGACCGGCCCACCGTGCGCTCTGCCCGGGTGTACATGCTGGAGGGCGACTTCACCGAGGACGAGCTGGCCCGGGTGAAGAAGCACGTCATCAACCCCGTGGAGTCCCGCGAGGCTTCGCTGGCAGAGCGCGCCACCCTGCAGCAGCAGTATGAAACCCCTGACCATGTGGAAACCCTGCACGGCTTCACGGCGATGAACGCTGAGGAAGTGCAGGCCTTCGTGAAGAAGTACGGCCTTGCCATGGATGACGATGACCTGGCCTTCTGCCGGGATTATTTCGCCAGCGAGCATCGTGACCCCACGCTGACCGAAATCCGCATGATTGACACCTACTGGTCGGATCACTGCCGTCACACCACCTTCCTGACCACCATCGACAGCGCGCAGATTGAGAAGGCCGCGGTGGAGAAGGCCTTCCAGCGGTACCTCAACGCCCGCGAGACGGTCTACGGCCAGCGCGTCAGCCAGAAGCCCGTGAACCTGATGGACATTGCCACCATGGGCGGCAAATACCTGCGCAGGATTGGTCAAACGCCCAACATTGACGTGAGCGAGGAAATCAACGCCTGCTCCATCAAGATTGACGTGGACGTGAACGGCGTGAGCGAGCCATGGCTGCTCATGTTCAAGAACGAGACCCACAATCACCCCACGGAAATCGAGCCCTTCGGCGGCGCGGCGACCTGTATTGGCGGCGCGATTCGTGACCCGCTCTCCGGGCGCACCTATGTGTATCAGGCCATGCGCGTCACCGGCGCGGCAGACCCCCTCAAGCCCGTCAGCGAGACCCTGCCCGGCAAGCTGCCCCAGCGCAAGCTGGTCACGACGGCGGCGGCTGGCTATTCCTCCTACGGCAATCAAATCGGTCTGGCCACGGGTCTGGTGGATGAGGTGTATCATCCCGGCTATGCCGCCAAGCGTCTGGAAATCGGTGCGGTGGTGGGCGCGGCCCCGGAAAAGAACGTGCGCCGCGAGGTGCCTGCCCCTGGCGACAAGATTGTGCTGCTGGGCGGGCGCACCGGGCGTGACGGCATCGGCGGTGCCACCGGCTCCTCCAAGTCCCACAAGCTGGAATCCATTGAAACCTGCGGCGCGGAGGTGCAGAAGGGCAATGCCCCCACCGAGCGCAAGCTGCAGCGTCTGTTCCGTGACGGGGAAGTGACCCGGCTCATCAAGCGGTGCAACGACTTCGGCGCAGGCGGTGTGAGCGTGGCCATCGGCGAGCTGGCGGACGGTCTGCTCATCGAGCTGGACAAGGTGCCCAAGAAGTATGACGGCCTGGACGGCACCGAGCTGGCCATCTCCGAATCCCAGGAGCGCATGGCCGTGGTGCTTGACCCGGCGGACGTGGACGCTTTCCTGGCTGCTGCCGAGCGGGAAAACCTGGAAGCCACCGTGCTGGCCGAGGTCACGGCGGAGCCCCGCCTGCGCATGACCTGGAAGGGTGCGACCATCGTTGACCTGTCCCGCGAGTTCCTCAACAGCAACGGCGCGGAGAAGCACACCACCGTACAGGTGCCTGAGGACAGCGTGGCGCAGGTGCCCTTTGCGGGGGAAACCGTGTCCGAGAAGTTCGCGGCCATGGCAGGCAGCCTGAACATCTGCTCCAAGAAGGGCCTGAGCGAACGCTTCGATGCCACCATCGGCGCGGCGACTGTCCTGATGCCCTTCGGCGGCAAGAAGCAGCTGACCCCCAATCAGACCATGGTGGCCAAGCTGCCCGTGCTGGAGGGCGTGACGGACACCGTGTCCGGCATGGCCTACGGCATGCACCCCGAGCTGCTGGAGCAGTCCCCCTATGAGGGCAGCTATCTGGCGGTTATTGAGAGCGTCACGAAGCTGGTGTGTGCCGGTTTCGATTACAAGAAGGCCTATTTGACCTTCCAGGAGTATTTCGAGCGCATGACCGGCGACCCCAAGCGGTGGGGCAAGCCCTTCGCCGCGCTGCTGGGCGGTTTCGATGCGCAGCTTGACCTGAACATCGCGGCCATCGGCGGCAAGGATTCCATGTCCGGCACCTTCGAGAAGATGGACGTGCCGCCCACGCTCTGCTCCTTTGCTGTGGCACCCGGCAAGGCCAGCGAGGTCATTTCCCCGGAATTCAAGGAAGCCGGTCACAGCATCCGTTTGATGGCCTGCGACCCCCACGATACCCCCGCGCTGACCGCTAACTTTGAGGCGGTGCACAAGGGCATTCTGGACGGCACCATCGTGGCAGCCTGGGCGTTGGGCCTGGGCGGCGTGGCGGAGGGCCTGTTCAAGATGGGCATGGGCAACGGCATCGGCACCCGCATTGATGACGACTACGAGGGCGACCTGTTCGCCCAGCAGATGGGCGGCATGCTGATTGAGTGCGCCGCCGAGTGCGAGCTGGGCAGCAAGGTGGGCGACACCATCCCCGACTGGGCGTTGGAGTACGAGGGTGACCGCATCGACCTGAACCCCATGCAGGACATCTACGAGGGCAAGCTGGAGAAGGTGTTCCCCTACCACGGTCACGATGGCGAGACCACCGAGACCTTCACCTGCCTGAGCAAGCCCGCCGTGAAGCCCGCCATCTCCGTGGCCAAGCCGCTGGCCTTCATCCCCGTGTTTCCCGGCACCAACTGCGAGTATGACACCGCCCGTGCGGTGGAGCGTGCCGGCGGCAAGGCGGAGATTCTGGTCATCAACAACCTGCGCCCTGAGGCCATCACCGAGTCCATCCGCAAGGCAGCAGAGATGATTGCCCGCAGCCAGATGATTGTGCTGCCCGGCGGCTTCTCCGGCGGTGACGAGCCGGACGGCTCTGCCAAGTTCATCACGGCCTTCTTCCGCAATCCCGCCATGAAGGACGCTGTGTCCGAGCTGCTGGAGAAGCGTGACGGCCTGATGCTGGGCATCTGCAACGGCTTCCAGGCCCTGATTAAGCTGGGTCTGGTCCCCTATGGCCGCATCGTGGACACCGATGACCAGTGTCCGACCCTGACCTTCAACGAGATTGGCCGTCACCAGTCCATGCTGGTGCGCACCCGCGTGGCCTCTGCCAAGTCCCCGTGGCTGAGCCGCTGCGAGGCGGGCGACATCCATACCGTGGCCATTTCCCACGGCGAGGGCCGCTTTGTTGGCCCGGAGAAGCTCATCCGCGAGCTGGCGGCCAACGGACAAATCGCCACCCAGTACGTTGACCTGAACGGCACACCCAGCATGGATATGCGCTTCAACCCCAATGCCAGCTACTACGCCATTGAGGGCATTACCAGCCCCGATGGCCGCGTGTTGGGCAAGATGGGCCACACCGAGCGTTCCGGCGAGAACCTGTACAAGAACGTCCCCGGCAACAAGTACCAGCCCCTGTTCGAGGGCGGCGTCGCCTACTTCAAATAAGACCAACTCCAAGGGAACGCGCAGCGGAAAGGGGTCAAGGGGCGATGCCCCTTGTGGGGTGCAGGGGTGAAACCCCTGCGCAGGTCTGGGCGGCAGCCCAGCGCAACACGTTCAATGCCCTCAAAGGGAACAGCAAAAAACGTGAGTTTCCCAGCAGACGGCGCACCCCCCGTCCCCCCGTTCCTCCCCTTCCCACCCGGGCAGGGGAGGCGCGGCTTGCTTTTGGCCCCGTCCTCCCGTATAATAGGCCTATCCCACCACAAAGGAGGCCAACGCCCCGTGCTGCTGACGGAATTCGACCCCAACCCCTCGGCGGTTATCAATCCCTCCATGGCCCACAAGCCCCTGCCGGACATGCCGGAAACCATGGTATCCTGCTTCTCCCGTGTGACCTTCGCACGCATGGTGGAAAGCCTGAACGCCCAGCCCATCGCGCACATCAAGTCCGCCAACATGGTGTATCCCGTGTACCGGGCGGTGTATGGCGACGTGCCTGTCGCGCTAATGATGGCCGGGGTCGGTGCGCCGCTGTGTGTGGGCAATCTGGAGGAAGCCTTCGCGCTGGGGGTGAAGCGGGTCATTCTCTTTGGCAACTGCGGCGTGCTGAATCAAAGCATCGCGGACTGCTCCGTGATTCTGCCCACCGCCGCGCTGCGGGATGAAGGCACCAGCTTCCACTACGCACCGCCCTCGGACGAAATCGAGCTGAACCCCCGCTACCGCGCCGAGTTCCTCCACCTGCTGGACGAATGCGGCGTGTCCCACACCCAGGGCAAGACCTGGACAACGGACGCTTTCTTCCGGGAAACGCCGGAGAAGGTGCGGCACCGCAGGGCGCAGGGCTGCGTGTGCGTGGAGATGGAAGCCGCTGCCGTGGCCGCGCTGGCCCAATTCCGAGGGAAGGACGCGTTCATCTTCTTCTACGCCGGGGATAACCTGGACAGCGATGCCTGGGATCCACGCAGCCTTTCCGCCCATGACAAGGTGGAGGAAAAGGACAGGGTGGCCCTGCTGGCCCTCGAATTGGCCCGGCGCATCACCCCCCACGAAACAACATGACAGGAGGTCGCTACCATGCCTCATGACAGCTATATCAGCCCCTTCTCCACCCGCTACGCCAGCAAGGAGATGCAGTTCATCTTCTCCGAGGACAACAAGTTCCGCACCTGGCGCAAGCTGTGGATTGCCCTGGCCAAAGCCGAGAAGAATCAGGGCCTGGACATCACCGATGAACAGATTGCCGAGCTGGAAGCCCATCAGGACGATATCAACTATGACGATGCCCTGCGCCGTGAGCGGGAATGCCGCCATGACGTGATGAGCCACGTCTATGCCTACGGCCTGCAATGCCCCAACGCGGCAGGCATCATCCATCTGGGCGCGACCAGCTGCTATGTGGGCGACAATACCGATGTCATCATCATGCGCCAGGGCCTGCAGGTGGTCAAGCGCAAGCTGCTCAACGTCATGGCCCTGCTGGCGGACTTTGCGGACAAGTACAAGGCCGTGCCTGCGCTGGCCTACACGCATTTGCAGCCCGCGCAGCTGACCACGGTGGGCAAGCGCGCAACCCTGTGGCTCAATGAACTGTACATGGACTATCTGGAAATCGAGCACCGGCTGGATTCCCTGGCCCTGCTGGGCAGCAAGGGCACCACGGGCACGCAGGCCAGCTTCATGGAGCTCTTCGGCGGCGACAGCGCGAAAATCAAGGCCGTCGAAATGGACATTGCCCACGCCATGGGCTTTGACAAGGTGGTGCCGGTGTCCGGCCAGACCTACTCCCGCAAGGTGGACTATATGGTGGTGTCCGCGCTCTCCGGCGTGGCGCAGTCCGCCAGCAAGTTCGCCTATGATATGCGCCTGCTGGCCAGCTTCAAGGAAATGGAGGAACCCTTCGAAAAGAGCCAAATCGGCTCCTCCGCCATGCCCTACAAGCGCAACCCCATGCGCTGCGAGCGCATCAACGCCCTGGCCCGCTTTGTGATGGTGGACCCGGTGAACAATGCCCTGACCACCGGCACGCAGTTCTTCGAGCGCACGCTGGACGACTCCGCCAACAAGCGGCTGTCCGTGGCGGAAGCGTTCCTGGGAGTGGATGCCATCCTGAACATCATGATGAATGTGTGTGACGGCCTGATGGTCTACGAGAAGGTCATCCGCGCCCGCGTGATGAATGAGCTGCCCTTCATGGCCACGGAGAACATCATGATGGATGCCGTCAAGAAGGGCGGCAACCGGCAGGAGTTGCACGAGAAGCTGCGCGTGCATTCGCAGGCCGCTGCCCGCGTGGTCAAGGAGGAGGGCGGCGCGAACGACCTGATTGACCGCATCTGCGCTGACCCGGCCTTCATGGTGACGCGGGAGGAAGTGGAGGCCATTCTCCAGCCCGAGCATTTCACCGGCCGCAGCAGCCAGCAGGTAGAGGAGTTCCTCAGCGACATCATCCGCCCCTTGCTGGCGGAGAACGCACAGGTGCTGGGCGAAAAGCAGGAGCTGCACGTCTGACAGATTCAGTTCCAAGGAGAGAGCAACCTCCAAGGGACCGCGCCAGCGTCGAAGGGGTCAAGGGGCGATGCCCCTTGTGGGGTGCAGGGGTGAAACCCCTGCGCAGGTCTGGGCGGCAGCCCAGCGCAACACCTTCACTCAACAAAAGGGAACAGCAGAAAATGTGAGTTTCCAAGCAGACGACGAAGTTCGTCCGCGTTGGAAACGGCAGGTTCCATGGACTGCAAGAGGAGCATCCTCCCTCCCCTGTGCTTATCCACTATCCCAAGAGGGGAGAAACTGCACCACTTCTTTGACAGTCTGAGAGGGCGGACTCCATGGTCTGCCCTCCTTTTGATTGTGGAGAATGTGTGAATTTTTCTGCCGCCGGGAAGAAGCCACGCCTGGATTCGTTGAATCACCGTACCCTTCGCAAGGATGGTGTGCGGCTGAAAAAAACTGCGCGAAATGCCTGAAAAGGCATTCATATTCTGCCGCAGTTGTAGTATAATAAGGGCAAGACTGTCAGGAGTACGAAAGTGGGGTAGAAATCGCGTGTCATCACTTTGGAATACGATCCAAAACCTGGTGTGGAACGTGTTCAACCGCCCCGGATTGACCGACCTGCTGGATATTCTGGTTGTCACGGTGATCATCTACCAGCTGCTGATGCTCACCCGTCAAACCCGGGGCAGCGCGGTATTGAAGGGCCTGTTTCTGCTGCTGCTCATTGTGGGCGCGAGCAATTTGATGGGCCTGACTGCGCTCAACTGGCTGCTGATGCAGGTGCTTACCAACGGTGCGCTGGTGCTGGTGATTCTCTTTCAGCCGGAGCTGCGCAAGGTGCTGGAGCAGATGGGCCGCGGGGCCATTCTGGAGAAGAAGCGGCTGGAGGAGCCGGATGAACAGGAGCATATCATCACGGAAATCATCCAGTGCCTGACGAACCTGAGCCGCCGCCGGGTGGGCGCGCTGCTGGTGTTCGAGCGCAAGACCGGATTGAAGGACGTGATTGAAACCGGCATCTCCATCGACGCGGAAATTTCCGCCGCGCTGCTGGAGAACATCTTTGAGCCCAATACCCCCCTGCATGACGGCGCGGTGGTCATCCGCGGCCCCAGGGTGATGGCGGGCGCGTGCATCCTGACCCTGACGGAGGGCCGGGGCATCAGCCA
>JBJEUL010000315.1:0-8819 GCA_051883835.1 Aristaeellaceae bacterium
CCCATCTGGCCCATCTCCATTGCGCCCTGGCATGTGCATCTGTGCTCCATGCGTGCGGACAACCCCGAGGTTGCCGCCATGTCCCAGAAAATCCATGACGAGCTGACCGCCCTGGGCGTGGAGGTCATCTGGGATGACCGTCCTGTGAGCGCAGGCGTGATGTTTGCCGATGCTGACCTGTTCGGCATACCCGTGCGTGTCATCGTCAGCCCCAAGGGCCTGAAGAACGGCACCATTGAGGTTTCCACCCGCGACAAGTCCATGCAGGAGCGCGTCCCCGCCGATGAAGCCGTGGCCTTCATTCACCGCCTGGTTGTAGACAAGCTCTCCGCCCTCGACTGTCACCTGTAAATACAAAGCTGGTGTGCCAGCTCCCCCCTTCGGAGCCGCACACCAGCCTTTTTTACCCTCCATGTTCCGCGTCGCGCCGCGCCCTCCGCGCGGCGTGACCCCTGCAAAGGAGAAACCCAGCAACGCCCCCCTCGAAAGGGAGTCCAGAGGGGCAATGCCCCTCTGGCGGGGTGCAGGGGCAGAGCCCCTGCTCGTCTCCCCCCTCAATCAATCTCCACAACGCCGGGATACTGCGCCATGACTTCTGTTGCATCGTTGAGCAGGGTCGAAGCGGTAGGCGTATCGAAGGGCTGACCATCCACGAGAATCTTCACCTGCTTCACACCGGGGAACTGGCTGGCGGTGAACAGGACAGCACGCATGGCCTGCTGACCGCCGTCACTGTGCTGGGTGATGGTCATGAATTCCTTGCTGAAATCAATGGTGGCAACGCCGTTGTTCACCTTCACCGAGCGAATGCCGCAGTCACGGGGCAGGGGAGCTTCCAGACCGCTGTCCGACTGCGGGCCCTTGGCAAGCTCCAGCATCGCGGTGGACAGGTCCACAGGTGAAAAGACCGTCCGCGTGATGGGTACCAGCAGATTTCCGCTGGCCGAGGGGAAGTAGAGCTGCACTTGTGACGCATACGCACTGCCGGACGCCATGGTCGGCAGACTCTCCATGTTCACATTGTTGCGGGTGAACACCCCCGATACATCCGTGCCATGGGTCAGCTGACTGCGTTTCTGCCCATCAAAGAGGAAGGATACCTCGTCCACCGTGTCAAACTCGCATAACGCCGCCGCCGTTCCCTGCACCATCAGCAGCTCGTCCTCTGCTGTGGCACAGTTGAGGGCTTCCTTGCTCATGTCCACACGCGCCTTGCCCCGGTTGATGTCCAAATCAAAGGTCGTCCCCTCCGGGATGACGTTCGTCAGCCCCATCCGCGCCGCCGCCAGATCATTCTCGCTGGACTGCACCATCAGCGCAAGGGTCGCCTTGGCCACACCGTCCTGCTGGGGAATCTGCCGCGTAACAGGCACCAGATAACCGTCCCCGTCCCGGTACCAGCACACCGTGGTTTGCATGGGTACATCCGATATGACCTCTGCCTCCACCAGCGTTTCGGTCGCCGTCAGCGGCGGCTCCTCGTAGAGCATTTGCGTGGCAGGCGTACCGGTGCGCAGGGCCAACGCCACCACCAATGCCGCCGCGCATACAATCAGCATCCGTTCCAGGTCTGCACGCTTCCAGTGCCATTTCCATTTCAGCTTCACCGCTTTCGGCCTCCTCTATCTCCGTCGGTCTGGTGGAATGTATGTTGGCACAGCGGCGTGTATGACAGGGTTGGCTTTTTGCCGCAAATCAGGTATAATGGGGACAACGATTGTGAAGGAAGGGGGCTTCCCCATGCCCATGGATGGACTGACCATCGGCTTTGCCGCCAGAGAGCTGGACGCTGCGCTGGCTGGTGGCCGTATTGATAAAATCACCCAGCCCGAAAAGGATACCGTCATTCTCCTTATCCGCGCCGGGAACGAAAACCGTCGCCTGCTCCTGTGCGCCTCGCCCAATAACGCCCGCTGCCACCTGACCACCTCCACGTTTCCCAATCCGCTGGAGCCGCCCATGTTCTGCATGCTCCTGCGCAAACAGTTGATGGGTGCGCGGGTGCAGTCCGTGCGCCAAATCGGCGGCGACCGTGTGGTCTATATCGACATGGATGCCGTGGATGAAATGGGCGACCATGTGCTGCGCCGACTCATCCTGGAAATGATGGGCCGCCATTCCAACCTGATTCTCGTGGACGGTAGCGGCCGCATTCTGGAAGCCGCCCGGCACGTCAACGCCGAAATGAGCCGTGTCCGGCAAATCCAGCCGGGCCTGGATTACCTGCCGCCCCCCGCCCAGGACAAGCTGGCCCCGGAGAATATCACCCCGGACATGCTGCTGGCACGCCTGAGCGCACAGGGCGATACCCCCCTGCACAAGGCCCTCGCCGCCAGTGTGGCAGGCCTGTCCAATCCGGCAGCGCGGGAGCTGGCCTTCCGGGTGCTTGCCCCCGGGGAGGATCGCCCGGCTGACATGACCGACGCTGCCCAGCGTCTGGCGGACATGATGCAGCGTCTGCCGCAAATGACCGCTCCGCAGGTGCTGCTGAGCGAGGACGGAGAAACCGAGGACGTGTTTGCCTTCCCGTATCTGAGCCGCCCGCTGGAACGCCAGCATGCCTGCGCGACCGTCAGCCAGGCCTTGGAGCGGTACTTCGGCGCACGGGACAGGCAAGACCGCATGAATCAAAAAAGCGCGTCCATGGTGCGCCTGCTCAAGGGTCAAATCGAACGCTGTGAACGCAAGCTGGCTTTGCAGGAGGAAGAACTGGCCTCTGCCGCCCGCATGGAGGAATACCGGCTCAAGGGCGAGCTCATCAACGCCAATCTCTGGCAGCTGAAAAAGGGCATGACCTGCGCCACCCTGCCCAACTTCTACGATGAAAACGGCGGGGATATCACCGTGGAGCTGGACAATCAGCTCACCCCTGTGCAGAATGCCCAGCGGTATTTCAAAAAGTATCAAAAAGCCCGCTCCGCCCGTGAAACAGCCGCCCAGCAGAAGGAAAAGACCGTGGCCGAGCTGACCTATCTGGAAAGCTGCCTGCTGGATGTGGGCAAGTGTGTGGGGGAGAGCGAGCTGGAGGAAATCCGACAGGAGCTGGTGCGCACCGGCTACATGAAGCGCAACACCAACCGCCGCCAGCAGCGCGCCCTGCCGCAAAGCAAGCCCTACCGCTACCAGTCCTCGGAGGGCATCGACATCTTTGTGGGCAAGAACGCTGCCCAGAATGACCGGCTCACCACCTCTGCCAAGCCCGGGGAAACCTGGCTCCATGCCAAGGACATGCCCGGGAGCCATGTCATCATCCGCCATGACGCAGCCGCCGGCCCCGTGCCGGACAGGACGCTGCTGGAAGCCGCCATGCTGGCGGCGTGGTACTCCAAGGGGCAGCGGTCCTCCTCCGTGCCGATTGACTACACCCTGCGCCGTCATGTGAAGAAGCCCGGTGGTGCCGCCCCCGGCATGGTGATTTATACCAACCAGCGCACACTCTACATGACCGTCACCGAAGCTGATATCCGCGCGATTCGCCTGCTTGAAGAATAAGCCATCTCCAAGGGAACGCGCCAGCGTCGAAGGGGTCAAGGGGCGATGCCCCTTGTGGGGTGCAGGGGTGAAACCCCTGCGCAGGTCTGGGCGGCAGCCCAGCGCAACACATTTGAACTGTAAAAAGGAATCGGAAAAAACCAGAGTTTCCAAGCAGACGGCGTAGCCCGGCCACGTAGGAAACGGCAGGTTTCGCAGCCTGTACAGGAGTGACCTCTCACCACGACCCTAAACCTATGACAGTGAAAACCGCGCACCTGCCAGCATTGCAGATGCGCGGTTGCTCTTTTGTCGATGAGCCGGGTGGAGATAGTCTGTCCTTGGATGCGGGAAGGAACCTGTCGTTTCCGACGCGGACGGGCTGCGCCGTCTGCTTGGAAACTTTGGTTTCTTCTGTTCCCTTTGGATGAATGGAAGATGTTGCGCTGGGCTGCCGCCCAGACCTGCTTGGGGCCTTGCCCCAAACCCCACAAGGGGCATCGCCCCTTGACCCTTTTCCGCTGGCGCGTTCCCTTGGAGAGGGTCGTTAGGGGGCGGCTTCCAGTTCTTTCATCATGGTCAGGGCGAGAATGTTCCAGTTGATGAAGCCGCCGTTCATCACAGGCTTGCCGTCCAGGGGACTGTAATACTCGTGCATGCTGCCGGTTTCCTGCAAATCATCCACCAGCAGCCGCAGGGAGCCTTCCGCAATGTGCCTTGCCTGCGCAAGATAACCGTAGTTCAGCAGCCCCTTGAACACAGCATAGTTCGCCACCAGCCAGATCGGCCCCAGCCAGTTGGAGGGATTGTTGGTGACGGACAGGTCAAACATGCGCTCATCCTTGGCCAGCGTACACACCCCCCACGGGCTGAAGAAGGTGCCCTCATCCATGGCGTGACGGGCCAGCGCAGCGGCCTGCTCCGGCGTGGCAAAGCCCGCCAGCATCGGCAGGAAGCCCGACCATACCCGCACCTTGATGGGCAGCGTTTTCCAGAACACGCCAAGCCCCTGATGGAACCAGTCATACTTGCGGGTCCTGATATCCACATCCACGGAGTAGAAGAACTGATCCCGCGGATCCCAGCACTCCCGCTGGATGGCATCGATCAGGGCCTGCCTGCGGGCCGTGTACACCTCGCAGGGGAGGTTCAGGGCCGTGAGCAGGTCAGCCATGGCCTGCAGCTCCATGACCATGAAGCTGTTGAGGAAAATGTTGGCGGTGGCATCATGAGGCCTGCCGAAGGTGGCCGGGTCGTTGTCCATGCCAATCATAATGTCATCATGCCAAACATACAGGCCGCAGTTGTCGTTGAAATAGGTCTGATAATACGCAAAGTACCGCTCCAGCGGCTCCACAAATGCCTGCGCCCATGTCCAGTCCTGCTTTTTGCGGGATATCAGCGCGATTTGACTGGCAAGGAAGGGCTTATGCATGTTCATGCGCACACCCTCCTTGTGCTTCATCACCAGATAGGGCTCGGGCCACTGTGCCACCTCAATCATCATGGGAATGTAACCGTCAGGCTGCTGGTGGTCCATGAAGTTGCGTACATTGCCCTCCGCGTGGTGCAGGATGCGCTGGTTCAGCTCCTCCGGGAACAGCTCCGACACGCTGAACAGCCCGTACACCGACCAGAACGTGTCCCAGTCCCAGACATTGCCGTCATAGACGGAGCCGGGGTCGATGAAGGGGTAATGAATGAAGCTGAGAGGCTGCTTGAGCAGCGTCTCCACATGCGCCTGCACATAGGCTTCCAAGGGACGGCCATCCGAACGGGTCATGGAACATTCCTCCGTTTCATTTGAGTATCAGATGATGGAAATCCGCGTGCCAGCTTTCGCCGGTCTGGTCCTGACAGCACAGCGCGGCGAAGCAGCCCGTGAAGCCCTGATCGCCGCTGCGGTTGGCGTATTCATCGGAAAGAATATGGCTGGGTGCTTCCGTGACGGGGATATCCTGCCACACGCCTGCCACCGCCCAGGCGAAGGCTACACGGTCGGGGAGAAGCGTCATGCGCAGGGCAATCTCCCCATCGGGCAGGGGCATCATGGGGTGCAGCAGCCGGGTGCGGCGGCAGTCCCGCTGCGTCAGACGAAGGCACCGGCCCAGCTCCTCATCCCAGGTGACGAGCAGGGCGTAGAAATTGGCTGTGTGATACCACAGGCTCAGCCCCGCTGCATGCAGGAAATGCCCGGGTCGGCAGTCCAGCATCGTCTCGCACACGCAGGGAACCCGGTCAAGCTGCGTGCCGACCATGGCCTGCCGGTGGAGGGAGAGCATCGACTCCTGCCCATAAAGCCGCAGCCAGCCGGGACGGGCCGTCATGGAACCCTGCATCGGCCCGCGCAGGGAAGCAAGGCGCAGCGATGGGGCAGGGAAGGTGATGTACAGCGGCTCCTGCGGCGAAAGTACCCCATGGCCCGGAGCCTCGAAGGTTTCCGCAGGCAGATGTCCGCCCTGCCGCAGCCGGGGCCAGCCGTCCTGCCAGATAACGTTCTGCACGAAGGTCTCCCGGCCCAGGACGCTCCAGCCGCCGAACAGGGCCTTGCGCGCCCCCAGATGGAACAGGTACCATTGCCCGTCATCATCCTGCACCAGCGAACCATGTCCGGCGTACTGAATGGGCCAGTCAGGACAATCCCGGGTGGTCAGCATGGGGCCGAGAGGGTCAGGCTCGTAACCGTGGTCAAGGTAGCGGGAACGGGCAACGGTCACGGCGTGGTTGGTGCTGGTGCCGCCCTCGGCCACCATCAGGATGTACCAGCCGTCCCGGTAGTACAGGTGCGGGCCTTCCGTCAGTCCCAGGGATGTGCCGCGGAAGATGCGCCGCGCTTCGCCCACCAGACCGGGCTTGTCCGGGTCAAACTGCTGAATCCAGATGCCTGCGAAATGATCCTGCTCCACGCGGCTGTTCCAGCGCATGCCCACAATCCAGTGGGTGCCGTCCGGGGCATGGAACATGGAGGCATCAAAGCCGCCGCTGTGGATGCGCACCCGGGGTGACCAGGGGCCTTGCAAATCCCTGGCCCAGGTGACGTAGTTGTCGGTGTCCTGTGTGGTCTCGTCAAAGGTGCGGGTGATGGCATATACCAGCCACCATAGTCCGCGGTCATAGGTCAGGCAGGGGGCCCATACGCCGCCGGAATTGGGCACGCCGGCCATGTCCACCAACGGCTCGGTGAGCGGACGGGCCACCAGTGACCAGTGGGTCATGTCGGTGGATCGGTGAATCTCCACGCCGGGATACCACTCAAAGGTGGAGGTGGCCACATACCAGGCTCCGTTGACGCGCAGGGCGCAGGGGTCGGGATGAAAGCCGGGCAGGATGGGGTTTGGAAGCTGCATGGGCAGGACTCCTTCCGTGGTTTCCGCAACGGGGCGCAGAGCGGTGAACAAATCGACGATACCCTGCATTATATCCAATGCGCCTGCTGCCGTCAAATGCTTTCGGCTCGCCGGCAGGGATATGCCTTCAGGTTCACCTTTTTGATGCTATCACAAAGTGGCAGGGTTATCAAATCGCAGCATAGCGTTGCCCCGTCCTGAACAAGCTGCGCTCTTGTGGAATGATGGGCGGCGCGGTATAATGGATGCACAAACCGTACAGAGGAGGAAGCAATCATGTATCGCATCCTCATTGTGGAGGATGACCGGGCCATTGCACAGGCGGTGCAGCGGCAGCTGGAAACATGGGCGATGGAGGCTCGATGCGTGCAGAACTTTCGGGATGTCCTGGGCGAGTTCACAGCCTACGCGCCGCATCTGGTGCTGATGGACATCCGCCTGCCGTTTTTCAATGGCTACCACTGGTGCGCGGAAATCCGCAGGACATCCAGCACACCCATCATTTTCCTGTCCTCCGCGTCCGACAGCATGAATATCGTCATGGCCGTGAACATGGGCGGGGATGACTTCATCGCCAAGCCCTTTGACCAGCATGTGCTGATGGCCAAGATTCAGGCCCTGCTGCGCCGCACTTATGACTTTGCCGCTGCTGCGCCGGTGCTGTCCCACCGGGGGGTTACGCTCCATACCGGCGACAATACGCTGTCCTACCAGGGAGCAAACATTGCCCTGAGTAAGAACGAGTACCGCATTCTGCTGACGCTGATGCAGTCCCGCGGGCAGGTAGTCAGCCGGGAAAAGCTGATGGAAGCCCTCTGGGCTACGGACAGCTTTGTGGATGAAAATACCCTGTCGGTGAACGTGAACCGCCTGCGCCGCAAGCTGGACGCGGCAGGACTGACGGACTTCATTGCCACGCAGTTCGGCGTGGGGTATGTGGTCAGATAGGGGAGGAAGCATGGCTTTGATGCACTATCTCTGGGAGCGGCGGCGGGTCGTCGGCGGCTTTGCGGCGGTGTGCGGTGTGTTCGCGGTGTCCTTCGCGCTGTATCATTTGCCGGTGGAAGCCGTGGCCTATCCGGCGGGGCTGTGCCTGCTGATGGGGCTGGCTCTGGCCCTGTGGGACAGCCGTCGACTGCGCCAAAGGCATGTACACATGCAGCATCTGTCCCGCATGGGCGCGGACATGGAGCATCGCCTGCCCGAGCCGCGCACCCAGCAGGAGACGGATGACCAGCTGCTCATTCGTCAGCTCTGTCAGGAGCAGCGGGAGACGGTCTCCCGCATGCATGCCCGCTATGCCGATATGATGGATTACTACACCGTCTGGGCCCATCAGGTCAAGACACCCATTGCGGCCATGGGCTTGCAGCTTCAGCAGGAGGATTCCCCGCTGGGCCGGGGCATGAAGGCCGAGCTGATGCGGGTGGAGCAGTATGTGGAAATGGCACTGGCCTATCTGCGGCTGGATTCGGAAAGCACGGATTACGTCATCCGCGCCTGTGCGCTGGACGATATCGTCCGGCAGGCCGTGAAGCGGTTTGCGGGGGAGTTCATCGCCCGGCGGCTGACCCTGCGCTATGAACCGCTGAACACCACGGTGGTCACGGATGAAAAATGGCTGCTGTTCGTGGTGGAACAGGTCATTTCCAATGCGCTGAAATACACGCAGACGGGCGGTGTGACCATCACCATGGAAGCCGGGCAGGTGCTGTGCATCCGGGATACGGGCATCGGCATTGCTCCGGAGGATTTACCGCGCATCTTTGAGAAGGGCTATACCGGCTGCAATGGCCGCGTGGACAAGAAGGCCAGCGGGCTGGGGCTGTATCTGTGCAGGCGCATTTGCGGGAAGCTGAACCACGGCATCACGGCCACATCCACGCCCGGCAAAGGCACCACCATCCGCCTTGACCTCCATCAGCACCATCTGGAGCATGAATAACCCCCCTCCAAGGGACCGCGCCAGCGTCGAAGGGGTCAAGGGGCGATGCCCCTTGT
>JBJEUL010000316.1:0-8762 GCA_051883835.1 Aristaeellaceae bacterium
CCGTTGCTCTATCCAACTGAGCTACAGGCGCAGGCCGCAGACCAGATTCCTCCAAGGGCTTGCCGCGGTGATGATGACCAACCGCTGACAGTGATAGATTATAGCATCCTCGCATCCAACTGTCAAGGGGATTTTCCACATTTCCCAAACATTTTTTGTAGAAGCGTCAAGCATAGGTTGCAGGGAAGCGACCCCATAGCAGTCAAGGGAAGGGTGGAGATTTGCGAAGCAAATACGACCCGACCTTGACTGCGGTAAAACAGAAGTACAATGGTGAACGGCTGTCCGGCGCAATGTGCCGGACGGCCTTGGCCGCTACATCACGCCGCAGTACAGCTCAAGGATCTGATTGGGCGACCGCATGCCCAGGCAAGTCATGATGTAGTTGCTGGATGCCCGCTGGTAAACGGCCAACGGTCTGCGACCATCTGCAAGGCTGTACATGCGCAGATGCTTGTAGAAACGAAGTTCATCTGTCCGATGTTGACGTTCCACCTTACCGTTGTGACGCGGCGTAGCGATCCGGATTCGATGGTACGCAATCCCCATCTCAAGCATGGCCTCCTCAAACAGCGTTTTGTGTTTGGATTTGGTTACCAGCAGCGCATTGGTGAATTCCGTGCCGTTATCCGTTTGGATCATCCGAATCGGAAAGGGAGCCGCTTTGACCAGGCTTTCCAGAAAGTCTTTAGCACTGTATGTGCTTTGCTCGGCATACATGGCTCGATAGGTCCAGCGCGTACACTCATCCTTGGCGGTGAACTGGTAGCATTTCTCCCCATTCACAACACAATAGACAGGGACATACTTCACATCGATCTGAACCTTCTGACCGGGGTAGTCGGCACGCTGATAGGGCTTATTCTTCCTTGTTCTGCGCTTCTTTTCGGGACGAACCAACTTGGTTGCTGTCCGTTTGAAGCAGCCATAGCTTCTGCTGTATCCCCGGCTACAAGCCTTCTGGTAACCCAGGAGCAGATCACCGCGGTAATTCTTGGCGTATCGCTTGACCAGCTTGAGTTCCTCTGCGGATTGCTGCCGAGGACAGTGGTGTGGTGTACGAGGTCGGTCTTTCAGGCTTTCCACGGTTCCATCATACCGATTCTTCTACTTGTGTACTGTTTTTCGGCTCATTCTGTAGCGGTCCGCGGCTGCCGTGATGCTGTGCCCTTGTGCGCATTTCAGTACCCGTTGACGAAAGTACGCTTCCTGTGTCATCTCATCCATGGAGAATTCCTCTGTGGTGGGTTGTTGTTCGTACTTCTATCTTACCACAGTTGGGTTCTCTTTTTCCACTTTCATATTACCTATGTATTATACCTCAACATCCCTGCATGGGAACATGGAAGAAAAAACCACCGGCCCCGGCAGGGCTGCTTCCCTGCTGGCGCACCGTATGAAAAAACTGGTGCACTCCTCCCGATGCGGGGGATACACCAGTGGTAAGTCGTGCGGGCAATTCAGGGATGGGCGGCGGCAATGGCCCGCACCACCTCCGAAGCCAGCATCAGCCCCATGGCGGCAGGGACGAAAATCGCACTGGCAGGCACGGCGCGGCGGGAAGCGGAAGGAAGCTCTCCGTTGTCCGCTGCAATGACCACCGGCGGCTCCGTGGAATAGACCACCGGCAGATGATCAATGCCCCGCTTGCGGCACTCCTTGCGGATAATCCGGGCCAGGCGGCATTCTTGCGTCTGATAGATGTCCGCCACATGCAGCTGGGTGGGGTCCAGCTTGTTGCCTGCGCCCATGGCACTGATGATGGGCACGCCCAGCCAGGCGGCCCGGGTGATGAGCTCCATTTTCGCGGTCACAGTGTCTACCGCATCCACAATGTAGCTGTAGCGGGTCAGGTCGATGCTGTCAGCATTGTCCGGCAGGTAGAACAGGTCATGCACGGTGATATCGGCATCGGGGTTCACGTCCCGGAGCCGTGCGGCCATGACCCCGATTTTAGGCTGATTCAGGGTGGAATGCAGCGCAACGATTTGCCGGTTGAGATTCGTCAAAGCCACAACGTCATGGTCGAACAGCTCCACATGCCCCACGCCGCTGCGCACCAGGGCCTCCGCCGCATAGCCGCCCACCCCACCAACGCCGAACACAGCCACCCGCGCCTTGCGCAGCCGCGCCATACCCTCTTGCCCAAAGAGCGGCTCCAAACGTGCAAACTGATCCATCCTTCTCACCCTCCAAAAGAACGCGCCAGCGGAAAGGGGTCAAGGGGCGATGCCCCTTGTGGGGTGCAGGGGCAACGCCCCTGCGCAGGTCTGGGCGGCAGCCCAGCGCAACATGTCAGCATAGCAAAAAGTGGCCGAAGCCACTTCTTTGCTGACGGATACCTTACGGGCCGGGATAGGCGACCGCACTGCTGGAATAGAGCTTCTGCTGCGTTGCCTCGCCCGCCTTGCCATCCACGGTCAGACCGTTGTAACGCTGGAAGTTCTTCACCGCGGTAACGGTATCGCTGTCATACACGCCGGTGATGGTGGACAGGTAGCCCAGCTTCTTCAGGACATCCTGAAGCTGCACGACGCTCTCGCCCTTGTCCCCCTTTTCCAGGGTGGTGAACTTGGTGGTGTTGGTGGAGGCGGCAATGGCGGAGGAGGAGTACAGCCTTTGCAGGGTCTTGTTGCCAGCCACGCCGTCCACGGGGCTCAGGTTGTTCTGAATCTGGAAGGCGCGCACAGCGTCCTTGGTGGTGTCACCATACACGCCGTCAATCTCGCCATCGTAGTAATCCAGTTCGTAGAGGGTGTATTGCAGGTTCGTCACCGCGCTGCCTGTGTCACCCTCGCGCAGGGTCGCATAGGTGATGGAGGTGCTGGTGCCGTACAGGGCACGCTGGGTGGCGGGGCCGGCTACACCGTCCACGCGCAGGTCGTTGGCCTGCTGGAAGGCCTTGACGGCGGCGGTGGTGCCGGAGCCGTACTTGCTGTCCACGGAGCCGGAATAGTAGCCCAGCGTCTTGAGCTGCTGCTGGAGCTTGCGTACCGCCGTGCCGCTGTCGCCCTCGCGCAGGGTGACATAGCCGGTGGAGGAAATGGTGTCGCTGGTGCCGGGGGTGCTGCTGGCCTTGTCGGTGGTGTCCAGATAGAGCTTGTTCAGGGTGGCTGTACCGGCCACGCCGTCCGCCGTGAGACCGTTCTGGGCCTGGAAATTCTTCACAGCCGCAGTGGTAGCGGAGCCAAAGTCACCATCCACCGTACCGGCGTAGTAGTTCAGTGCCTTCAGCCGCTTTTGCAGGGCGCGGACGGAATCACCGTTCATGCCCTCCTTGAGGGATACACCGATGGAGGACACCGGCGCGGAGCTCTTGGACGCGGAGGAGGAATACAGCTTCGCGAGGGTGTCGGGGCCAGCCACACCGTCGTTCCACAGGCCGGACTTGCTCTGGAAGGCCATGACGGCAGCCTGTGTCGCACCGCCGAACTCGCCGTCTGCCGTGCCGCCCATCCAGCCCAGCTCGATAAGCCGCTTTTGCAGGGTGGTCACGTTCTTACCGCTGGAGCCGACCCGCAAATAGATGTCCCGGCTCAGGTCGGGGGTCGCGGTGGGCTTGGGGGTGGCAGTGACCTTGGCGGTGGGCTTGGGTGTCGCGGTAGGCTTGGTCGTGGGCTTGGGTGTCGCAGTGGGCTTGGCCGTTGCCTGCGAGGCGGTGTAGGTCTTTTTGCTCACGGCGGTGCTGGAATTGAGCTTGTTGAGGGTGTTGGTGCCGGCCTTGCCGTCCACGGTCAGACCGTTGGCCTGCTGGAACTCCTGCACGGCGGCTTCCGTCGCTGCGCCGAAGTCACCATCCACCGAGCCGGTATAGTAGCCCAGCTCCTTGAGCCGCTTTTGCAAATCTCTCACCAGCTGACCGCTCATGCCTCTTTTCAGGCTGGAGGGTGTGGGGGTAGACGTTGCGGGGGCAGGGGTATTGGTGGGCTTGGCGGTAATGGTGGCGATGGTGTTGACCGGCTTGGCGGTGCTTGTGGTGACGGTGATCGTCCCGGAGGTGCCTGCCGTGGTGGTGCTGGGGGCGTTGGTGGTGCCCCAAACGTCCCAGTCAATGGTGGGCTGGGAGCCGGGCACTGTGGTATTGAGCGCGGGGGTAGGCGTGGCCGTGACAATCGGCGTGGTCGCTACGGGCTGGAAGGGCAGGTTGTTGCTGCCCACAGTCAGCTGATCGCCTGTGGAGATTTCGTCCGGAGGAATATAGCAGCTGGTCAGCGTCAGCCCCAGCCCAATGACGCCGCATAACGTCAGCCACTTGACAATGCTGCGGTGCTTCATACAATCAACCTTCCTTCCCTGGAGAACAGCGACTCGCCCCGGGGCGAATGCCGTACACCTATTGTACATGCTTCTTTGCCCCGTGGCAAGCGCAAAATTTATCCTTCCCTGACTTTGTGGGTCGAAGGAGCCTTCAACGGGCCGTCACATGACGTTCACGGGCTTGTCACACCATACAAACGCTGCAAGCGGGGCGGATTCTTCCCGAAGCAGGCAGGAAAAATGCCCTGGGGGAGCGAAACTCTCCAAGAATCGTCCGCGATATCATGGGCGGACAGAATCCGAGGTGAAATCCTATGTCTGAATGCAATCACGACTGTTCCTCCTGCCAGGAGAACTGTTCCGCCCGCAAGCCGGAGAGCCTGCTGGCACCCGCCAATCCGGGCAGCCGGGTGAAGAAGGTCATCGGCGTGGTCAGCGGCAAGGGCGGCGTGGGCAAAAGCCTGGTCACCAGCCTGCTGGCCAGCCATATGCGCCGCAAGGGCGCGAGCGCGGCTGTGCTGGATGCGGACATTACCGGGCCGTCCATCCCGCGCATGTTCGGGGCACGGCAGCGGGCGCAGGGCTGCGATGCGGGCATCCTGCCGGTCAGCAGCAGCAGCGGCGTGAAATTGATGAGCATCAACCTCCTGCTGGAGAACGACACCGACCCGGTGGTATGGCGCGGCAGCCTGATCGCGGGGACGGTCAAGCAGTTCTGGTCTGACGTGGTGTGGGGCGATGTGGACTACATGTTTGTCGATATGCCTCCGGGAACCGGCGATGTTCCCCTGACGGTGTTCCAGTCCCTGCCGGTGGACGGTATCATCATCGTGACCTCCCCGCAGGAGCTGGTGGGCATGATTGTGGCCAAGGCCATCAACATGGCACAGATGATGGACATTCCCGTGCTGGGCCTGGTGGAGAACATGGCCTATATGACCTGCCCGGACTGCCGCAGGCGGCTCTATCCCTTCGGCGAGGGCAAGACGCAGTATGTGGCCCATGCGCACGGCCTGCCCATGCTGGGGCAGATTCCCATCGATCCCACGCTGGCCCATGCCTGCGATATGGGTGCCATTGAGCTGGTTCACGAGGACTGGCTGGAGGCGGCTGTGGCTGCAGTGGAGGCCTGCCCGGTGCGCAAGCACGAATAATGCATCAGCATGAAAACCCCTTCTAAGGAAACGCGCCAGCGGAAAGGATATCAGGAGACATTGCTCCCTGCTCCCTTTCCGCTGGCGCATTTTTGGAGACTCAGGAATGAGGATGACCCTCGTCCAGCACAGCGGCCACGTTGTGATTGATTTGCTGCATCACACGGCAGAGCATATCGTTTTCCTCCGGCGTGATGCCGGCCATCATCTGCGCAATGACGCGGCCCTGCGCCTGCTGCGCTTCCTCCACCACAGGGCGTGCAGCCTCCGTCAGCGTCAGATGGATACGACGGCGGTTCTGCTCATCCCGCGCCTGCGTAATCAGTCCCAGCTCCGTCAAATGCTCCACGGCCTTCGATATATGGGACTTGGTCATCATCCGCAGCTGAACAATCTGCGCGGCCGTGTCGCAGCCGGGATTGCTGCCCAGGAACAGCAGCACGTCCAGCTCCATGCGCGTGAGGGCGTACCGCTCCATGATGGGCGACATTTCATGGTCGTACAGACGCTTGATGGCAAGACGGATGGTCAGCAGTGGGTGACTCATGGTTCAAACGCCCTCCTTGCGGTGATGATGGGTGTGCATGGCTTGCTGGATGGTCCATATGGCCCGGAACAGGAAGCTGCCCACGGCCAGCCCCAGCGCAATCATGATGAAGGAAATCATTGCGGACATACCGGTTTGCAGTCCCGCGCCATGCTGTCCCTGGCCAATCAGGGCCATGCACCGGTACAGCCCCAGGCCCGGCACCAGCGATACGATGGACAGCGTGACGAAGATGGTCGCAATCATCCGCATGCGCCGTGCGCAGACCTGCGCCAGCAGCGAGGACAGGCATGCCGCCGCGAAGATGGACATGGGGTCTGACACACCCAGCAGCATCAGCAGCTCATACAGTCCGTAGCTCAGTCCACCCAAGGCTGCGGATGTCAGCCATGCCCGCCGCGGCGCATGCACCAGCAGCCCGAAGCCCCAGGTGCCCACTGCACTTCCTAGAAAAACAAGCACCAAATGAAGCAGTGTGGTCGTGTCCATCACACGCCACCTCCTGCCATGGCTATCAGCAGACTGGATGCCAGCAGGGCACCGCCAGCTACCATCACGGCCTTGAGCAGGGCGTTGATGCCATGGCTCACGCCGGATACGATGTCCCCGCGCAGGGTGTCCTGCACGGCGTTGGTCATGGCAAGGCCCGGCAAAAGGGGCATCAGGGCTCCCGCAACCGCAACATCCACCACACCATAGCCGGTCAGGGCGTGGAAGAACATGGGAATCAGCGCGCTGAGCGCACTGCCTGCCAGCACGGCCACCAGGCCGTGAAGCCGGTGCCGCTCCAGATACATGCCGATAGCCTGCGCCAGCCCGGCCGCAACGGCGGCCAGCACCACCTCCAGCCACCCGCCGCCGAACATCACCGCGAATCCGCCCGAGCATACGACAGCAGCCAGCACCAGCATCCGAGGTGTGATGGCGGCAGGGGCCTGCTCAATCTCCCGCAGACGGAGCAGAGCCTGCTCCCAGGTGAGCTGTCCAGCCTCCACCTGCCGGGAGACCTCATTGACCGCGTTGACCCGGGTCAGGTTGGTGGCCCCTTTGTTCACGCGCAGCACGGCAGTTTCGTTGGAGCCGTCCGAGCGGCGGTAGCTGACGAACACGCCGCTGGGAATGGCGAAGCTCTCCACCCCCGTCAGGCCAAAGGCGCGGCCCATGCGGGTGATGGTCTCCTCCACGCGGAAAATCTCGCCGCCGTTTTCCACAATCAGCCGCCCGGCCAGCTGCAAGGGCTCCATGTAGCGGCTTTCCTCCTGAAGCATGGGGTAGTCCTCCTTCAGTTGTGCAGGGTAAAGCGGAACAGGTACTGCCACAGCCTGCCCCGGTACTGGGGATACACCCCCAGTGCCTTGTAAACCTCACAGTAGCTGTGGTACATCCGCATGCGCAGGCCCAGATTCGCCAGCGGATGCCGGGCACAGTCCATGAACTGCCGCGCCACCATGCCGGTGACGCTGCGGTGGTAGTCATACACAGGACGGGTGCGGAAGGTTACGGTCTGCACATGATGCAGGTACCCTGCTACAAAGACGAAATCCTCGCCCCAGTTCATCCCATCGGGGAAGCGCAGGCTATGTTCGCGCACCACATCCCCCCGGAACAGCTTGTTCCACAGCACGCCATAGAAAAAGCTGTTGGCATAGCGGCTGAACAGCTGGAGGAATTCGTCCTGCGCCACGGTGGCATCCTCCCGGGCCAGGCAGCGGTAATCCCGGCGGGAGCCTGTCACCTCCGTGTAGGCGGCCATGACCAAATCGCTGCCTGCCATGCCGGAGAGAAGCGTGGACATGGAATCCGGCGGGAGGACATCGTCCGCATCCACGAAGCGGATGTAGGTACCCCGGCACTGCGCCAGGGCTGCGTTGCGGGCAGCGGATACGCCGCCGTTCTCCTGATGCATGGCGCGGATACGCCCGTCCTGCTGCGCGATGGACTGGAGCAGGGGCCATGTACCGTCCCGGCTGCCGTCATCCACCACCAGAATCTCCATGTCCTTGATATCCTGACGCAGGATGCTCTCCAGGCATGCCCGCAGGTGCTTCTCGCCATTATAGACCGGCACAATCACGCTGATGAGCGGCTTTGGCACGGTTCCACCCAACCTTCCGTCACGATTTTTCTGCCTGTTATGATAGCCTGTTCCGCAGTGGTTGTCAAGTCGCTGCGGGATATGGTATCATACACCTGTACGCAATGCACACAATGGGGAGGCGGGAGAATGACCCTTAAGCGCGTAAGATGGATGCTGCTAATCCTGCTGGGGCTGCTGGGTGTGGTGTTCATGGCAACCGGGCTGGTGCTGGGCGCGGCCCATGCCGGCTATCTGCCGCAGGTGGCCGCCACGGCGGAGGATCCGGTGGAGCTGCTTGTGGCCTTCTGGGTGTTTACCATCCTGGGCGCGGTGATGGCCGTAACGGGCATTGCGCTGTTCATCGGCATGGGCCATGGGGCACGCAAGCGGGAGGAGCTGCTGCGCTACGGCACGCAGGTGGACGCCACCGTGGAAAAGATTGCCCAGAACCGCATGCTGCAGGTGAATCGCCAGTCCCCCTGGTATGTGGAGGTCAGCTGCCGCCATCCCGTCACGCGGGAGCAGGTGCGGCTGCGCAGCCACTATGTATTCATGATGAACGTGAAGGTCGGGGACAGGGTGCGGGTGGTCTTTGACCCGATGGACGAGCGGAGCTATGCCGTGCTGCTGCCGGAAGGAAAGGCGCAGGCATGAGCGTGACCATTCTGGCCGTGGGCCGCATGAAGGAAAAGCCCTACCGCATGATGGCGGACGAATACATGAAGCG
>JBJEUL010000317.1:0-8734 GCA_051883835.1 Aristaeellaceae bacterium
GGAAGCGGCTGACCACATAGTCCTCCGTGTCCCCAATCGCCGTGCTGCGGGGGCCTTTGAATGTGGTGTCGGTGAAGTACAGCTCCGCCAGCACCCAGCCAGTCTTGACCTTGGCCATGGTGGCGTAGCCCCAGCTGTACAGGTACTTTTGACAGGTGCCGTCAATGCCGGACAACGTGACCTCCTCCATGCTCTTGCCCTGACCGTATGCCTGCTGGAACTGCTCGCGGGTCGTTTCGTAGAGCTTCAGGCCGTTAACCACATCGTCCTGCACGGAATAGGACGACAGGGGCCATGGCTTGGCCTCAATCTTGTACTGGATGGAAAGGGTGTTGCTGGGCTTGCCGTAGCCGTTGACCGCCACGGCCTGCAGCGTCACATAGCCGCCAGGCAGATAGAAGGGCTCGCCGTCGTAGACGGGGCTGTCAATGTCCGGGGTGGAGCCGTCGATGGTGTAGTAGATGGTGATGTCCGTCTCCTTGTCATCCGCCGGGGTCTTGGAGGTCTTTTCGTTCTCCAGGCCGGGCTTGAGCCAGACCCGCTGCCGCTGCTTGTAGGTATTGGGAGCCAGTGAGCTGCGGGGCGTTTGCGGGGAGGGCATGTAGACCTTGTAGGACGCGCTGAGGGGGTCACTGACCAAATCGCCGCTGACACACACGGCCCGCATGTTCCATGTGCCCTCGTCCAGCACCAGCGGCTCGGTGTAGAGGACACCGTCCTGCGGCAGCTCCGCCGTATCATCGAAGGTGTAGTAGATATCATACCCCTGCGAGGAGGTCAGCGTGATGGTCTTTTTCTGCTCGTAGTAGCCCGCAATCAGGTCAACCGACGGGGATACGGGCAGCAGATCCGTCCGCTGATTGCGGAAGGTTGCCTGCCCCGTGTACTCATAGGCCAGGGCCATCAATTCTGCCGCCTCGGGCTGCCGGTCGGAAGCCAGCAGGATACGAATCATGGCCCGGTAGGCATCGGGCGCGCTGGGGGTGATGTTGGTGTAGATGTCCGTATAGAGGGCTTCTGCGTCCTCCACGCGGCCGTCCGCCTCGTAGGCTGAGCCCAGAAGCAGCAGGTTGTCCACATCCACCTGATCCTTCCCGTCCAGCTCCCGGGCCTGCTCGAACAGCAGGATAGCCTGTGCCACATCGCCGGTGTCCAGGTATTCCTCGCCCACCTCCCACAGAGCGGTGGCGTTGGCCTCCTTGCCGAAGCGCGCCAGCACGCGCTGCCCGCTTTGCGTGTTGTTCAGGTACAGATACACACCGACCACAGCAGCCACCAGCAATACCGCCAGCACAATCATCACATGCGCCCAGTTGATCATGTGCCGGGTGACGTGATGCACCTTGCGATGGGCAGTCTGTTGAGGGTTGAGCGGCACCTCCCGGCCTGTTTCGCTGTAAACGCTACGGGTGGGGCGGCTGTAGCCGGAGACGGTGTTGAGGGGCGTGCCGTCGGCATCATACACCTGCGGATCGGCATACACGGGAATATCCCGGGTGTTGCTGCGCGTTGAAGGGTCCACATAGGTGCGGGACGCGCCGCGCCTGCCATGATGCTCGCTGGGCGGAGGCGGTGCGGATTTTCCCGCACGGCCCTGACGAATGCCGCGAACACCGGCTTCCACGCCGTCCTCGGCCCGGTTGAGCAGTGCGCCGCAGCCCGGGCAAAGGATTTCATTGTCTCCGGCATAGCTGCCGCAGTGGGGACAGAGCATGTCCTCACCTCCTGTTTCATTGGTATCATACGCTTCGGCTCATGCCTGCACGGGGCGCGGCTGGCTGTTCACCGTCTGACCGTTGATGACCAGCTCAAAGGAGCATTTCAGGAAGCGTGCCGCCTGCTCGCACATGACGATGCGGCTATGGTAGATTTGCAGGTATTCCATCACGCAGGAGGATGTATCCATGGTCAGCGCGTGGCGAATCACCCGTGCCCTGCGGTCAACCTCCACCCGGTTCTCCGCAATGGCGAAGTTCACCCGGTCATGGATGTCATTCGGGTCAGGCTTGCCGCCCCGGACGCGGGTCTTGTGGGCATCGGACTTGTCGCCCAGGGCCAGGGCCGCCGAAACCGCACTGGATACAAAGCCGCTCTGCTCCTCATGGTTACCCACGGCGGTGATGATTTCCATCACATCATTCATGTCCATGCCCATGCCCCGCAGGATGGGCAGGAGCATGACCGCACCGTTGGGGCCGTGGTCGTGGCGGTTGACCGAATTGCCCACATCATGCACCCAGCCCGCGATGGCCGCCAGCTCCACCTCCCGCTGGGAGTAGCCCAGGGCCTTGAGGATGCCTGCCGCCGTTCTGCTGACGTAGCTGACATGCCGCGGCCCGTGATCCGTATAGCCCAAGGCCTCCAGATAGCGGTTGCCGGCGCGGATGAGGGCCTTGATGTCCTCGTTTTGCTGAATATCGCGCAGGGTTATCATGCCACTCTCCTTGATGATGTCGGTGCCGCGCTCACAGATCCACGCCAAAGAGCGCGTTGTAGGCCGGGTCGTCATCGTACTCCCGTTCGGGAGCCACGCCGCCCAGCCGCTCAATGGCGTTGCGCAGCTCAATGAAGTCCAGATAGCCGGTGGCTTCGTCCTCCGCCGCCCGAATCAGCTCGGGCAGAGCGCGGTCATCCCCCAGCTTGCCCAGATAGCTGGCAAACAGGGCGCGACGCTGCCGGTTCTCACGGAATAAACGCATCGCCAGCTGAAAAACCTGCTCGTTGCCCGGATAATCCGCCAGCACATCCAGCATGGCCTCCTGCCCGGCCTCGTTGGCCTTGGGCAGAGCCTCCAGCAGGGGCTGCACCACGCATTCGCCCATGCTCTTGAGGCTGTCCAGCGCGTTGTCGCACAGGTCATCCTGCTCGGCACGGTCCATCTGCCACTGGATGTAGAGCATCTTGGGCTGGGTGGACTCCATCTCCCGCAGCAGACCAATAGCGGTCATGCGGGCTTCCTCCGGCGCACTCTCGTCCTTGAGCAGGGCTACCAGCCGCTTCTCACAGGGCTTGCCCACCGTCTGAATCTGATCCAGCAGGAGGTCTGGCACCGGCACGCCCTTGCGCACATAGTCCACCAGCCAGTCCACCAGATCCTTGGGATCCTCGAACTGGGAGAAGAACGCACCGGGGGTCACACCGTCCAGCCAACGGGCAGGGGTGTTCAGGAAGGTCATGTAGACCCGGGGCATGTCGGCTTCCATCTCGTCAAAGTTGCGGTAATCCTTGCTGTGCTCCTTCATCCAGCGGGAGGTGTAGTCAGCAAAGCGGCTGTCAAAATCAATGCACTTCTTCATGGTGATCCTCTCCTTGTAGCGTTTGGTCGGTTTGATGCTTCAGGCTGCGCATGACACGGCTGATTTTCCGGGCGGACACCGGCAGGCCGCGCACAATCCTCGCGGCTTCCTCGTCCCGGCCCGTCAGGCGAAGATACAGAATCTCCATGGCCTTGACCCACTGGTAGCCCCTGTGCCCCACGGCCTCCTGCCGCTGCATCGGGGTCATCACCTGCCACAGGTCACAGGCAAAGAACGCCAGCTCCGTCCCCTCGCAGGTGCGGCGGGTCTCCTGCAGGAGCTGCAGCAGGAACTGCTTCCACTGCCGGCCGGGCACATGCTTTTCCTTCGTGAGCTGGGCGGTGGTCATCCGCTGGCCGATGAGCACGTTCATCGGGGAGGTATCCCCCATGTCCGCCAGACGTACCAGCACCTGCTGACGGATATCCGGCAGCGTGCCGGGCAGGGTCAGCCTTTCCCGCAGCCACCGCCGGACGCAAGGTTCATCCTGTGACCCCACAATGCCCACCAGCATGGCCTGCAGCCCCGGGTTCGGGACACACATACCCCAGTCCATGGTCATGCGCATGGGGCTGTCCCATGCAAGCACGGTGTCCATGGCAGGCTTGTTAAGCAGCTTGAGCAGCACGCCGGTCATGCGCTGCGTCATCATTGCTTCCGGCAGCTCGCCCCGGGCGGGCAGCGGCTCGTCCGGGCAGCTCTTGACCCAGTCCAGCATCAGATGCGCCCGCTGGTCGGAAGGGTCCAGCAGCAGAATTTGATGCCATCCTTGCAGGGCCTGCTCCCTGTCGCCTGCCTGCCAGGCCAGCTCCGCCAGAGGATGCATCAACAAGATGCGGCAGGGCCACTTTTGCCTGCGTGTCTCCAGATATTGCCGGGCCACCCCCCAGGCGGAGAGCGTCCACGCAGCCATGAGGAAGTATTCCTCCCACGCAGGCTCCGTGGCCATGGCCGCGCACCTTTGCAGCAGGCCCAGTGCCATGCGCCGCCGACCCATACCATGCAGCGTCACACACAGCACGCTCATGGCGTGGGCGTTCTCCGGTTCCAGGCGCAGGGCGCGGTTCAGCTCCCGGATGGCGTCCCCGGGCCGCCTGTTCGACAGGGCCAGCAGAGCCAGCGCAATATGGAGCGGCACGCGCTCCTGCGTCATGCGCAGGGCCCGGCGGATCCGCCGCTGTCCCAGCTCCTGCTGGCCATGGCGGAAGGCCCGCATGCCCCGCTGCACCAGCATCTCCTGCCGCTGGCCATGCCGCTGCTCCGGCTGCTCCATGCTGTCCAGCAGGATGTGGGCTTCCTCCGCCTCAGGGCTGTAGGGATCCTCCTGAAGATAGTGATACAGGCTGTCACAGGCCGCTTCCTGCTGCCGGAGTGCCTGCTGGCAGCGGCCCAGCTCCAGCCAGACCTCCGGGAGCATATCCTCCCGGGCGCACAGCCGGTACAGCAGCTCGGACGCCTGCTCATAGCAGCCCATCTGACGCAGCTGCCGGGCAACAGGCAGCCAGCCTGCCACCGTGTCCTCCTGCTCCGCCGCACGGCGCAGCAGCACCAGTGCATCCTCCATGCGCCCCTGACGGCGGCAGGTATCCGCCACACGGCGCATCCGGGATGCCTGCGGGGCAAAGGGAACCAGCTTACCATGGTTTTCTCTCATATCACGCTCGCAGCATCGGGCGCAGCCAGCGGCTTTGCCCGGAGATAGGCACCCCCGTCACGCCCGGGAGGCGCGTTCCAGCAGCTCCTTGAGCTCCTGTGTGGTGAAGGCATAGCGGCTGTGGCAGAAATGGCACCCCAGCTCCGCGCCCGTATCCTCGTCAATCAGGCCCTGCAATTCCCGGCGGCCCAGCGAAATCAGGGCCTTCTCCATCCGCGCCCGGGAGCAGCCGCAGCGGTATTGCAGCGGTGTGCGCTCCAGCAGCTCCGGCTCCATGCCCCGGAACCAGTCCTCCAGCAGCTCCTCCTTGGGGGCATAGGTCAGCTCCCGGCTGATGGCGGCAAACATGGGACTGCGCAGCTCCAGCTGCTCCAGCACCGCTTCCTCGCACCCCGGCATGGGCTGCACCAGCAGTCCGCCCGCCTTGAGCACCACGCCGCCATTGACCAGCACGCCCACCGACACCAAGGACGGCTGCTGCTCGCTGACGGTGAAATAGTTGGCGAAGTCCATGCCCATCTCGCCGCTGACCAGCTCACACTGCCCAATGTAGGGCTCCCGCAGGCCCAGATCCTTCACCACGCTCATGCGCCCGTCCCGACCGACCGCGCCGCCCACATCCAGCTTGCCGTCCGCCCGCAGGGGAAGCTCCACCTGCGCATCGTCCGCGCAGACCTTCAAATCACCATGGTTGGCCACAGCCACCAGCGTTCCCATGGGGCCGCCGCCCTTCACCGTGACGGTCACGGACTCGTTGTCGCCCTTCATCATCACGCCCAGAAAGGCCGTGGCTGTCATCAGGCGGCCCATGGCGGCCGTGCAAACCGGGCTTGCGCTGTGGATATCCGCCGCCCGCTGGCACATGGCCGTCGTTTCACACATCATCACACGGGCCTGACCGCCCATCAGGCTCAGGCGAAGCATCTCGTCACCGCTGCGTCTTTCGATCATATGCATTCTTTCCTCTCTCATGCCTGCTTACAGGGTCAGCAGCTCCGCCACGTCGGGCTGCTTGATGGCCGCGAAGTGCCAGCGATGCTCCCCTTCCCGGGGCGGCTCCATCCGGCCATTGCCAAAGACCATCACCCGGGGAAACCCTGCCTGATGCAGCAGCTCCGTCAGCCGCTGCATGCTGTGGGCGCGCTGCTTCTGCTCCTCGTCCAGGCGGCGGTAGCTGCCATCCTCCTGCCGCACAAAGATGCACAGGTGCATGTCCACCACGCCGGTCTTGTCCGAATAGCGGTTCTGCCACATGTAGGTGATATCCTCCAGATCCTCGCAGATGATCTGGTTGCCCAGCGCGTGCTGCAGCTTGTAGGGCGTGGACACATCGAAGAACAAGCCGCCGCCGGGCCGCAGGGCGTTCCATGCGGCGCGGAAGAAGGCCAGCGCGTCCTCGTCCTCCAGCAGGTAGTTCACGCCGTCACAGGTGGCCAGCACGGCATCCATGGGCCGGTGCAGGCGCAATTTGCGCATGTCCTGGCGCACAAAGGGAATGGCAATGCCCTCCTTGCGGGCCTTCTGCGCGGCGATCCAGAGCATGTCCTGGCTCAGATCCACGCCCGTCATGTGAAAGCCCCGCCGGTACAGCGGCAGCGTCAGGCTGCCCGTACCGCAGGCGCACTCGCAGACCTTGCCCTCCCGGATGCCAAATGCCGCCATCAGCCGGATATAATAGTCAGCCCAGCCCTCATAGTTCACATCGCTCATCAGCTGGTCATAGACCTGTGCAAACCCTGTATACATTCGTACTCTCCGTCATTCCTCGCGATGGTTTTTGCCGTGCAGCTTTCCGCCGATGCGCCCGGCCTCCTTGGCCGACAGCCCCGCCCAGCCCACCTGAGCCAGCTTCTCCATCAGACCAAAGTGCCGGGCCGCATCGTATTTGCGTTTGCTTTTTTCATCCAGACGCCAAATGCCCATGCACCATCCCCCCTCCATGGGAGATAGCTTGCGCACGATGGCGGCAAAGCATGTATTATGCCTGGGGTTCCACGCTGTCCTCGTCCTCGTCCTCATCGTCCTCGTCATCCTCGGGGACGTACAGGCCGCGATTCACCACCGCACCCTCGATTCGGGTGTTGATGTACTTGTCAAACACCGCGTTGGTGTAGCTGGCGGTCACAAAGCGGCTGAGTGCAAAGCCAATCAGCAGATAATAGGCGAACAGGCCCAGCAGGCAGTACAGGGGGCTGACCACCAGCATCAGGCCCACGCCGATGAGCATGGGCACCGCATGCAGCAGCCGAATGCCCAGGCTCATGGGCAGCCGGGCCACCGCCAGCAGAATGCCGTTGCGCAGCACATCCCGCATGCGCAGCTTGTAGCTGACAATCAGCGGGTGGAAATAGGTCACGCCCAGGCACCACATCAGGCCGATCATCATCGTCATCACCTGCGGCACGACCATGAAGGCGTTGTCATTGGCCATGGAGCCGTAGAAGTTCCAGCAGACGTAAATCACCAGCGGCACCAGGGCGGTGATGAAGGAAATCAGCAGGCTCTGCTTCCAGTTTTCCTTCACCGCATCCTTGAAGTCCGACCAGATGAAGGCATGCTCGTCACGGGCCCAGTTGCGGGTGACATAGCACACGCCCGCCGTGAACGGGCCGGTGAGGGTGATGCAGGGAATCAGCAGCATCAGCGTGGGTGCCACGATGGTGCTCAGCAGCTGGCTCATGGGAACGATTTCCCCGGTCTCGGCCATGGTCGTCAGGTTGGTCAGGAAGCTCAGCGCACCAATCATCAGCACAATCATGGTGGGCAGCCACGGTATCATGTACATCAGGTTCAGGCGCATCAGCGCGGCGAAGCGCACCCGCAGCATCTCCCAGAAGAGCTGCCAGCGGTTGGTGGGCAGGTTTTCCGGGGTATAGTCACCCTTGCCGCTCTTACCATAGTAAAAGCTGTTCATCCATTTGCTAAACATGACGTTCCTCCTCGATACATCGGCCCCGCATCATCGCAGGATATGACAAGTATTATAGCATATCCCCCGGAAAATGCAAATACCGCGCCGTGCTGCAAGGCCAAAAAAGCCGGAGCGTGCCATGCTTTGCACGCTCCGGGGAAAAAATTCACAGTTGCTTCACACCTTGCAGGCCACATCCATGACCAGAGCCAGGGTATCCATCAGGCCCTTGACGTGGGTGCGCTCGTAGCTGTGGGAGGCGAACACGCCCGGGCCGCACAGCGCGAAGCGGGCCTCCAGCCCTGCCTTGAGGGCCGGAGCGGTATCGGAGGAATAACGCGGATACACATCCACCGTGTAGTCCAGCCCCAGACGGCGGCTGCGCGCAATCAGCTCATTGGTGAAGTCCCAATCATAGGGGCCGGCGGCATCCTTGGCACAGATGGATACCCGCGTTTCCTTGCCCGTCAGGTCAGCACCGACACAGCCCATGTCCACCGCCAGCATGTCCTCCACCGGCAGATTCCACAGCCCGGAGCCGCCGTGGCCGATTTCCTCGTAGATGGTGAAGGCGATGTACACCTTGCGCTCCAGCGTCACGCGGCCCTCAGCAACCTCCCGGGCCAGGGTCAGGAGCATGGCTGCGGCAGCCTTGTCATCCAGGAAGCGGCTCTTGACATAACCGTTGGGGTCAATGCGGGTGCGGGGGTCAAAGCTGATGAAGTCCCCCGCGTGAACGCCCAGCGCGTGAACCTCCTTGTCCGTGGACACATCCTCGTCCAGGATGACCTCCAGATACTCGTCACTGCGGGCAGAGCCGGTCTGGTCGCCCCAGACATGGCGGCTGGCCCGGGTGGAATACACCGTGCCGGG
>JBJEUL010000318.1:0-8732 GCA_051883835.1 Aristaeellaceae bacterium
ACCTCCCGGCTGAAGCCGGTCTGCACCATCAGCTGCTGCAAATGGTTCTCCAGCTCCACCGGCTCCAAATCGCGCAGAATCGCCGCGCAGGCCTTGGCGTACTGCGTGCGGCCCTCCTGGGTGGACAGGTCGTGCTCGGCATGCAGGCGGCGCATGCGGTAGGTCTCGGGGGTCAGGGCAGGTAGGCTGTTGAAGCCTTCCAGACCATCCCGGCGGATGAACTCATCCGGGTCAAGACCATCGGGGAAGTCCAGCACCCGGGCAGGAATGCCCTCCGCTTTCAGGATGTCCAGTCCGCGCAGGATGGCATGCTGTCCCGCGCTGTCGCCATCGTAGCTCAGGTAGACCTGCGGGGCGAAACGCTTGAGCAGCCGCGCCTGTTCAGCGGTCAGGGCCGTCCCCAGCGTCGCACACACGCCCGGCACACCGAACTGCGTCAGGGCCACCACGTCCATGTATCCCTCCACCAGAATCACCCGTTCCAGATGACGCTCCTTGCGCAGCAGGTTGGCGGCATAGACGCCCAATCGCTTGTTGAACACGGGGGTGTCGGAGGTGTTGAGGTACTTGGGCTGACCCTCGCCCAGGATGCGCCCGCCAAAGCCCAGCACGTTGCCGTACTGGTCAATGATGGGGAAAATGGCCCGGCTGCGGAACATGTCAAAGGCCCGCCTTGGCCGTGCAGGTGTGTCATCGGTGGCTTCCTCGGCTTCCTTGATGACCGTCAGCCCCGCCAGATGAAGCTCCTCCAGCGAATAGCCCTGCTCCTGCAAATAGCGGGTCAGGCTGTCCCAGTCCCGGGGCGCGGCACCCAGCCCAAACTTGCGGATGACGCTGTCCGTCAGCCCGCGGCCCTTGAGGTAGTCCAGCGCGGCCTTGCCTGCCGGGGTGAACAGCGTTTGATGGAAGTAACGGGCGGCCTCCTTGTTGGCGGCCAGGAGCCGGTCACGCTGGGAGCGGCGACGCTGGTAGTCGGGGTCATCCTCCATTTGCGGGAGGGGCATGTGCAGCTGATCGGCCAGGAACTTGACCGCCTCGGGAAACTCCAGCCGCTCCATATCCATAATGAACTGAATGACGCTGCCGCTGGCCTTGCAGCCAAAGCAGTAATAGAGCTGCCGCTCACTGTCCACGGAAAAGGAAGCTGTTTTTTCGCCGTGAAACGGGCACAGACCCCAATATCTATGCCCGTTCCGTTTCAGTGGCACATAGCCGGATACGATCTGTACAATGTCGGCCCGCGCGCGGAGCTCGTCCAGCCACGCGGAGGGAAAGCGTGCCATGATTGCTTCACCTGCCTATAGTTTCGCCACGCTTTGCGCATTTCCTTCTTTTTGCGCCTGTTGTATTTTTGGCAAACCGCACGCTTTTTACAGCGCGGGAAAGGATGCCGGGATAAACAGCTGCTGATAGGTGCGCACGGCATAGCGATCCGTCATGCCGGAGAGAAAATCGCACACGCCCCGGGCCGTGCCCTCCCGATAGCCGATGAGGACATATTCCTCCGGCATCTCCCCGGGATGCTCGCTGTAATAATGGAAGAGCTGCTTCATCAGCAGGTCGCAGCGATGCTCCTCGGCGGCCCGCCAGGAATCGCGGTACACCCGCTCAAACATGAATTCCCTCAGGCCGTCCATGGCTTCCTGCACCAGCGGACTCATGCTCAGCCTGTCCTTGCCCTGACTGTTCTCCACGATATCCATAATCATGGTATTGATGCGCTCCCCGTGGGTTCTTCCCAGCACCTTCAGGCAGTCTGACGGCAGCTCAAAGGGCCGCAGCACACCGCCGCGCAGGGCATCATCCAGATCATGGTTGAGATAAGCGATGCGGTCAGCGCGGCGCACGCACTGCCCTTCCAGCGTGGCAGGGAACTGCCTGCCGGAGTGGCACAGGATGCCGTCGCGTACCTCCCAGGTCAGGTTCAGTCCTGCGCCGCCGTTTTCCAGTACCTCCACACACCGGCGGGACTGCTCGTTGTGGCGGAAACCCTCGGGCATCAGTTCATCCAGCGAGCGTTCGCCGATATGCCCAAAGGGCGTATGGCCCAGATCATGCCCCAGCGCGATGGCCTCGGTCAAATCTTCATTGAGCCGCAGGGCGCGGGCCAGCGTGCGGGCGACCTGGGCCACCTCCAGGGTGTGGGTCAGGCGGGTGCGGTAATGATCGCCCTCGGGGGAGAGAAAGACCTGCGTCTTGAATTTGAGGCGGCGGAAAGCCTTGCAGTGCAGGATGCGATCCCTGTCCCGCTGGTAGTCCGTGCGCAGCGGGCAGGGCGCAAGAGGGATTTCCCGCCCCCGGGAATCCCGGGCATGGGCGGCCAGAGGAGAAAGCCTTTCCTGCTCCTCCGCTTCAAGCTGCTCACGGATGGTCATCGCTGCCACCTCCTTGTATCCTTTGAATATATACAACATTCGGCGGGCGAAATCCTTTGTGAAAATGCGTTCTGCTGCAAGAAAAACCCTGATTTATCCTGACCACGCGCTGCGCATGCTATCCATGAAAAAAGCCTCCGGCCCTGCTGCCGGAGACGCTGGGAAGGATGGGTGCCAAGGGTCAGCAGCGGGAACGCTGCGCTGCCAGCTGTGCCGCAACAATGGCACGGAGCCTGTCCGCACGGACGATAGCGTCAGCAATCTCCCGCTCCAGCACAGCGGCCTGCTCATCGGTTAAAGCATCCAGCATGGCACGCGTGGTGGTCTTGGAAACAACGATGCAGCCACCGCAGCCCTGATGCTTCAGGTCGTTCACGCCATGCACGTCATAGCCATGGGGCAGCTTGTGTCCGCGCAGACCGCAGCGGTCACAAAAAACAATATAGGTCTTTTGCTTTTCTTCCTGATCGGCAGCGTATTTCATGCAGTAATTCTTGTGCGGGCCCATGGGCATTCACCTCCGAATGCTTCTTGTATATCATATTACAGCTCCAAAAGCAACAATCTATGGGAACAATTACCCCGCCAATGTCTGCATAAGCTGCCCTAAGGCATGCGGCAGCTTTGACATCCGGCAGGGAATGTGCTATGCTGAACACATCATTGTACACAGGAGGCAAGTTACCCATGGCACGCAATGACGCGGATATGACCCATGGCAGTATTGGACGGCACTTTTTGAGCTTTTCCCTGCCCCTGGCCATCGGCTTGACGTTCCAGCAGCTGTACAACACGGTGGATTCGGTGGTGGTAGGACAGTATGTGGGACAGGAGGCTCTGGCGGCTGTCGGCTCAACGGGGAGCATCATCAACATGCTCATCGCGCTGTGCAATGGATTGTCCCTTGGCGCAGGGGTGCTGATTTCCCAGTGCTACGGCGCACATAACCATCAACGTCTGCACACCGCTGTGCAGACCACCATCACGGTCGCTTTTCTTTTGTGCGCCGTGGCTACGGCAGTGGGGCTGTCGCTGGTCAAGCCGCTGCTAAGAATGATGCAGACCCCGGACAACGTCTTTGGCGAATCGGAGCAGTACCTGAGCCTGTACTTCTGCGGCATCTCCGGACTGCTGCTGTACAACGTGGGCAGTGCCATCCTCCGTGCGGTGGGGGACTCGAAGCGTCCGCTGTTCTTCCTGGTGTTTTCCGCGCTGACGAATACCGCGCTGGATTTGCTGTTTGTGGTGCAGTTCGGTATGGGCGTGCGGGGCGTGGCACTGGCCACCATCATGGCGCAGGGACTTTCGGCGGTGCTGGTGCTGGTGACCCTGACGCGGGAAAAGGGCGCATATGGCATCCGCTGGCGGGAGCTGGGCATCAGCCGCCCGGAGCTGAAAAGCGTGCTGTCTATGGGCGCACCCACAGGCTTGCAGCAGGCACTGACGTCCTTCTCCAATGTGTTTGTGCAAAGCTACATCAATGCCTTCGGCTCCGCCTGCATGGCAGGCTGGAACGGCTACAACAAGCTGGACGCTTTCCTGACCGTGCCGGTGATGGCCATTGCACAAGCCTCCACCACCTTCGTGGGACAGAACTGGGGCGCGAACAATCCCCGTCGGGCACGCAAGGGCGTGCGCTTCGCGGTGCTGGCCGCATTGGGCTGTATGGCGGTGCTGGCGGTACTGTTGATGTGCTTTGCCGGACAGCTGATGCACCTGTTCAGCCCGGATGCGGAAGTGATTGACTACGGCGTGCGCTTCATTCGCATTATTACGCCTTTCTACCTGACCATATGCTTCAACCAGATTTTCGCCGGTGCGCTGCGTGGTACGGGGGATGCCCGGACGCCCATGCTCATCATGCTTGGCTCCTTCGTGGTGTTCCGTCAGGCGTACCTGCTGGTGAGCAGCTGGCTGGGCTGGGGCTTTGTAGGCGTTGCGCTGGCCTACCCGTTGGGGTGGGTGGTTTGCTCCACGCTGCTGACGGTATGCTATCACCGGAGTGCGCTGTATCATCTCCAGCGCAACGTGCAGCAGGCGTGAGAAAGCGCGGGGATGCGACGGATGCCCCTACAGCTGCCTGCTATCCCCTTGGGCACAAAAACGCAGGCACTGTCGCTGCATGGCTGGTCAAGCCATGGGTGGCAGTGCCTGCTTCCTTTGGGGGGGTCAGTTCTTCATCGTCATGCGAACCTTCTTTTGCAGGGATGCTTCATCCTCGCCCTCGCGGAAGCGGCGGGCGGCAACAATCCTGCGTTCATCCTCATCATCGACACAGGTCACGAGCAGAAGCACCTGGTCATTGACCGTCACATCCACACCGCCCCGGTAGACCGAATGCCCGGTCAGGGCCTTGAGGGCGGCTTCCCGCTCACTGATGACGGAGGAGTACAGGCTGTAGAAGTTCAGGAAGTTCCAGTCGGATACCTTCGTGCTGATGGTGGAAACGGCAAAAATCACATACTGGCCATCCTCGTACAGGGTGTCAAAGCGGATGAAAGGATTGTTTCGGTAGAAATTCAGGTTCTCATAATTCCGCAGGCAGCCGAACATGGTGCCTGTTTTCATGTTGTGACCGTACAGGGTCAGCGTATAGGGGCGCGTGTGCAGGTCAATGGTTTCCTCCAGGAAGATGGCACCGTTGACATTGTGATAGCCCAGATAGTCCCGCCGGAGATAGTAGCTGTTATCCCGCTGCACCACGGCTTCATCCAGCAGATTGTCGATGGTCAGCCAGCCAACGATATCGCTGTTTTGCCGGCGAACCTTGTCAAACTTGCTGCGCTTGATGCTGTAAGGATTGTCAGGGTAGGCAACGGCTTCCAGTTGGGTGGATGCGACGGCTGGTTCCGGGGTGATGTCCGCCTGTTCGGCGGATGCGGGACTGGGCGTGGGGCTGGGGCTGGGCGAGGCGGTAGGCAGCGGCGTGACAGCGTCCGCTGGTGCGGGGGTATCCGTGGCATAGTAGGCATCATGCAGCGCAGCGGACGCCTGACGGGAGGCAGCATAGTCCATCCCATAACCGGCCAGCTTCACGATGCAGATGAGCGAAACACCCCCCAGCACAAGCACAGCCAGTCCCCGCAGCGGTGAACGCCGTGGGCCATTGTAATTTCTATGCTTGGGCCGCGGCCGTCCGGTAAAATGAATGGTGTCCCGTCTTTGCGGCAGTTTGTCAAGCAGATGCGAGATAAAACGGCTCAGCATGTCCCACATCATTCGCACCTCACTTTTACCAACCGATATCATGCGTTTCATTATACCAAAAAGAACAATCGAATGCAAGATGGTTATTCTAACCAAAGAAGCCCATGACCGCCAGAAGAATAGTCGGGCTGTGTGTTACGGGCCTGCCTGCTTCCGGCCGGGACGTATGTCCAGCTCATGATAGCCTGTTGCCGGGTCGAATATCTTCCCGAAGGTCATATCGTCCATCTCCAGCAGCACCACCTCTGCTGTGGTTTTGATGATGCAGCCCTCCTGCAAATGCCCGCCGATGACAGACAGATCCTCCCGGCTCAGGCTCACATGGATGTGCAGCCTCTCCGCGCTGACCGTGCCGGTGGCGGACACAATCTCATGCTCGCCCTCCGCCTCCTGAACATTCACGCCCGTGGCATCCCGCAGGCAGACATGGGACAGCGAGCCCACGCAGGAGAGAATCACCGCCGCGCCCAGATGCTGCGTCCGGGCATAATGCGCCAGGGACAGGCGCAGGTCATCGCCGGGATGCAGGCGAAAGACATGGGTTTTCATGCCTTGCCCTCCTTGCGCTGCTGGATGCGCTCCCATTTCTCCTGCAGGTACATCCAGCGATCCATGGCTTCCTCCAGCTTCTGCTGGGCCTCCTGCTGGGCCTGCATGAGGGCCGTTACCTTCGTGTAGTCGGAGCTGTTGGCCTCCAGCTCCTGCTCCAGACGGGCCAGCTCCTCCTCCAGTGCGGCAATGGTGTCCTCGATGGTGTCGAAGTCCCGCTGCTCCTTGAAGGAAAAGCGATTTTCGTAGGCGTTGGCACGGGGCTGGGCTGACCTGGCTGCAGGCTTCTCGGCAGACTTGGGCGTGGGGAGCGCAGCGGCTTCCGATTCCGCCCGTGCATCCAGATAGCTCTGATAGCCGCCGATGTAGGGCACCATGCGCCCATTCTCCATGGCGAAGAGATGGGTCGTCACGCGGTCAAGGAAGTAGCGGTCATGGCTGACGGCGATGATGGCCCCCTGGAAGGAATCCAGGTAGTCCTCCAGTACGTTGAGCGTTTCCAAATCCAGGTCGTTGGTCGGCTCATCCAGAATCAGCACATTGGGCGCGGTCATCAGGATGCGCAGCAGGTACAGCCTGCGCATTTCGCCGCCGGACAGGCTGGACACCTTCTGATACTGCATGCCGGAGGGAAACAGGAAGGTCTCCGCCATCTGGGATGCGGACAGCTCCCCATCGGGGGTGTAGACCTTCACGGCCACATCCTTTACTGCGTCAATGATGCGCATGTCAGGGTCCATGGGCGGGCAGTGCTGGGCGAAGTAGCCGATGCGCACGGTGTCGCCCTGCTCGATGGTACCGGCGGCAGCGGGCAGCTCGCCGCAAAGGGTGCGCAGCAGCGTTGTCTTGCCGGCACCGTTGCCGCCAATGATGCCCATCCGGTCATCCCGCAGCAATGTGTAGGAAAAATCCCGGATGAGCGTGTTACCGCCAATGGCCACGTCCAGATGCTCCCATGCGAGAATCTTCCGGCCCAGACGGCTGGCAACACTTTTCATGGACAGGCGTTCTTCCTCCGGGGCTTCCCGAATGGCCTCGGTCAGCACGTCAAAACGCTGGATGCGGCCCTTGGCCTTGGTGCTTCTGGCCTGCGCACCCCGGCGAATCCAGGCCAGCTCCTTGCGGTAGAGAGACTTGTTCTTGCGCAGGGTGGCTGCTTCCATTTCCTCCCGCTGGGCGCGTTCCTCCAGATAGCCGGCGTAATCGGTTTGATAGGTGTCCACCTTGCCGCCGCCCACATGGAAGATGCGGCTGAATACCCGCTCCAGCAGGTAGCGGTCATGGGTGACAACAATCAGCGTACCCTTGCGCTGGAGCAGCCGGTCCTCCAGCCACTGGGCCATGTCCAGGTCAATATGATTGGTGGGCTCATCCAGCAACAGCACATCGCTGTCCCGACACAGCACACCCGCCAGAGCCACCCGCATCTGCTGCCCGCCGGACAGCTCACCCACCTTCTGGGTCAGGTCGGTGAAGCCCAGCTGCGTCAGGATGGTCTGTGCCTCGTAGGCAGCAGCGTTCACGTCCTCGCCGGGACGGGCAGGCAGGTAGCTGAGGGCTGCCTGGGTCATGGTGTCCTCTGGGCGCAGGTGCGGCGTTTGCGGCAGATAGGCCACGCTCATGTTCCGGCGAAGGGCGATATCCCCCTTGTCGGGCTTTTCCAGCCCGGCCAGCAGGCGCAGCAGCGAGGACTTGCCCGCGCCGTTGCGGCCCACCACGCCGATGCGCTCGCCGTCCGAGATGGTCAGGTTCACGCCGTCCAGCAGCATCTTTTCGCTGTAAAACAGCGTTACACGGTTGAAGGTATAGGCACAGGCCATGATGATTCCCCTTTCTGTGACGGGGAACATTGTAGCACATCTTGCCCGCCTGCGCCAGATGGCTGCGGGAAATCATGTCTGCGCGTAGGCATCGGTGGGGTTGTAGAAGCAGTGATTGTTGATGCGGATTTGGAAATATCCCACAGAGGAGGGAAAGAAGTTGCTGCAGGTGGGGGAGTAGGGATTGTAGAACCACAGCGACTGCCACAGATTGGCCAGCCGTCCCCCGGCAATGGCCCATTCCGCGATGTCATAATGCACCTGCGTAGGGTTCATGTTGTAGATGTTTTGCAGGTTCTGCTGACCGCCCAGCACGGTGCGGGCGCAGTTGAACTGCCCGGGCTGATAGATGACATCGGACAGGGTATTGTACCGCCCGTACTCGCCTGTGCGGATGCGGACACGGTTCATGACCACGCTGGCCACGGCCCGCATGCCGTTGTCACCCTCGCCTCCGGCCTCGCACTGAATCAGCCGGGCAAACAGCTCCAAATCACTCATGAGCTTGTCACCTCCATGGCGCAGTCTATTCCATTGCAAGGGTTGATAGACATGCTGCGCCACAGAACAATGAAAGTACAGCCCAAGACCTTGACGGAACAATCGCAAGGGCCTATAATGCAGGGGTAGTGAACAAAGACGTTCATTCCGATGGTGTTTTGTATGCAATTCTGTCGGAATGAACGCCTTTTTGCATGAAGGAGGAGCCATTGATGCAAAACATGCGGGACAGCGGAGCGGATCCCTTTCAGGTGAGCAGGAATCCCAGGGAGGGTGAGGT
>JBJEUL010000319.1:0-2007 GCA_051883835.1 Aristaeellaceae bacterium
CCATCTTCCCCGTGCTGTTCATCACCATCGCCTGCGGCGCCATCTCCGGCTTCCATAGCCTGATCGCCTCCGGCACCACCTCCAAGCAGCTGACCAATGAGAAGGACGCCAAGCTGATCGGCTACGGCGGCATGCTCATCGAGTGCGTGCTGGCGGTCATCACCCTGGTGGCTGTGGGCTCCGCTGTGGGCCAGCAGATGCAGACCTCCGGCGCGACCCCCGCGGCCATCTTCTCCCGCGGCATCGCGTCCTTCGCGGCGACCGTCGGCCTGCCCGAGAACACCTGCGCCACCGTCATCGCCCTGGCCTACTCCGCCTTCTGCCTGACCTCCCTGGACTCCGCCACCCGTCTGGGCCGCATGATCTTCCAGGAGCTGTTCGAGGACGCCTCCGAGTCCGTGAAGAAGATCTTCGCCAACAAGTATGTTGCCACCCTGATCACCGTCGTGCTGTCCGCCGCTCTGGCCAGCGCCGGCTATCAGAAGATCTGGCCCCTGTTCGGCGCTGCCAACCAGCTGGTTGCCGTGCCCGCCTTCCTGGCCTGCTCCGTGTGGTTCAAGCACATGGGCAAGAACAACAAGATGTTCCTGATCCCCATGTTCTTCATGCTGGCTGCCACCATGACCTCCCTGGTCATGTCCTTCTGCACCAACGTGTCCCTGCTGATGGCCGGTACCGGCGCCTTCGGCAAGGAGGGCCTGCAGTGCATCATCATCGTGCCTGTGATCATCCTGGCCATCATCCTGGTGGTCGACGGCCTGAAGGAGCTGCTGAAGAAGCAGGCCAAGGCCCAGGCCTGAGTTCCCTGACCCCTCGGTTTTCCGGGACAGTCCGCTGCGCGCGGGCTGTCCCTTTTGCATGTCTGGGGATATGAACAAGGAGGCTGGCGCGGGACAGCCTCCTTTGCTGCGTTACAGGCAGACCGGGCTCTTGTCCGCGCCGGCGGATGGGGTCAGGTTGCTGCGGTAGGGGATGCGCTTGTCCAGCACGTCCCGGTAGAACTGCTGCTTGCGGTCGATGAAGTCCAGGCTGGCCTGCAGCTCCGCCTGCCGGGCCAGGAGCGTCTCCCGCTGCCTCTCCAGCATGGCCTGCCGCTGGGGGATGCTTCCTTCCCCCAGCAGGCACAGGGACAGGTATTCCTTCATCTGGTCGATGCTCATGCCGCACTTCTTCAGGCAGATCAGCCCGCGGATCCAGGCGATGTCGCTGTCGTCAAAGACGCGGCGGTTGTGGCCGTCCCGCTTTACCCCGGGGACAAGCCCCTCGTTGCAGTAGAATTTCAGCGCCTCATAGCCCATGCCCACCTGACGGCAGGCCTCCTTCATGGTGTACAAAAAAATCCCCCGTTTCTTTCCTGAAGCCCTTGACCGGTAGCTGCTACCGGGTGCTATACTGATTGTACATCCGGCAGGGGCCGGATGCAAGCGGCTGAGACACGGAGGAAGAAGCATGATTGAAAGAATTTTTCAGGGCGAGCGGCTGGGGCTGTTGGGCTTCGGCACCATGCGGCTGCCGCTTCTGGCGGACGGCACGGTGGACGAAAATCAGGTGCGGGCCATGACGGCGTATGCCATGGCGCACGGGGTGAACTACTTCGACACGGCCTATCCCTACCACGGGGGCGAATCGGAGCGGATCATCGGCCGGGTGCTGCGGGACTATCCCCGGGAAACATGGAACCTGGCCACCAAGTACCCCGGGCATCAGATTGCTTCCCGCTACGACCCCGCCGACATCTTTGAGGAGCAGCTGCAGAAGTGCGGCGTGGATTATTTCGACTACTATCTGCTGCACAATGTGTATGAAAACTCCGTCCGTACCTACGCCGATCCCCGCTGGGGCATTGTGGATTACTTTGTGGAGCAGAAGCGTCAGGGGCGGATCCGGCACCTGGGCTTCTCCAGCCACGGCGGGGTGGACTGCCTGAGCTCCTTCCTGGATCAGTACGGGGCCGTGATGGAATTCTGCCAGATTCAGCTGAACTACCTGGACTGGACGCTGCAGGAC
>JBJEUL010000320.1:0-8687 GCA_051883835.1 Aristaeellaceae bacterium
CCCCCCAAGGGATCGCGCCAGCGGAAAGGGGTCAAGGGGCGATGCCCCTTGTGGGATGCAGGGGTGAAACCCCTGCGCAGGTCTGGGCGGCAGCCCAGCGCAGCATGTCCATGCCCGTCACTGGATGCGCTGAAAATACGCGCGCAGATTCCCGCCCGCAATCCCCGCAATCGCATCCTCACTGTACCCCATGCGGCGCAGCTCGTTGAACAGATTCGGCAAATCACCGGGATGCGTCAACCCCCGGGGCCAGCATTCAATGCCGTCAAAATCGCTGCCAAGGCCCACAATCTCCGCACCGCCCATCTGGCAAATGGCGTCAATGTGCTCCGCCACCGTGCGCGCCGTGGCCTGACCGTCATCGCACAGGAACATCGGGTAGAAGTTCACACCCACATAGCCACCGTACTGAATCATGGCGTCCAGCTGGTCATCGGTCAGGTTGCGGAAGTGGTCGCGCAGGCTCCGCACGCAGGAGTGGCTCGCCATGGGCGGGCGGCTTCCCTTGGCAAAGATGTCCCAGAAGCCCGCTTCGTTCAGGTGGGACACATCCACCGCAATGCCAACCTCCTGCATTCTCCGCATCGCCGCAATGCCGTAGGGCGTCAGGCCCTCGCTGCTGCCGGACTTGGCGGGATGCCCCAGCAGGTTGTCATGGTTCCATGTCAGGGCAGCCATGCGCACACCGCGCTGCCGCCACATGTCCACCGTGTGCAGCCCTTCTTCAAAAATCTCGCAGCCCTCCACCGAGAGCATGAAGCAGCATTCGCCCTCCTGCGCCTGCCAAGGGTCATCCACCTGCCGCAAACCGGCGGCAGTCAGGACGGGAAGCTGCGCAAGCTCTGCCTGTGCAATGGCATCCACATCATCCTTGCGCCCCCGGGGGCCAGTCCACAGGGCCAGCGTTTGCAGCGTTACGCCGCCGCGGCGCAGCCGCTCAGGGGTGATGACCGGGTGGGGCTGCTTCGCAACGCCCATGACGTAGAGCGTATCCGCGTGTGTATCGGCAATGAACATGCTTACAGCTCCTCGCCGTTCTCAATGGCGGCAATCATGTCGATGCGCCGCTGATGCCGTCCGCCCTCGAACTCCGCCGTCAGCCAGTGAGTGGCAATCATTTTCGCCAAATCAATGCCCACTACCCGCGCACCCATGGTGAGGATGTTGCTGTTGTTGTGCCGCTTGCTCAGCTCCGCGCTGTACACATCCGAGCAGGTGCACACCCGCACGCCCTTGACCTTGCTGGCCGCGATGCCGATGCCGATGCCCGTGCCGCAAATCAGGATGCCCCGGTCACACTCGCCGCTGGCAACAGCTTTCGCGGCCCGGTAGCCGTAGATGGGGTAGTCGCAGGACACGGCCTCATTCACGCCAAAGTCCTTGTAGGTCAGGTTCATGCTGTCCAGCAGCTTCATGATTTCATGCTTCATTTCAATGCCGGTATGGTCACAGGCCAGTGCAATCATGGTGATTCCTCCTTGCAAGATATGGGAAGGATGCTTTCCTGCTGGAAGATATACGCCGCGGGAGCGGACAAGTCCTGCCAAAGCGGATGAAAAACCGTTTCCCTTGCAGGGGGAATTGTGCTATAATGGTCGGGCTATCATCCATTTTCGCCGTGAATCGACACGGCGGTGTCCCTGTGATGGAAGGAGGAAACCATGTCGGAGCATCGCTGTTCCCTTTGTCATATCGGCCTGGAGCATGTGTCCGTGCAGCGGGGCGGACAGACGCTTTTGCAGGATGTATCCATGCACGTCCACTGCGGACAGCTCACCGCGCTCATCGGGCAGAACGGCGCGGGCAAGACCACCCTGATTCGCGCCCTGTTGGGCGAACTGCCCCATACAGGTGCCATCCGTCATGTGGATGACCACGGGCGGAATATTCCCCATGTGCGCATCGGCTATGTTCCCCAGCACCTGCATTTTGACCGGGAAATGCCCCTGACGGTGGAGGACTTCCTGGCGGCAGCCTTCACCCGGCGGCCCGTGTGGACGGGGGTCAGCCGCGCCACCCGCAGGAAGGTACAGGAAGCATTGCGCATGGTGGAGGCCGGGGGACTGGCCCAGCGGCAGCTTGGCCGCTGCTCCGGGGGCGAACTGCAGCGGGTGCTGCTGGCCCTCGCCCTCTCTCCTGCGCCCGATTTGCTGGTGCTGGACGAGCCTGTCTCCGGCGTGGACCAGAACGGCCTGCAAATGTTCCTGGATACGGTGATGCGCCTGAAGGAAACCCGTCACATGGCCATTTTGCTGGTGAGCCATGATTTGCAGCTGGTGCGGGCATACGCCGACCATGTGGTGCTGCTGGACAAGAGCGTGCTGTGTCAGGGTACGCCCGGCGCAGTCTTTGCCACGGAGGAGTTCGCCGCTGTGTTCGGCACCGGAAAGGAGGATACCCTGTGATGAACGCCATTTACGCCGTGATGGATACCATCCTGCCCATCGAAGCCTTGCAGTTCATCTTCATGAAGAACGCCTTTCTGGCGATTCTGCTGCTCACGCCGCTGCTGGGCCTGCTGGGCACCATGGCAGTCAATCAGCAGCTGGCCTTCTTTTCCGATGCGCTGGGGCACAGCGCGCTGACGGGCATCGGCCTGGGCATTGTGCTGGGGGTCAGCAATGACCTGCTGAGCATGCTGGTCTTTGGCGTGGTGTGGGCCATCCTCATCTGCCGCATCAAGCAGACCGGCGCAACCTCCACCGATACGGTCATCTCCGTGTTTTCCTCCACGTCCATTGCGGCGGGCCTGCTGATTCTCAGCCGGGGCGGCGGGTTCGCGAAGTATTCCTCGCTGCTCATCGGTGATGTGCTGGCGGTGACACCGGCAGACCTCATCTGGCTGCTGTGCGCACTCATCGGCGGCATTGCCCTGTGGGTGGTCATGTACAACAGCCTGCTGCTCTCCGGGGTGAATGCTTCCCTAGCCCGCAGCCGGGGCATTCCCACGCACCTGGTGGAGTGTGCCTTTGTGGTGCTGGTGGCCGTGGCCGTGATGCTGGCCATCCGCTGGGTGGGCGTGATGCTCATCAATGCCCTGCTGATTCTGCCCGCCGCCGCCGGGCGCAACCTGGCCCGCAACAGCCGACAGCATGCCGTATTCAGCGTGCTGATTGCGCTGGGAAGCGGCATGGCGGGGCTTTTGTCCGCCTACGCATGGGATACCAGCGCGGGTGCAGCCATTGTCCTGTATGCGGCGGCCTGCTATGCCCTGTCGCTGGCAGGACGGCATTTCCTGCGGGGATGACGGCTTTGACCGTGACCATTCGTTGCATCAATGCGAAGAATCTGACAACAAGAGAGGAAACAAGGGCATGGAACGCATTCTGCTGCTGATGACAGCCCCCTGCTATGCCGATGCCTGCGAATGCCTGTGCAGTGCATCGGAAAATGCCGCTCATCCTGCGCGGCTGACCTACGGTCTGTCCCTGATGGAAACGCCGGAGGAGGAAGACCTCATCGCCATGAACATGCTGGGCATGGTGCAGTATCTTTGCCCCGGCGGCGATGTCTGGCAGGAGGTGGAGCGGCTGTGGCAGGGCGAGGGCTATATCCTCATGGCAAACCCGGCCATGTACTTTGACCGGGGCTGGGACGAGGAGCTGCTGCGCATCCTGCGCCAGTGCGGCAAGGCAGGAGAGAACAGGGCGGTGCTGACAGGCTATCTGCCCCGGCGCATGGATCCGGTGGATGCGGTTTATCCCGTGGCGGCAGAGGGTTTCGACGAACAGGGCCGGCTGTGCTTCCACCGGGGCGTGGCCCTGCGCTATGCCCGGGCACCGCAAAAAAGCGCGTTTCTGCACCGGGATTTCTGCTTCGGCCCGGCAGGGTTCTTCCGGGATATGGCCCGGGAGAGCGATTCGCCGCTGTTCATGCGGGCATTCCGGGGAAACTGGGAGCTGTACACGCTCCATCGCCCGGTGATTCGGGCGTCGTGGGACGTTGCGCTGCCGCCGGAGAAGGTTGACCCGGTGGCGGAGGAAATCACCGGCGGACGGAGCCGGTTCGAGAAGCAGTTCGGCATGCGCCTGGAGACGCAGCAGCTCTCGGCCATGGCACGGCAGGGCGTATTCACCACGGACATGCACTTCCCGGTGCGCATTCCCGTCCGTGTGCGCGTGCGGGAGGCCGTGCGGGATGCACGGCTGCGCCGCTCGAAGCTGACCCCACTGTGCGTGACCGCCTTCCTGTCCCTGCCACATCCCACCGAGAGCCTGCGGGAGGAGCAGATGGGCTGGTTCAGCCGCCTGTCCCGGCTGAAAAATCTGTCCCTGCTGTGCTATGCCGACGGAGCCATCTGCCGTCAGCTGGTGGCCTCGCACCCCAATGTTTTGGAATACAAGCCGCGCTACGGCCTGCAGGTGGGGGAAAACCTGCCGCCGGAGGCCATGCTGAACTATGTCCGCCTGTGCAAGCCCTTCCTGCTGGCCCGCAGCCGGGAGAAGATGCTGGGGCACAGCCACTATATCTGGCTGGATTTCGGCTATCTGCGCTACCCGGTGTATGAGCGGGCCGCGCTGGACTGGTCAGCCCTGTGCAGCGACAAGGTGACCCTGGCGGTGGTCAACGGCCAGCTGGATACCTCCATGCTGGTGCTGCCGCAGGAGCAGGTGCTGCCCCTTTGCCGGGAAATCACCGCCCTGTGTCAGAGCGCGTGGAAGAGCAAGGGCGAGCTGCCCGAGGAGCATCAGGTGTGGCAGGAGCTGGCGCAGCGGCACCCGGGGCAGTTCCAGCTGGTGGAGCTGCCTGCCCGGCGGGAGCTGCTGACCCTCGCCCTGACGGATCGGGATGAGGAATCCGCCCCCCGGACGCGGCGACACCTGCGCGCAAAGGAAAAGACTGGAAAGGATGAATGACCATGGAACGCATTGCCGATATTCTGCATGACAACCGGGTACACCTGTCCTGCGAGGTGTTCCCGCCCAAGAGGTTTGATGGCATCGCGCAGGCGGCGCAGGTCGCCACCGAGATTGCCGCGCTGCGCCCGTCCTTCATGTCCGTGACCTACGGCGCGGCAGGCAGCACGCCGGGGCATACGCTGGCCATTGCCCAGGCAGTGGCGGAGGCGGGGGTCACGCCCCTGTGTCATTTGACCTGTGTGCAGTCCACCCGGGCGCATGTGACCCGTGTGCTGGCCGACATGAAGGCTGCGGGCATGCACAACGTGCTGGCCCTGCGGGGCGACCTGCCCAGAGAGGGGCAGGTGGAGAAGGATTTCACCTATGCTGCGGAGCTGGTCAGCTACATCCACACGCAGGGAGATTTCTGCGTGGGTGCGGCCTGCTATCCCGAGGGACACCCGGAGTGCGGTTCCCGGCGCAGGGACATGGAGAACCTCAAGCGCAAGGTGGACGCGGGGGTGGATTTTCTGACCACGCAAATGTTCTTTGACAACAGCATCCTGTACAATTTCCTGTACCGTGCGCTGCGGGTGGGGATTGATGTGCCGGTGTGCGCGGGCATCATGCCCATTTGCGACACCCGGCAGGTGGACAGGGTGGTGAAGCTGTCCGGCTCCATCATGCCGCCGCGCTTTGCGGCCATTGCGGACCGCTTCGCGGATGACCCCGCCGCCATGACGCAGGCAGGCATTGCCTATGCCACGGAGCAAATCATTGACCTGGTGGCCAACGGTATCACCAATATTCATCTGTATACCATGAACAAGCCGTGGATTGCCCAGGCGATTGTGCAGAACCTCTCCAGCATCATTCATCGGGGATGAACCCGTCCTTTGCCCCCCATTTTTCCCACAGGCGCATGCCCTGAGGTTGTGCGAATTCCACGCGCAGGCCTTTACAATTGGGGCGGCAGGCGATATAATAAACTGTATGCTTATGTCAAGGCAACAGACGGGAGAACGAACGATCATGGCAAAGATCATTGCAATAACCAACCAAAAAGGCGGCGTGGGCAAGACCACGACCTCCGTGAATCTGACCGCCATCCTGGCCGATATGGGGCAGAAGGTGCTGGTGGTCGACCTTGACCCGCAGGGCAATACGACCTCAGGCCTGGGTATGGAAATGAAGGACAACAGCGTTTATGAGGCCCTGCTGGGCCGCACGGCCATGCGCGAATGTATCCAGCAGACCCCCTTCAAGAACCTGTCCATTGTGGGCTCGGACATTCGTCTGGCCGGTGCGGAGCTGGAGCTGGTGGGCCTGGAGAAGCGGGAATTCCGTCTCAAGACCGCGCTGGCTACGGTGCAGAAGGATTTCGATTTCGTGTTCATCGACTGCCCGCCCTCCCTGTCCCTGCTCACCCTCAACGCGCTGGCGGCGGCGGACACCGTGCTGATTCCCATCCAGTGCGAGTATTACGCGCTGGAGGGCGTGACCAGTCTGATGAACACCATCAACCGGGTCAAGCGCACCATCAACCCCCATATTGATGTGGAGGGTGTGCTGCTGACCATGCTGGATGGCCGCACGAATCTGGGCTTGCAGGTGGTGGATCAGGTGAAGAAGCACTTCCGCAAGCAGGTGTTTGCCACCACCATTCCGCGCTCGGTGCGTCTGGGCGAGGCTCCCTCCCATGGCGAGCCCATCCATATCTATGACAGCCGCTCCGCCGGTGCGGTGGCGTATCGCGCGCTGGCGCAGGAAGTGCTGGAGCGCAACAAAAAGTAATGGCAGCTGCTTTTGCCCCGGGCTGAGAGGTGTCGGCGGAGGGGATGAAACGATGAAGGAGCATGATTATGGCGAAGAAAAGTCGTGGTCTGGGCCGAGGTCTGGACGCTCTCCTGCCTGAAATGGAGGAAAGCAGCGGCGCAGGTCAGGAAATCGCCATTGGCGATATCGACCCCAACCCGGATCAGCCCCGGCGGGTTTTCCCGGAGGAGAGCCTTGCCCAGCTGGCCCAGTCCATCCGGGATATGGGCGTGCTGCAGCCCCTGCTGGTTACGCCGCAGTCCGGCGGCCGCTATCAGATTGTGGCCGGTGAACGCCGCTGGCGGGCAGCGCGGCAGGCCGGGCTGGAAACGGTGCCCTGCATCGTGCGGGACATGGATGTCATCCAACAGATGGAGATTGCCCTGATTGAGAATCTTCAGCGCGAGGATCTCAACCCCATCGACACGGCCATGGGCATCCGTGCGCTGATGCAGCAGTGCGGCTATACGCAGGAAACGGTGGCCGCCCGATTGAGCAAGAGCCGTCCTGCCGTGGCGAACCTGCTGAGGCTGCTGACCCTGCCGGAAACGGTGGTGGAGCAGGTGCGCTCCGGCCAGCTGTCCGCAGGGCATGCCAGGGTGCTGGTGACGCTGGAGAGCGACAGCGTGAAGGTGGAGCTGGCCCAGAAGGCCATCCAAAACGGCTGGAGCGTGCGCCAGCTGGAGCAGCTTGTGGCGGCGATGAAGCAGCAGGCCGAGCAGCCGATGAAGCCCCAGCCCAAGCCCCGCGCCCTGCCTGCCGAGCTGAGCGAGCTGGAGAGCCTCGTGCGGGAGACGCTGGGCGTTCGCGCCACACTCACCGGCAACGCGAAGAAGGGCAAAATTGTCCTGCAATACTACTCCCAGGCCGAGCTGGAGCATCTCAATGAGCTCCTGGCCCAGCTCAGCGGGCAGCAGTGAAAGCTCTTGCGAGACCCTCTTAGATGGATGAAGGAGGCTTCCCATGACCAACGCCTATGATAACCTTCCCCGATGGGATGGCCCCTTGTCGCATCCCTTTTACAGCAAGGTGGTCAAGCGGGTGCTGGATTTCCTGCTGGCCCTGGTGCTGCTGATTCCGGGCATCATCCTCATGCTGCCCCTGGCGGTGTGGATCAAGCTGGATTCCCCCGGCCCGGTGCTTTACCGCGCCATTCGGGGCGGCTACCACAACAAGCCCTTCTATATCCTGAAATTCCGTTCCATGGTGGTGGGCGCGGACAAGTCCGGCGGCTGCACGGCCCTCAACGACAGCCGTGTCACCCGGGCGGGCAGAATCATGCGCCGGTTGAAGCTGGACGAGGTGCCGCAGCTGTTCAACATCCTCAAGGGGGAGATGTCCTTTGTAGGCCCCCGGCCGGAGCTGCTGCTCTACACCACGCAGTATACCAAGGAGCAGGAGTGTATCCTCTGGGTGCGTCCGGGCATCACGGACCGCTCCAGCATCGTTTACATTGCGCAGGATGAAATCGTTGGTACGGAAAATCCTGTGGAGAATTTCGAGAAATACATTCTGCCGGAAAAGAATCGCCTGCGGGTGGAGTATGCGAAGAACCAGTCCTTCCTGCTGGATATGGGGCTGTTTTTCGAGACCATCGGGGGCGTTTTCGGCAAGGCACGGAAGATGGCTGCGGAGAAGGGGAGCAAGCAATGAGTCCGTACGGTTCCTATGAGGAAAAGACCCACGCGGCCTTCGCGGGCAAACCGATGGATACGGGCGATGCGCGGGTGCTGGCCTGGCTGATTCGCCGCCACGGGCTGGAAATGACCCACCTGAGCCGCGGCAGCCACATTGGCGCGATTTTCTCTGTTGCAGAAATCATGGCCGTGCTCTATGCCGGCGTGATGAACGTTGACCCCGCTGACCCCGCCATGCCTGAACGCGACCGGCTGATTCTCTCCAAGGGTCACGCGGGCGCGGCGGTGTATGCCGCGCTGGCAGAGCGGGGCTTCTTTCCTGTGGAGGAGCTGAAAAATCATTACGCCAACGGCTCCCGGCTCTCCGGGCATGTGAGCCACAAGGGTGTGCCGGGGG
>JBJEUL010000321.1:0-2003 GCA_051883835.1 Aristaeellaceae bacterium
CAGTTGCCCTTCTCCAGCCTGATGCCCTTGGCGTCATGGTTCTCGGAACTGTGATCGGAGCCGGACACCGCATGGGAATGACCGCCGATGCCGTACTCGCTTTTCAGAAAGTCGGCCTTTTCCCTGGCGGTGTGCGCGGGGAATGCGGTAAAGTAACGGTAGATTCTGCCCTTGCCGCCCGCCATACTGCTCCCGCTGGAAAGGGCAGCGTCGATCTCATCCTCGGTGATGAATCCGGACGGTTGTGTCACCTCGGTCAGCAGGGAGTCGTAGGCCCGGCGGGGCAGCGCAAGCTCACGGAGTGCATGCGCCACGGCATCCGGCCTGTTGAAATGGAAGCGCATGAGATCACGGTTTTGGCTGTATGCATCAGCGAACGCTTCCACTTCGGCGGTCATTGCCGACAGAAATTCCGGGTCAGCCAACTGATCTGCCAACCGCGCCGTTTCCTCCGGGAAGCCCCCGCCGCGAATGGTCTGCATGGACGGCATGAACGTTTGTCCTTCAACAGTCACATCCCCGTACAGATACCACAGCCGCTGCGCCAGCATGCTGCGCTCATGGGCAGGTGTCGTGGCCAGTTCCATCATGCTCAGGAACTGCCCGCTTTCCAGCAGCTCTCCGATACGCCGGGCGGCATCCTCCCAGGAAATCTGCTGGGCTGTGCGCACATTCCGGGTGCGTTTGCCTGCCGCGATACAGATGCCAGCGTCATCATACCACGCGCTGTACGGTCTGCCGTCCAGCACGAGGCCGTTGCCGCCGTGGTAGAGGCCGCGCACGCGAAGCGCAAGCTGCTCCGGGGGCAGGCCCCGGGAGAACGCCGCCGCCAGGATCATCCTGTGGTCGGCGCTGTTGCTCCCCACACGGAGGAACTCGTCCAACACCTCCTGGGGCACAGAAAAAGCGAAGGGCGTCTGTGTGCCCTCCGCTTCCAGGGTATCAATGACCTGAATCTGCGCCGCTTCGCCGGGGATGAGAAAGCTCATCTGCTCCGACAGCGGCGCATGGCCCGTCAGTCGTAGATCAGCTCCGACAGGATCAGCTCCTCCGCCTGCGCCTTCAGAGCGTTCATCTGCTGCACCCAGGCCATCTGATCCCGCGCCTTCAGCTCCTCCGTCACCCCTGCCTGCTTCGGCAGCTGGCTCATCAGGCTCGTGAGCCTGCTCTGCACCGCCTGCTCGGTCTCCTGCAGGTGCGCCATCAGCCTCCCGCTCAGCAGGAGCCTCGTGTACAGGCCCGGCCGGCTCTCCTCCAGATACTGCATCCGCATCATCCCGTACTTGCCCAGCGGCTTTTGCTCCGCCTCGGTCAGGCCCAGATCCGGCAGCAGGTAGTCCCCGTGCTGCCTGTAGGTCAACTCGCTCATGGTCAACGCTCCTTTCAGCTTGTCGTACAACGGCTTCGATCTGGCGAAGCACCTGGCCGGAAATCGTACTGACGGCCTTGCCAAGCTCCGCCACGGTTGCGGGGGTGTTCCAATCGGGAAGATCGGAGAAGAAACTCCGGTCAAGCTCCGGCTCCAGTCCGCAGCGGGTTTGCAGCGTGTACAGGATGCTGGCTGCCGCTGTTTTCCGGAAGGAGGCCCCGATGGCAAACCGATCATACCCCGAAAGCGCGGAGTTGTCCACACTGTCGATAATGTCCCGGTTGTGATCCTGCCAGTAGGACAGTGCCTGCCGGGCAGCCAGATGGACGAACTGATCCGCAAGACTCAGCGACGCATCCGCGAAGTAGGCATCCTCCAGCATCCGCTGAACCGCAGGCAGAGCAGCTTCCGACAGCGACCATGGCTCCACCTGCCGGGCGTTGCGTCTTTCGCCGGTATCTGATACGTCAAACACATACCGCACCGCCATGCCCTGCTGGCCGGGTACCAGCAAGCCAATGCCCTTGGTACCGCGCCGGACATAGCGGTGCATGGTGTTGTTCCACAGATCGTACTCCGCGCAGGCTGTGGCATCCGGTCGCTGGGCGTGGATCAGCAGCTGATCCTGATAGGA
>JBJEUL010000322.1:0-2003 GCA_051883835.1 Aristaeellaceae bacterium
GACGCGTACCGCGCAGTTCGGTTTACCGTTGATCCGCCCCGCCAAATTACAATTTGTCCAAATGCTGAGCAAAACAGATATACATGCTATAGTATAACACATTTGCACCGGATTGTCTCCATCTTTTTTATTAAAATTCCCTTGCGTTTTTCGGGAAAAATCCGAATTTTTCCTGTCTCCGGCATTGTCCGGCCATATCCCGATTTTTCTTGCAATTCCCTGTCTGATATGGTAAGATAGTATGGTTAATGGACAAAAACAGACAGGAGGGATTGAATTGAAACGGTGCAGCGTGATTCTCTGCGCTTTTTTGCTGATGATTGTCTGTTTCGCCGCCCCCCGAGCCTGCGCCGCGTCCTCTTCCGGCAACTACGCTTCCTCCGTGGAGCTGTACTGCACGGTGAATTCCGACGGCGACTGTCTGGTCAGCATGACGGTGAACCTGCATCTGGAGGACAAGCTGAGCAATCTGCAGTTCCCCCTGCCCGGCAACGCCACGGGCATCACCCTGAACGGCAGCAGCGTCTTCACCTCCAAGTCCGGCGATACCATCCTGGCCGACATCAGCCGGGCCATCGGCAGCATGACCGGCGACTTCCCCCTGCGGTTTGACTATAAGGTGCCCAACGCCGTGGGCGTTGTGAAGGTGGGCACCGAGCGCAGGCTCCAGTTGTCGCTGCCCATGCTCTGCGGCTTTTCCTACCCCGTGGACAGCCTGAGCTTCATCATCACCCTGCCCGGCACCATCACCAGCAAGCCCTCCTTCACCAGCACCTACCAGCAGACGGGCTTCGAGTCCAATCTGGAGCTGGTGACCAATGGCAACCTGCTCACCGGCGCCAGCCGCAGCGGCCTCAACGACCACGAGCGGGTGGATATGACGCTGCTGGTGCCCACGGATATGTTCCCCACCGTCAGCCTGTTCCAGCGGGAGGGCAACCCCGAGATCATCCCCATGTCCGTCTGCGCGGGGCTGGCGCTGCTGTACTGGCTGCTGTTCCTGCGCAATTTCCCCCTGCTGTTCCAGCGGGCCACGGTCCCCCCGGAGGGCATCACCGCCGGCGAGCTGAACTGCCGGGTCACCATGTCCGGGGGCGATCTGACCATGATGGTGCTCTCCTGGGCCCAGATGGGCTACCTGCAGATCCAGCTGGACGGAAACCGGGTGAAGCTCTATAAGCGCATGGACATGGGCAACGAGCGCAGCCTCTTTGAAATCCGGGTCTACCAGTCCCTGTTCCAGAACCGCCGCAGCGTGGACTGCTCCGGCTCTGCCTATGCCAAGCTCTGCGCCAAAACCGCCGCCATGGTGCCCGGGGAGAAGGCCATATGCCGTCCCGGCTCCGGCAGCAGGAAGATTTTCCGCTGGCTGCTGTGCGCAGGGCAGGCCTTCTGCGGTGTCTGCGTGGCCATGAACATCACCTCCATCAGCCTGCTGCAGTGGCTGTTCGCCGTGATCTTCGGCCTGCTCAGCGTGGTTTCCGCATGGCTGCTGCAGGAGTTCGCGTTCACCCTGCGCAGCCGCCACAAGCAGCTCCTGTGGATCGATCTGGGCATCTGCCTGTTCTGGGTGATCCTGGGCGCTCTCGGCAGCCAGCCCTGGGTGCCTCTTGCGGCCGTGCTGGTGCAGCTGCTGTCCAGCTTCCTGGTGGCCTACGGCGGCATCCGCACCGAGCTGAACCGCAGCGACTGCGGCGAGATCCAGGGCCTGAAGCGCTACCTGCGGCATCTTCAGCCCGCCGACGCCAAGCGGCTGCTGCAGACCGACTCCGAATACTTCTTCCGCATGGCCCCCTACGCCATCGCGCTGGGGGTGAGCAAGCCCTTCGCCCGGGCCTTCGGCAGACGGAAGCTGGACCAGTGCCCCTATCTCGTCACCCGGGTCCAGGGCAAACGCACCGCAGTGGAATGGATGAACCTGATGACCAAGGCCGTCACCATCATGGACGACCGCTGGCAGCGCTCCGAGAAAGCCCGCTGGCTGGCAGTGCGGTTTCGGTAAG
>JBJEUL010000323.1:0-2001 GCA_051883835.1 Aristaeellaceae bacterium
AACGGCCTGCGCGTGCTGCCGCCCTTCCTGACCCGCGAGAACGTGGGCGTGTACACGGGCCTGCTGGACGCCCTGCGCTCCAACACGGACTTCCTCAGCCGCTCCAAGCAGGAGTACGTGGTGCTGTCCAACTCCAACATCATCTACAATGCCGACATCGACGCGCTGACCCGTTATCATGTGGATTCCGGCGCGGACATCACCCTGATGTACACCAAGGATCCCACCATGCTCCGGGACGAGTACGGCACCTACATTGCGGTGAATGAGGAAGGCAAGGTCACCGACCTGGAGGTGGAGCCCACCCATCCCACGCTGGAGAATTCCTTCATGGACGTGATGGTGCTCAAGCGCGAGCTGCTGCGCTCCCTGGTGGACAAGGGCGTGGCCCACGGCCAGCATGACATGAACCGCGACGTGCTGCTGCACATGGTGCAGGAGGGCAACGGCCGCATCAACGGCTACGAGTACACCGGTCCCTGCTGGCGGATGGACTCCGTGCAGAGCTTCTACCGCTTCAACATGGATGTGCTGGACAGCGAGACCCGCAGCAAGCTGTTCGCCTATCCCGTGTACACCAAGGTTCGCGACGAGATGCCCGCCCGCTACGGCGAGAACGTCAACGTGGTGAACTCCCTGGTGGCCGACGGCTGCATCATCGAGGGCACGGTGGAGAATTCCATCCTGGCCCGCGGCGTGCGCGTGGCTCCCGGCGCTCATGTGAAGAACTGCATTGTGATGCAGGATGGTCAGATTCATTCCGGCGCGTACATTGAGAACTGCATCCTGGACAAGCAGGCGGTGATCAAGCGCAACGCGAAGCTGATCGGCCCGGCAGCTTATCCCATTGTTATTGCCAAAAACGTGGTTATCTGATACAATAGTACGTCGCGCTGGCATTTTCAGGCTGCCGGCGCGGCGTATCTTCGATAACCGAAAATTTTTCATGGAGGGAAATCATTGATGAAAATTCTGTTTACTGCCAGCGAATGCGTGCCTTTTGTCAAGACGGGCGGCCTGGCGGACGTGGTTGGCGCGCTTGCGCCGGTGCTGGCCAAGCAGGGCAACGACGTGCGCGTCATTCTGCCCCTGTACGGCGCGATTCCGGAGAAGTACACCAGCCAGATGACCCATGTGCTGGACTTTGAGGTGCAGCTGGGCTGGCGCAAGCAGTACTGCGGCATCGAGATGCTCAAGCAGGACGGCGTCACCTGGTACTTCATGGACAACAAGTATTACTTCGGCCGTCCCTACATCTACGGCCTGGGCGGCGACGAGTACGAGCGCTTCGGCTTCTTCTGCCGCGGCATCCTCAATGCTCTGCCCCTGCTGGACTGGCAGCCTGACATCATCCACGCCCATGACTGGCAGAGCGGCATGGTGCCCGCGCTGCTGAAGATTCAGTACGCGCACCTGCCCTTCTTCGCCCGGATGAAGACCGTCTTCACCATCCACAACCTGCAGTACCAGGGCGTGTTCGGCATCCGCGAGGTGCAGGACGTGCTGGGCCTGGGCGACAGCCTGTGGACCGGCGACAAGCTGGAGTGCTTCGGCTGCGCCAACTTCCTCAAGGCCGGCCTGGTGTACAGCGACGTGATCACCACCGTCAGCCCCAGCTATTCCGAGGAGATTCAGACCGCCTACTACGGCGAGCGCCTGGACGGTCTGCTCCGTGCCCGCAGGCATCAGGTGTTCGGTGTGCTGAACGGTATCGACATGGTGGACTATGATCCCGCTACCGACGCCCGCATCGAAAAGACCTACAGCGCATCCGACATGTCCGGCAAGGCTGCCTGCAAGGCCGCGCTGCAGGAGAAGCTCGGCCTGGATGTGAAGCCCGATACCCCCATCATCGGCATGGTCGGACGCCTGAGCAGCCAGAAGGGCCTTGATCTGGTCGACTACATCATCGGCGATCTGCTGAAGCAGGATGTGCAGCTGGTGGTGCTGGGCATGGGCGAGAGCCGCTATGTGAACCTGTTCTCCTGGGCGGAAGGAGAG
>JBJEUL010000324.1:0-1999 GCA_051883835.1 Aristaeellaceae bacterium
TGTATTTTGCCGGAACCACCCTGTTTGCCAGCACCTTGGGTCTGTTTCTGCCCCAGCTGCTGGGGGTTGGCCGGAACGTTTCTATCCAGATGATGGAATCCAATGTGGAGGCCGCCCAGTTTACCAGCCTGGTGGACACCGTGAAAAACCTGATTCCCGCCAACCCTGTTGCCTCCTTCGCCAACGGGGAGATGCTGCAGGTTCTGGTATTTGCCATCATCATGGGCATCGCCTGCCTGGTGCTGGGCGCAAAAGCAGAACCTGTGGTGAAGCTGTGCCATGCTGTGAATGAGATCTGCATAAAGGTGGTCTCCTGGGTTATGTACTGCACGCCGGTGGGCGTGTTCTGCTCCATCGCTTCCGTGATGTACGCCAACGGTCTGGAGACCATGGTTGCCCTGGGACAGGTGCTGATCGCGCTGTATGTGACCATGCTCGTGTACATTCTGGTAATCTACGGAGGCATTGTCAGGGTGATCGGCAAATGCCCTCTGGGAAAATTCTTCAAAACCATCCTGCCCGCCGCACTGAATGCCTTCGGCACCTGTTCCAGCTCCGCCACCATTCCCATCAGCAAGCGGTGCGCCGATGAGCTGGGTGTGCCCAATGAGATTTCCTCCCTGGCCCTGCCTCTGGGCGCCACCATCAACATGGACGCGGTGTCCATCGTCATGTCCTTCATGATCGTGTTCTTCGCCAACGCCACGGGCACGGAGCTGCCCTACAGCCTGCTGGCGGTGGTGCTGCTGAGCAACACCCTGCTGAGCATCGGCGCGCCGGGCGTGCCCAACAGCGCCATCGCCTCCTTCGCCGCGCTGGCAGCCATCGCGGGCCTGCCGGCAGGCATCATGGGCATGTATGTGAGCGTCAATATTCTGGTGGATGCCGGCGCCACCTGCTGCAACGTGCTGGGCGACATCGCCTGCGCGGTGGCCATGAAGCGCAGCTGCCCCCTCCCCTGGAAGCAAGCCTGAGCCCGTCCTTCCCCCCCCGACCCTGCGCCTTCACCGCCGCAAACGCGTGACTGGCGTAGGGCTTTCCCATGCCCGTCAGGGCTGCGGCGCTGCCGGGGAAAGCTGGCCCATATGCGCGCGGAGCAGTCGATCACACAGGTATGCCTGCACCACCTGCCATCCCGCTTGCGCCAACAGCTTCTTCCACAACAAAACGGACGGCTCTCCGGGTGATGGTCAGCGGAGCCGTCCGTTTTGTTGTGCGGGAAATGTCCTCATACCAATCTGTTTCTATATCATCTCTTTTGTATGCAGCCAAAGGATTTCGCCTCTGCGGAGGCGGGCAGAGGGCTTTGTGGTCGCCCTCTGCACTCCTTCGCACCGTATCCTCATCATTGTTTAGAATAGGAATAGTATCAGTGGTTCCGGATGGTATTCAGGAAGGCCCGTGCCCGCTCGGTCTTTGGCTGGGCGAAGAATTCCTCCGGCGTGCCCTCCTCGATGATGGCGCCGCCGTCCATGAAGATCACCCGGTCAGCCACCCGCCGGGCAAAGCTCATCTCGTGGGTGACGACCAGCATGGTCATGCCCTCCTTCGCCAGCTCCGTCATGACGCTGAGCACCTCGCCGATCATCTCCGGATCCAGAGCGCTGGTAGGCTCGTCAAAGAGAATGGCCTTGGGGTGCATGGCCAGCGCCCGGGCGATGGCCGCCCGCTGCTGCTGTCCGCCGGAAAGCTGCGCGGGCAGCTTGCCCGCCTGATCCGCCACGCCAACCCGATCAAGCAGGCGCATGGCCTCCTCCCGGGCCTCCTTCTTCGGCTTCTTCAGCACATCGACGGGGGCCAGGGTCATGTTGTCCATCACCGTCATGTGCGCGAACAGGTTGAAGGACTGAAAGACCATGCCGATCTGCGCACGCAGGGCGGCCAGCGCCCGACCCTCCTGGGGCATACGCTCGCCGTCAATGAGGATCTCGCCGCTGTCGATATTCTCCAGCCGGTTGACCGTGCGGCACAGGGTGGATTTGCCGGAGCCGGAGGGCCC
>JBJEUL010000325.1:0-1998 GCA_051883835.1 Aristaeellaceae bacterium
CGCAGCGCGTAGGGGAACTCCTCCTCGGAGGGAATCACGGGCAGCAGCGCACGCTCTGCCAGCGCACCGTGGCCAATCTCGCGGCGGCCCGGGCTCTTGAGACGGCCAGCCTCGCCGGTGGCATAGGGCGGCATGTTGTAGTGGTGGATATACCGCTTGAAGTCCTCATTGCTCAGGCCGTCCAGAATCTGGCCCTCGCTGGTGGAGCCCAGGGTGGTGACGGTCAGAGCCTGGGTCTGGCCGCGGGTGAACACGGCGGAGCCATGCACGCGGGGCAGCACGCCAACCTCGCACCAGATGGGGCGAATCTCCGTGACCTTGCGGCCATCGGGACGAATGCCCTGCTCCAGAATCTTCTTGCGCATGACTTCCTTGTTCAGGTAGTACAGCGCATCAGCGATTTCGGCTTCACGCTCGGGGAACTGCTCCTTCAGGGCGGTCATGGTTTCTTCCTTGACCTGCGCCTCGCGCTGCTGACGCTCCTGGCGGTTGAAGGTCTCGAACACCCACTGGCACTTGTCATAGGCAAAGGCGCGCATGGCGGCCTTCACGTCATCGCCGGTCACGTTCAGGGGCACCTCGGCCTTGGGCTTGCCGATTTCAGCCACAATCTGCTCCTGGAAGGCCACCAGCTGCTTGATGTACTCATGGCCGAACATGATGGCATCCAGCATGGCTTCCTCGGAGACCTCGTTGGCACCGGCCTCCACCATCATGATGGCGTCCTTGGTGCCAGCCAGATAGACGTGCATGTCGCTCTTGCCGCGCTGCTCCTCATTGGGGTTGATGACGTACTCGCCGTCCACGCGGCCCACGACCACCGCACCGGTGGGGCCGTTCCACGGGATATCGCTGACGGCCAGCGCAATGGAGGAGCCGATCATGGCGGGGATTTCCGGGGGCACATCCTGCTCCACGGACAGCACCGTCACCACCACCTGCACGTCATTGCGCATGCCCTTGTTGAACAGAGGGCGCAGGGGACGGTCAATCAGGCGGCAGGTCAGGGTCGCCTTCTCGGTGGGACGGCCCTCACGCTTGATGAAGCCGCCGGGAATCTTGCCCACGGAGTACTGCTTCTCCTCCACATCCACAGCCAGAGGGAAGAAGTCCACGCCGGGACGGGGCGTGGGGGACATGGTGGCGTTCACCATCACAACCGTGTCGCCCAGATGCACCCACACACTGCCGGCAGCCTGCTCGCAGTACTTGCCGAATTCCAGGGTCAGCGGACGGCCCGCCAGATCCATGGTATACTTCTTGGATTCCATATGGATATCTCCTTTCCGTTGTGCGCCGGGCCGCAGCCCGCCGCCTTGACGCCCGGAGATGCTATCATATGAAAACCCCTTTTTCTGAAGCGGGATTTTCAAGGGATAACATCTCCTGAGGCATGCAAATTCGTATGCTTCACGCACAGCCACAGGTCTTGAAAAAGCCGCCGGGACAGGCAGATAACCTGGCCCAGCGGCTCTGACAAGCCATACCTCGCTGCACCGTCAGGAGCCGTGCGGTTGCCTGTGCCAATCCTTACTTGCGCAGGTTCAGCTTGGCAATCAGCGCGCGATAACGCTCGATGTCGGTCTTCTTCAGGTACTCCAGCAGACCGCGGCGACGGCCAACCATCAGCAGCAGACCACGGTTGGAGTGATGGTCGTTGCGGTTGGACTTCAGGTGCTCGTTCAGGTGATTGATGCGCTCGGTCAGCAGAGCCACCTGTACCTCGGGAGAGCCAGTGTCGCCCTCGTGCTGGGCATAGGCTGCGATGATCTCGGACTTGGTCATGGTTGGTTTCCTCCTCATTCTTTCTCAGGTAATCGCCATCCCACGCAGTGCGCCGTTGGAGACTCGGCCACCCGCGCAGGCGGTTCTCAAACCCCGTCCGCTATTGTACCAGAAACCCTCCCATTTGTAAACCGTTATTTCACATTTCTTGCCGGAGTGAGGGGAGACGGGCAGGGGCGTTGCCCCTGCACCCCACCAGAGGGGCATTGCCCC
>JBJEUL010000326.1:0-1997 GCA_051883835.1 Aristaeellaceae bacterium
CGCTGCGCAGGGCGGTGTCGCCGCTGGTGATGGGGGCTGCCACTACGCCCAGCACGGCCAGCACAGCTCCCACTGTTCCCAGCCAGCTCTGGCAGATGCTGTTGACCACCACGGCCGGGTTGCCCATCTGGGCCAGCTGCTCATAGCTGCCGGCAAACTTGATGGCTGCGGCAGCCCAGATGAGTGCCACCACTCCCTCGGTAATCATGGCACCGTAGAAGACAGGTCGCCCCAGCCGCTCGCTCTTCATGCAGCGTGCCATCATGGGACTCTGTGTGGCATGGAATCCGCTGATGGCTCCGCAGGCAATGGTGATGCACAGCATGGGGAAGACGGCCAGCCCTTTGGGGTGAAAACTGGAGAGCCCCTCGGTGATTTCGGGCATCCATCCGTCCTGACACAGCACACCTCCGCCCACTCCCACGGCCATAATCAGCAGGGCCAGGCCGAAAAGAGGATAGATGCGGCCGATGAGCTGGTTGATGGGGAGCACAGTGGCCAGGATGTAGTAGAGGAAGATGACAGCCGTCCAGAAGGAGGCGGTGCCCAGCCAGCCCCAGTCGGGAGTGAGCGTGGCCAGCAGGCCGGCGGGAGTGGTGACAAACACGGCTCCCACCAGCAGCATCAGCAGCAGTGCCAGCACGCGCATGGTGATGCGCATGGCTCCGCCCAGCTGTGTGCCCACAATCTCGGGCAGCGACACGCCGCCCATGCGCAGGCTCATCATGCCGCTCAGGTAGTCGTGGACGGCTCCGGCAAAGATGCACCCTGCCACAATCCACAGATAGGCTGCGGGGCCAAAGAGGATGCCCATGATGGCACCGAAGATGGGACCGGTGCCGGCAATGTTGAGAAACTGGATGAGGAATACCTTCCATGTGGGCATGGGAATGTAGTCCACACCGTCGGAATGGGTGTAGCAGGGGGTGGGAAGGCTGGGGTTGCTGCCAAACACTTTTTCCACAAATGCACCGTACAGCAGATAGCCAAGCAGGAGGCACACGAGTGCCACAATAAACGTAATCATTGTTTTTTGTTGGGATTTTTAATGTGAATCTATGCTTTTTCGTTTAATTTGCTCGCAAAGTTAACCAAAAATATTCAATTTAAAACAAAAATGGCTACCTTTGTGACATGAAAATGTCAGAGATAGCCATTTTAGACGCCAATATCCTTTCGCTGATGGGGCTGAAGGCGGTGTTGCTGCGTATTGTGCCGCAGGCCGAGATACGCACGTTCCAGACGTTCCGCCAGATGGAGCATCACGGGACGGATACTTTTGTGCACTATTTTGTGAGTGCGCGCCTGCTGATGCAGCACAGTGTGTTCTTTGCGCAGCACCGTCAGCGCACGGTGGTGATGGTGGGCGGGGGCACGCCTCCACCTTCCGAATTCCATTTGCTTGATGTCACACAGGACGAAGACGCGCTCGTGCGCTCCATGTTGCGGCTGATGAGCCATGCCCACTCGGGTGGACGCCACCTGCCGCCTGCGCTGCAGCAGAGTTCCAATGCCCTGACGGGGCGCGAGAGGGAAGTGCTGGCCCTTATCGCCCGCGGCTGCCTGAATAAGGAAATTGCCGACATGCTGAGCATCTCCATCACCACGGTCATTTCGCACCGCAAGAACATCATGGAGAAACTGCGTATCCGCACGGTGAGCGGACTCACTATCTATGCCGTGATGAACGGCATAGTGGACCTGGGGCTCGACTAGTCCCTGATGCGCTCCACGCCTATGCCTGGGAGTGCGGGCAACTGCAGCCTGCCACCGACTACCTGCACCCCCCTGAAGTGGTCGTTGGAGATGAGCAGGTTGCCGTCGAGGTCGGCAAAGTCGACTGCGGGCGACAGCTGGGCAGCGGCCGAAATGCCGCACGAGGTTTCGGTCATGCAGCCAATCATCACCTTCATGCCCAGGGCGCGCGCTGTGGTGAGCATTTTCCATGCCTCGCGCATGCCCGTACACTTCATCAGCTTGATGTTGATGCCTGTGAA
>JBJEUL010000327.1:0-1991 GCA_051883835.1 Aristaeellaceae bacterium
CACAGGGCCGTCACCAGGATGCACACCAGCACAATGGCGAACAGCCACTTGTAATTGCTCAGCATATAGCGCATGATGCGGCCCAGCTGCTTCCACTGGCCCTTCATGCTGCCGCGGGGGCCCATCCCCTTGGGGCCATGGCCGGGACCGGGTCTGCCTTTATTCATGGTCGCGCACCTCCTTGTCATCATCCGCCAGGGCTGCCTCGTCAAAGTCGCCGCTGCCGCCCTGCTGGGTCTCATAGATTTCACGGTAGATATCGCAGGTGCGCATCAGATTCTCATGGGTGTCGAAGGCGGAGATGGTTCCGTCCTCCATGACGATAATGCGGTCCGCGTCCTGCACGGAGGAGATGCGCTGGGCGATGATCAGCTTGGTCACGCCGGGGATATGCTGGGTGAAGGCCCGGCGGATTTTGGCGTCGGTGGCGGTGTCCACGGCGGAGGTGGAGTCGTCCAGGATCAGCACCTTGGGGCTCTTGAGCAGGGCCCGGGCGATGCACAGGCGCTGCTTCTGGCCGCCGGAGACGTTGGAGCCGCCCTGCTCGATGTGGGTGTTGTACTTGTCCGGCATGCGCTGGATGAACTCGTCCGCGCAGGCCAGGCGGCAGGCCTCCCGGCACTCCTCCTCGGTGGCGTCCTCCTTGCCCCAGCGCAGGTTCTCCAGGATGGAGCCGGAGAACAGCACGTTCTTCTGCAGCACCACGGCCACCTGGTTGCGCAGCTCCTCCATGTCGTAGCGGCGGACGTCCAGCCCGCCCACGGACACGCTGCCGCTGTCCACATCGTACAGGCGGGAGATCAGGCTCACCAGGCTGGACTTGCCGCAGCCCGTGCCGCCGATGATGCCGATGGTCTCGCCTGCGTGAATGTGCAGGTTGATATGCTGCAGCGTGGGCTTGCCGGAGCCGGTGTGCCGGTAGGAGAAGGTCACGTCGTCAAAGTCGATGCTGCCGTCCTTCACGTCCTTCACGGGCTGCTCGGGGTCGGTCAGGTCGGCCTTCTCATTGAGTACCTCGGCAATACGGCGGCCGCTGGCCACGGACATGGTCAGCATCACGAAAATCATGGACAGCATCATCAGGCTGGACAGCGTGCTCATGATATAGCTGAACAGGCTGGTCAGCTCGCCCGTGGTCAGCGTGCCGCCGACGATAAAGTGTGCGCCGAACCAGCTGATGGCGATGATGCAGCCGTACACCACCAGCATCATGACGGGATTGCCCAGGGCGATGATGCTCTCGGCCTTGACGAACAGGTTGCACACGTTCAGCGAGGCCTTGGAGAACTTGCCCTGCTCGTAGCCCTCGCGGACGAAGGCCTTCACCACGCGGATGGCGGAGACGTTCTCCTGCACGGAGGCGTTGAGGGCGTCGTACTTCTCAAACACCTGGGCGAAGAGCTTGGAGACCTTGCGCAGCAGGAAGGTCAGCACCACGGCCAGCAACACCACCGCAGCCAGGAACACCAGGGAGATCCGCGCGTTAATGAAGAAGCACATGAACATGGAGCAGATCAGCGTCAGCGGGGCGCGCACGGCGATGCGCATGCACATGCCGTAGGCGTTCTGGATGTTGTTCACGTCGGTGGTCATGCGGGTGATCAGGCCTGCGGTGGAGAACTTGTCGATGTTGGAGAAGGAGAAGGTCTGGATGTTGGTGAACATGGCCTCGCGCAGGTTGGCCGCGAAGCCCGTGGAGGCCGTGGCGGCCAGCTTGGCTGCGGCCACGCCGAAGAACAGGCTGGCGGTGGCCAGCAGCACCATGACCAGGCCGTAGAAGCAGACCTGGCGGATGTCTCCGGCGGTGATGCCCTTGTCGATAATGGCGGCCGTGGCGTAGGGGATCAGCACCTCCATAAAGACCTCCAGGGCCGCGCAGATGGGTGTGAGGATGGATTGTCTCTTGTACTGCTTCACCTGGCCGGCCAGGGTGGACAGCATGGACGTTTTGGCTTGCATGGGTGGCGTTCATCCTTTCTGTTGCAGTGATG
>JBJEUL010000328.1:0-1981 GCA_051883835.1 Aristaeellaceae bacterium
TAGGTATAGTGGATGCCCTCCACGCCCCAGTTGTTGAGGATCTGCGCTTCCTCGCTGCACATCCAGTCCAGGAACTGGATGGCGCGCACCGGATCCCTGCAGCTTTTGCTGATGCCGATGCCCCAGCCGGTGGCGAGTTTCGTGGGCTTCAGCGACGCGCAGACCACGCTTTCGTCCATCGTCACCGGCAGTCCGGCATAGGTGCGCTCGCTTTCGCCCTGGGCGCGCAGGGCGTTTTCCGCCTCGGCGTAGCCCCAGTCGCTGTCGAGCAGGCCCAGCACGCGGCCCTGGGCAATCTTCTCAATGTAGTCCTCATGGGTCTGCGTGGCGAACTCCGGGTCGAGAATCCCTTCGTGATACATGCTGTTTAGCCAGCGGTAGTAATCCCTTTGCTCGCTCAGGGCATGCTTGTAATACGCCACGCCGGCCTTGACCACCCACTGCCCGTTGTCTGCGGAGCCGCTGGCTATATTGCCGGAGGGGTTGGACAGCGTGGTATACCAGTGCCAGTCCGTGCAGGCGATGGAAATGCCGATGGTCTTTTTGCCGTTGATGGTGGGGTGTGCCTGCAGGTAGCGGCGGATCATCTCCGTGTATTCCTCCAGCGTGCGCGGTATGGCGTAGCCGTTTTCCCGCAGCACCGCCCACTGCAGCTGCGCCGTGCCGGAGGTCTCCAGCGCCTGATGCTGCACCTTGTCGCTGCAAAGCTGGTAGATCGCCGGATTGTCCGCGCTGACCCGCAGCTCATCCAGCTCATCACCGTAGAGCTTCCTGATGTTTTCACCGTACGTCTCAATCAGCGGGCTCAGATCCAGCAGCGCGCCGTGGGCCAGCAGCAGCCGGGCGTCGCTCTTGGCGTAGATCAGGTCGGGATATTCCCCTGTGGCGATCATCAGGGCCACCCGGTTTGTCTCCGCGTTGGAGGGATAGTCCACCTGCAGCGTGACTCCCGTCGCCGCCGTGATGGCCTGGGCCACAGGGTCGCTCCAGGTGTCCTCGATGCCGTCGGCGTTGTAGAAGGTCAGCGTGATGGGCTCCGGCCCGGCCTTCTCCTGCCGGAAATCCGTCGCCCATGCCAGCGCCAGCAGCACGCAGACCACCGCCAGCGCTGCGCAGACGGGAACGATGTACCGCCTTTTCATCCATGCTCCTCCCTTCACTGCCCGGTCAGGATGGGCAGGCACAGCGTGACAGCCGTGCCCCTGCCTTCCTCACTGTCAATGCTCACGCCATAGGGCTTGCCGTACTGCAGGCTGATGCGCTGATTCACGTTGCAGATGCCCACATGCTCACGATCCAGGTTCTCGAAGTCGTCCAGCAGGCGGCGCGTCTCCTGCAGCGTCTCCCGGGACATGCCGCAGCCGTTGTCCGATATGATGATGGTCAGCGTGTCGGCGACCTGCACCCGGACGCAGATCAGCCCGCCGCTGGTCTTGCCCTCCAGGCCATGGACGATGGCGTTCTCCACAAAGGGCTGAATCAGCAGGGGCATGATCATCAGCCCCTCAATCTCCGTGGGAGCCGCTTCGATCCGGTACCCCATGCGGTCATGGAAGCGGTAGTCCTGGATCTTCAGGTAATACTCCACCAGCTGCAGCTCGGCGCTCAGGGGCCTCAGGGCGCTGCCCGCCTGGATGCTGCTGCGCATCAGCTTGGCCAGCATCTTCGTCAGCTCGGCAATCTCCTTCTGATCCCGCACCACCGCCTGCATCCGGATGGTCTCCAGGGTGTTGAAGAGGAAGTGCGGGTTGATCTGGCTGGCGAGCATCTTGAATTCCACCTCCCGTTGCCGGGCATGGATGCGCTCCTTCTGGGTACGGGCCTGCACCACGTCGTCCATCAGCTTCTGTATATCGCGGATCATCACGGCCAGATCCTGGTACAGCTCCGCGATCTCGTCCTTCCCCTCGATGCAGGTGGGCACGTTGAAATCCCCCGTGGCCGCCCGGTGCATCTCCTCCTTGAACTGCCCGATGCGCGC
>JBJEUL010000329.1:0-36100 GCA_051883835.1 Aristaeellaceae bacterium
AAACCATCCGCCGCATTGAGCAGGTGACCATGGACAGCGTGATGGACTACGCCCGTGCCAGCCTGACAGCAGAGCCCTGCATCGCCGTGGCAGGCAAGGGCGCGGAGAAGTTCCGCTTTTGACATCACCGAAGAAATGAGGGATACCCTGTGAATGAACGCATTGTGGCACTGGACGTGGGGGACGCGCGCATCGGCGTGGCGGTCAGCGATGCGTCCCGGCTCATCGCCAGCCCCATTGATACCATCCACCGCGTGGGCTTCGGCCCGGACGTGAAGAAGGTGCAGGAAATCTGCCGCCGCTACGATACCAGCCTGATTCTCTCCGGCCTGCCCCTGAATCTCAACGGCACCGAGGGCCCGCAGGCCGCCAAGGTGCGGCTTTTTTGCCAGCAGCTTGAAAAAGTCGGGCTGGAGGTGTATTATCAGGATGAGAGACTGACCACCGTCACGGCGGAAAATGCGCTGCTGGAGGGCAACATGCACCGCGCCCAGCGGCGGCAGAACGTGGACAAGGTGGCAGCGGCGGTCATTCTTCAACAGTACCTGGATACCATCAACCAGCAAGGCTGAACCAAAGCAGAAAGCGAGGTACCAACATGAGCGAGAATGAAAACATGGTGGAACTGATTGACGAGGAAACCGGCGAATCCGTAGCCTTTGAGCATCTGGCAACGCTGGAATACGAGGGAGAACTGTACATTGCGCTCATCCCTGTGGAGGATGCGGAGGACGATGACGAGGAAGGCTCGGTCGTCATCATGAAGATTGACACGGATGAGGTGGGCAATGAGTGCTACGTCTCCGTGGAGGATGAGGAGCTGCTGGAGGCCGTATTCGAGCAGCTCATGGCCCTGCTGGACGAGGAAGACGATGAACAGTGACCTGACCGGGGCTCGTGTGGAGCTGACCGCACCGGACGGCAAGGTCTACCGCTTCCGCTACGGTGCATCCGTTCCCTACGCAGGGGAGATGTATGCCGTGCTGCTCAGCGAGGAAGCGGGGGACGGGGAGCAGATTCTCATCACCCGTGTGGAGGAGCAGGGTGGGGAGCTGACCTTTGTAGCGGCAGAGGAGGACGACGTGGTGGATCAGGTGTGGGGCAAGTATTGCGACATGCACATCCGCCAGGCTGTGCAGGATTTGCCCGAAGCTGAAGAATAGGAGGAACACCCATGAAGCGACTGCTGGCCCTGTCCCTGGCCCTGATGCTGGCTTTCATGGCATGTCCTGCCGGTGCGGAAACCCTGCAGGACTGCCACCGCGTCACCATGACCAAGGCGGATACCAAGCAGGACAACAAATCCGTCATCCGGCTGTGGACTGCGGATACCGTACTGGACGAGGTGGATGAAGAGCTGGCGACCATTGCCCAAGCGTATGTAGACGAGTATGCTCCGACCCTTCAAAAGGCGGCCAACAGCACCAGCAAGAACTCCCGGCTGGATGTGGGCATCCGCTACAGCCGCACGGGCCTGACATGGATGAGCTTTCTGGTACAGGCAAGAGTCACCTATCACCGGGATTTGATCGGGCAGGCCATCACCAGCCGCACCTATGACATGACCACCGGTGAGCGAATCATGCTCAGCGACATTTTCCCCGAGGACAGCCCTGCATGGGCCTATTTGGAGGAGAAGGTTCGCCAGACCGTGACGGACTACTTCCCCGATGAAACGCCCTCGCACAACGCCGTGGAGAACCTGTGCAGCCGCGCCTCGCTGGAGGAAATGGACTTCACGCTCCACGGCATGTCGCTGGTGCTGCACATCCCGGCGGAAACGCTCTATCCCGAGCATTTCTCGCTGATGGAAGTGACCGTCTTTTACCCGGAAATCTACGACTGGATGACCGAGCAGGCCTATGAGGAGACCAACAATCTTGCCTATTACAAGACCTGCGCCCTGACCTTTGACGATGGCCCCCACCGCACCAACACCACCAAGGTGCTCAACAGCCTGATGGAGACCGGCGCGGTGGCGACCTTCTTCGTGCTGGGCAACCGCATCAGTGAGTATGACGACCTGATTCAGCGGGAGCATGACGAAGGCCACGCCATTGGTGCGCACAACTGGTCGCATGCGGATGTCCGCAAGGTATCCGCGGCTTCGCTGCGTGCCATGCCGGACAAGGTGAACAAGCGCATGATGGAGGCCATCGGCATTCCTGTGCGCTATGACCGTGTGCCCTACGGCCTGTACAATCAGATGAAGAACGCCAAGGTCGGCTGGCCGCTGATTCAGTGGAGCGTCGATACCTACGACTGGCGGGGCCGCTCCACCAGACAGGTGGTGAGCACGGTCAAGGATCAGCTGTCGGACGGGGATATCATCCTCTGCCACGATATCAAGGACAACACCCCCGAGTCGGCCAGACAGATTGCCATGGCTGCGGCAGAAATGGGCTTCATGCTCCTGACGGTGGACGAATTGATGGCCAAGGACGGCGTCGTCCTGGAGGGCGACACGGTCTACTACCGCTGTGTGGAGGGCGACTACTCCATCAAGAAGCGAAACTGACGGCAGACTGTTACACATCTGACAATTCCGCTGCCTGCGTTGACACATTCGCCCAGCAGATGCTATAATCAAACATGCAGATTCCCCAAAGAACCGAGGAGGTACATTGGATGATGAAACGGCTACTGTGCGCCATGCTGGCCCTGTCGCTCGTGCTGAGCATGGGTGCAGCCATGGCCGATGAGGAAGGCATGACCCGCATTAACCCCACAGAGAAGCGCAACATCACCGTGCAGGATGCCGGGCTGAATGAGGTCATAGAGGGCGTCAGCCCCACCACGGGCCTGTATCTGGATGAGCTGGACGCACCCGAGGGCTTTGCCGGCCTGGCTGTGACGGGCCGGTACATGCCCATGCTGGTGCAGATTGACAATACCGATGGCGGCGTGGGCGATATGGCTCCTTGGGGTGCAAGCTATGCCGACATCCTCTATGAAACGCCCCTGCATGCCCGCGGCATGACCCGTATCTCCGCGCTGTTCTCCGACCTGATTCCTGACAGCGTTGGCCCCGTCCGCTCCGCCCGTCTGGGCCATGTGTGGCTGCGCGAGGAGTGGGACTGCGGATTCCTGTTCTATGGCCAGCAGGAGCATGAGAAGGCCAATGTGCTCAAGGAATTCTCCAAGCTGGGCACGAACAAGAAGGGCGTGCTGTTCTCCGGCATTGTCAGCTCCGGCAAGCCGTGGAAGAAGTTCTACACCGCCCGCAAGGGTGCCACCGCCCCCCACCACATTGACGCGAATGTGGCGGCCATGTATGAGCTGATTCCGCAGGATCATGTGGCTGCCAACCACACCTTCCTGTTCACGGATGAGCTGCCCACCGAGGGCGACTCCGGCGAGGAAATCATCGTCCGCTGGATTTATGACAAGACCAACCAGCCCATGGAGAACTATGGCTCCAACCTGGAGTACGATGTGGACACCAACGCCTACTACCGCTACATGCGCTGCGATGATTTGGTGCCCTATGAGGATCGCGACTCGCAGGAGCAGCTGGCCTTTGCCAATGTGATTGTTCAGTTTACGCAGACCAAGTTCCTCAAGCTGGACGTGCCGGTCACCTTCCTGGTCGGCCAGTACTACTACACGGGCAAGGGCAGCAAGTCCGTCACCGGCAACGCGGACATTTTCATGGGCGGCAAGCACATTGCCGGCTGCTGGAAGCGCGACAGCATGACATCCCGCACGGTGTTCTATGGCCCGGACGGTAAGGAAATCGAGCTTCAGCGCGGCAAGACGCTGATTATCATCTGCCCCGAGAATACCTGGGTGGACTACAGGTAAGCAGGCACAGGCCAAGGGAGCGGCTTCACGCGGAGCCGCTCCCTTGAAGGTTTGGGCATAAGTATAGAATTTACACATCATTCATCTTTGCCCGCAAGCCCTGCATTTTCGGGCATGAGAAGCGACATCCGGGCACGGCTGCGGCGGTGGATGCACAATCAGCCCTTGACCTGAACCGTATTTTGCAGGATAATAGAAGCATCGAAAGCATACACCCGAAAAGGAGGCTCCCACCTTGTACACCGAACAGGATTTGACTGCCATCATCGCCCAACAGAAGAAACGCTGGCTCGTGCTGGCCATTCCCGGCGGCCTGCTGCTCATTGCCCTGATTGCTTCCCTGGTCGTCCGTGTGGAATGGATGACCACACTGCTGACCATTCTCCTGGGTTCCCTGCTCATCGCAGGCTATGACCTGTTCATCCGCCCGCTGCACCGCTATCAGAAGTTCCTCCAGGAAGCCATGCACGGCCGTGTCCGCGAGGTGGATTGCTTTTATCAGTCCGTCACCCTGGACGCGGAGCCGGTGGAGGGCGTGCTGTGCCGCACTGTGACCGTCATCGACTACGATGACAAGGGCAAGCCCTTCGAGCGCATCTTCTACTTTGATAACCTCAAGCCCTTCCCGACCCTCACCCCCGGACAGAAGCTGCATGTGGTTTTCCATGACCGCTCGGTGGTGTCCATGGAGGCCATTTGACGCGGATGGGAGAAAGGAGCCTGTGCCATGGCTGAAACCGTGCTGGTTTGCGTGACCGGCCAGAAGTCCAGTGAACGGCTGATTCACAAGGGCGCGGAAATCGCCCGGGAGCATCAGGCAACCCTGCTGGTGCTGTCCGTTTCCGGCAGCGGCCTGAACACGCTGGCCAATCCTGCCATTGTGCAGATTCTGGATGAGCTGTACGGGCTGTCCTGCCAGGTCGGCGCGGAAATGACCATGATTCATTCACATGACGCGCACAAGACCATCTGCGATTTCTGCCGTGAGCGCGGTGTCACCCGGATGGTGCTGGGACAATCCCGGGACGGCAACGGCGCGTTTGTGTTCAGCCTGATGCGCTCCCTGCCGCAGGTCGCCTTCACCATCGAACCCAATGCGTAAATTTTCGCCGGAAAGCCTGTAACCTTTCTGGAGCTTCATGCGTCTAATGGGTGGAGCTTCATGGACGATGCAAAGGAGTGTGTATCCCGTGTTGAAACGCCTGTTGTCCCTGCTGCTGGTGCTTGCGCTGCTGCTGCCCGGCGCACTGGCCGAGGATGTGGATGATGATATCCTCGCCATCCTGGACAATCCCCCCAATGCCATGGCGACGCTCAATGGCCACCTGTACATCGCTGCCTTTACCAATCAGGGCCCCGGCCTGTTCCGCCCCATGGAGGACGGCTGGCTGTGTGTGATGAACACGGACGAGCTGAACAGCGAGATTGTGCAGCTGACCGTGCATCAGGGCACGCTGTACCTGCTGCTGCGCTCCTATATCCTGGAGGATGAGGGCATGTCCCCCTATGCCCTCTACGCCGCGCAGGAGGACGCAAACGGCAGCCTGTCCACGCCCGTGAAGGTCACGGATGTAGACCTTGGCGTGGACGAGAATAGCTGGCCCCAGTTCTATGGCATCGCCTGTGACGGTACGTCCCTGTATCTGCTGCTCTTTGACTACGATACCATGCAGGACTATGGCAACAATATGCTGGTCAAGGTCAGCCTGACGGACGGCTCCTCCACCCGCCTGACGCAGGACTATTTGCAGGCCCTAGCCATGACCCCGGATGGGCTGATTGGCCTGTACAGCAACTGGTCGGAACGCGACAGCGCACCGACGCTGGTGCAGGTGGATACGGCCACGGCAGCCTTCACCACGCTGACCATGCTGGAAAGCAGCAATGCCTCCGGCCTCATCCATGACGAGGATACCGGCTATCTGTACACGGTCTGCGGCACGCAGCTGATGCGCTGGGCCAGCGGCATGGCCCTGCCGGAGCTGTGCGGCTATCTGCTGCCCGGTGCCAATGTGGAAACCGGCACGGTGTGTCAGGAACAGTTCCTGTATGCCACCTATGGCAATGATGGGGACTACATCGGTTCCGCCACGGTTGACCCCGCCAAGCTGCCCAGCCGTACCCTGCGCCTGGTGAACTACGGCAACAGTGATATCCTCTACGCCTTCTGCAAGGAGCACCCGGAAATTGCCGTGGTCGAGCCGGATTCCTACGGCTACACGGCGGAAGCCATCAGTCAGGAGATGCTCTCCGGCGGGGACAGCATCGACGTGTATGCCATGACGCTGCCCAACGGTGCCTTCACCGCCCTGCGTGACAAGGGCTATGTGGCTGACCTGTCCGCCAGCACGCTCTTGACGGACACTGCTGCCCGGATGTACCCCCAGTTTACCCGCATGCTCTATAATGACGCTGGCAAGCTGATTGCCTTCCCCTGCGAGGTGCATGCGAGCGGCCTGGGCTACTACCCCGCCGCGCTGGAGAAGGTGGGCCTGACGGAGGATGACCTCCCCAAGAGCCTGGACGGGCTGATGGACTTCATCCGCCTGTGGCAGGAGGACTACGCCGAGGACTACCCGGAAATCACCCTGTTCGGGGACTACGCCTATGCCATGGATCAGCAGGTGTTCAGCTTGATTTTCATGCAGCGCGTGGCCGACTGCGCCGCCGCTGGGGAGCTGCTGACCTTCAATACCCCGGAGATGCGCACCCTGCTGGCCAAGTGGGAGCAGCTCCGCGCCGATTTGCAGGACATGTCCCCGGTAAGGGGCAATATAGGTGTCGTCGAGTTTTCCTCCGTCTATGAAGGTGAGGAAAGCATGCAGCTGTTCACCACCTATGCCTCCCTCACGCCTGAGCGGTACGGCCGTGATGTCCGCTATGACGGCCTGCCCCTGCTGCTCTCCCTGACGGATGACACCCAGCCCCATGTATCAGCCTACTTGAGCGTGTACTTCGTCAACCCCAACAGCCCGAACCTGGACCTGGCCCTCCAGTGGCTGGAATTCTACGCCGAGCATATGCAGATGAACCAGCAGATTATCCTGATGCCGGATGTGAACGAGCCGCAGGAATACCCCTATTACCAGCAAAACCTGACATACATTCAGGAATCGCTGAACCAGATGAAGGCCGCCATGGAGGAAGCGGACGATGCTGACAAGCCCATGTATGCAGAGAGCATTGCCATGCTGGAGCAGGAGCTTGCGGAGAACGCGAACCGCCGCTGGGCCATTTCGGAGCAGGACATTGCCGACTATCGTGAGATTGCGCCGATGTTCATCATCGCGGACAGTGCGGACTTCCTGAGTTCGTCCTCTGACGGTGCCAACGAGGCCTCCAAGCTCATCCAGCGTTACCTGGACGGCCAGCTTGGAGCCGAGCAGTTCATCCGCGAGCTTGACCGCATGATCCAAATGATGCAAATGGAAAACTACTAAAAGCAATCGCGCCAGCGGAAAGGGGTCAAGGGGCGATGCCCCTTGTGGGGTGCAGGGGTGAAACCCCTGCGCAGGTCTGGGCGGCAGCCCAGCGCAACACGTTGAATATAGTAAAAAGGAAAAGAAGAAACGTGAGTTTCCAAGCAGACGACGCAGTTCGTCCGCGCCGGAAACGGCAGGTTATGCCATCTGCAAGGTGACACAGCATCCCATTCCCCGAGCCTGACAGCTCGGGGAATTTTTTTCATTTTCCCCCCTTGACCCTGACGTAACGTCATCCCTTATGATAATCATGAAAGGAGGCCCCTGCCATGATGACCATTGGCGAAATGAGCCGCATCGCCCATGTCAGCGTGCGCACGCTGCACCACTATGACCGCATTGGCCTGCTGCACCCCTGCGGCACCACATCATCCGGCTATCGGCTCTACGATGACACAGCCCTGCAACGCCTGCATACCATCCTGCTGTTCCGGGAGCTGGAGTTTCCCTTGTCGGACATCCGCCGCATTCTGGATACCCCCGGCTTTGACCCCATGCAGGCCCTGGACACACAAATCACCCTGCTGACCATGCGCCGGGAGCATCTGGACAACCTGATTCTTCTGGCCCGAGGACTAAAACTGAAAGGAATGAACCACATGAACTTCGATGCCTTCGATACCCGCAAGCTGGACGACTACGCCGCACAGGCCAAGGCTGCCTGGGGCAGCACTCCCGCCTATCAGGAATTTGAACAGAAGCAGGCCCAGCGCACCCACGCCGACAACACCCATATAGAGCAGCAGCTGATGGAACTCATCGCTGCCTGCGGCCAGTACCGGCACCTTGACCCTGCCTGTGAGGATGCACAGGCCATGGTGCAGCAGCTGCGGGATTTCATCACGGCGAATTTCTATACCTGCACCGTGCCCATTCTGCGCGGCCTGGCGGACATGTATGACGGCGGCGGAGACTTCACCCGGAACATCGACCAGGCCGGCGGCAGCGGTACGGCCAGCTTTCTGGCACAGGCCATGCGGGTGTATTGTAACATTCACCAGCACGATGCATAAAAGGATAGCCAAAAACGGTTCCTCCATGGTATAATAGGAAGCAATTTCTAACGGGAGGAATCGCCCATGCGCCGTATGCTCTGTCTTTTGATGTGCCTGATGCTCCTTGCCCCTTCCGCCGCGCTGGCGGATAAGACCATTACCCTCACCTTCACCGGCGATGTGACGCTGGGCAGCGAGGAAAAGAAACGCAGCAAGGATGTTTCCTTCGACTCCGTGGCCGCGCGGGAGGGCTATGACTACTTCTTCGCCAACGTGCGGGATTTTTTCGCGGAGGATGACCTGACCATCATCAATCTGGAAGGCGTGCTGTCCGACTCCAGCAGGCAGGAGAACAAGGAAAAAACCTACCGCTTCCGCGGCCCGACGGACTTCGTGAGCATCCTGACCCGTTCCAGCATCGAGGTATGCAGCATCGCCAACAACCATACCATGGACTTCGGCAGGCAGGGCTACAACAGCACCATCAGCACCCTGCATGGGGCCGGGCTTGGCGTATTCGGCAATGATGAGATTTATATCTATGAGAAGGACGGCATCCAAATCGCCTTCCTGAGCATCAATTCCACGAGCGTCTACCGCCGCAGGGAATGGCTCCGGACGGAAATGGCCCGCCTGAAAAGCGATGTGGGCGTGAACTGCATCGTGTTCTGCCTGCACGCCGGTACGGAATACGGCCGTCGGCGCAATCAAGCGCAGGAAAATGTCGCACGGACGGCCATCGACAACGGGGCTGATTTGGTCGTCATGCACCATCCCCATGTGGTGCAGGGCTTCGATGTGTACAATAACCGCTCCATCTGCTACTCGCTGGGCAACTTCTGCTTCGGCGGGAACAAGGATGTCCGCGCCATGGAGGCCATGGTGGTGCGTGCCACGCTGACCTTTGCCGATGACGGTACCTACCTGGGACAGCAGCTGGCCCTGTATCCTGCGAATATTTCCGGCACCTATCCCGGCAACAACTATCAGCCGCTGCTGGTGTCCGGTGACGCGGCCCAGGCGGCTATGGAGCTGGCCCAGTTCGACACCCTGTATACCCTGAACCCCTTTGATGATGCCGCAGGCTGCGCCTTGCAGGATTATCTCCCGGCCAATTGATGGTTTCATCCACAGGACAAGGCCCGCCGCAGGTTGATTGCGGCGGGCTTTCCAGTGGGCAGGCTGTGCCGGGAAGTATCCAAATATTCCATCGCTGCTTGGAAAGATGGAAACGACGTGCGTCTTGTATCTCAGGGGCGAAATGTGGTACAATAGCGCATATGCTGGATGCTCGGGGGGATTTGCCGTGAAGGAGAGAAGAAGTCAGTTGCCCGGTTTCGCGCTGACATCGCTGGGGGGCCTGTATACCTATCTGTACTGCATGCTGGCCAGCAGTATTCTGGTAGCCATGCCCATGTTCGGCGGTGCCCTGTTCATGTGCGGTCAGGTAGCAACGGTGTTTTTCACCACCTACGCGGGGCAGGCGAGGGCACTGCTGCCCAAAGCGGCCCGGCGGTGGCAAACTGCGCTGCTGGTGCTTCTTCTGCTGCTGAGCCTTTGCGTGGTGGTGCTGTATCCCATTGCCATTGACAACCCAAGAATGTGGATGGTCTTTGCGCTGGTGCTGCTGATGATGCTCCGGGACGAGGTCTGCAAGCGGGTTATCCGATGGTATCAGCAGGGGCACATGACCCTGCGGCACATGGTTGCATGGCTGGCATCGGTGCAGCTGCTCCTGCTGGTGGTGATTGCGGCCTCTTTCCTGTACAACCTGGGGGGAATGGATGCCTGGCGCATGCTGGCAGGCTATGCCCTGTGCAGCGTGATGGAATGCTACTGTCTGTTCAAGGAGCGTGAGTCCCTGCTGCCCATGCCGGCCCAGGCGACGGAGCAGGCTCGTCAAACGGGCGAGAGCCTGCGCGGGGCCAACGCCTATCAAACCTATGAAACGCTCTCCACGCTGATTTTAGCCGCACTGGTGATGACGCTGATTGTCATGTACACGTTCCTTGCGGTCACATCGGACCAGCTGATGCGCCGGATGATTCTGGCCGTGGCGACCATGCTGCTCAGCCAGGAGGCTGCCGAGGCCCTGCTGCGCTGGCGGGAAAAACGCCGCCGCACCGATCCCACCAATCTGCTGCTGATTGGCCTGTTCCTGTGGCTCTACGCGCTGATTCTCTTTACCCGGACGCTTCGGGGGGATGTGGTGTGGATGGTCAGCGTGTATGTGTATCTGGCCATGTGCTCGGCGGGCGGCGGCCTGTGCCTGACCTGCCTGACCCGCATGGAGAAGGCCATGGTGCAGGTGGCGCAGTTCACCTCCCGGGGCGAGGCGGTGGGCTATGCGTCCCTGCGGAAAGCGCAGCATCAACTGGCCCTGCTGTTGGGGGAAATGCTGGCCCTGGCTGCGCTGACGGCACTGTGCTTCATCCATGGGCAGGAGCTGCCCCGGGATGTGCAGCAGCTGGCGGCGGCCTTTCAGCCGGTCATGGTGCTGCCGGCCCTGCTGACGGTGCTGGCTGCGCTCCTGTCGGTGCTGCGCTTCCCACTGAACAACCGCTGGCTGGATAAGCTGGCCCGGTTCCTGCGCCTGAAGGAGGAGGGCGGCGACAATCCCGCGCTGGAAAAGCAGCTGGAAAATGTGGTGGTCAAGCCCCACCGTCAACCCTTCGGGACGCGCATCATCATGGCCTTGCTGCGGCCCTTCTTCCGCCATGAATTGAAGGGCGTGGAGAACATCGTTCCCGATGTGAACAATCCCATTGTGTTCCTGTGCAATCATGGGGAGATTTACGGCCCGGTGGCTTGTATGCTGTGCCTGCCGGTGCCGATTCGCCCATGGGTCATCAGTGAGATGGCCATCAAGAAGGAAGAGGTCAGCGCGTATGTGTACAAATACACGCTGGAGCCGATGACCTGGCTTGGCCCGCTGCGCTGGCCCATTGCCAAGCTGTTGGGGCCGATTTCCATCTGGGGCATGAAGCAGCTGGAAGCCATTCCCGTGTTCCGCAACAAGCCGCGGGAGCTGATGACTACCTTCCGCGCCTCGGTGGAGGCCATGCAGGCGGGGGACAACCTGCTGATTTTCCCGGAGAACCCCGACGCTGACCGGGAGCATCCCGGCTACGAGCATGGGGGCATTGGGGAGCTTTTTCGAGGGTTTGTGATGTTGGCGCAGGTGTACTACAACCGCACGGGCAAGCGGTGCCGATTCCTGCCCATGTATGCGCACAAGGGACTGCGCACGCTCAGCTTCGGCACAGAACTGGTGTATGACCCGGACAATGACCCCATTGCCGAGCGCAACCGCATTGTGGAGGAGGCCTATGCGCAGATGGCCGCTTTGTCCCAGCGGGAGGACGCGATTGATCGGGCCCAGCACGGGGCGGACAAGGACACGCTGGCTCAGTGACGGGACAGCATCAAAGGGAACGCGCCAGCGGAAAGGGGTCAAGGGGCATCGCCCCTTGACCCCTTCGACGCTGGCGCGAGCCCTTTAGCGGGTGCGGTGTTGGAATTTGAGCCAGTTTTGGCGACGCTGTTCCTCTTTTTTCAGACGCACGTAACGGTCAAGCTGGGCGGGGTCAAGCAGGCCGTCCGCTACAGCCCTGCGCACGGCACAGCCCGGCTCGTGCATGTGGGTACAGTCGGAGAACCGGCACTGGCCTGCAAAATCCGAGATGTCCAGGAAGGTATTGTCCACCGCGGCATCATCCAGCGCGAAGGCGCGCATGCCGGGTGTGTCGATGATGGCCCCGCCGCAGTCCGGAAACAGCAGCTCCCGGTGGGTGGTGGTATGCCGCCCGCGCCCATCGGCTTCACGGATGGCAGAGGTCGCCATGGCTTCGCTGCCCAGCACGGCATTGACCAGTGTGGACTTGCCCACGCCGGAGGAACCGGCAAAGGCGATGGTCTTGCCCTGCGCCAGCAGCTCGCGGATGAACTGCACGGCAGGCATTTCCGGCTGACTGTTGAGCAGCACGCGAATGTAGGGGAAGGCGCATTCCGTCTCCCGCAGACGGGCATCTGCCTCGGGGGTCAGGTCGGCCTTGGTCAGTACGATGATGGGGGTAACGCCCCCGGCCAGCGCGGCGGCGATGTACCGTTCAGCCCGGCCCAGGCTGAAATTCTGGTTCAGGGACATGCACATGAGCAGCACGTCCAGATTGGCGGCGATGAGCTGGCTCTCGCCGGTCATGGGATTGCCCACGCGGCACAGGGTACTGCGGCGTTCCTCCATGCCCTGAATGACGGCATTGTCCGACTGACCATCCCAGGCCAGATGAACGCGGTCGCCCACGGTGGGGTAGTCGGTGGGGGAGGAAGCGGCGTGCATCATTTTGCCCGACACACGGGCGGTCAGCAGCCGGGTGTGATCCTCGGCAAGGCAAACGGTGTAGAGGTTATGGGACTGTGTGAGAACGATACCAGTGTACGTCAAGCTCATGCTCCTTTACAAAAGGGCATAAAAATGCCCGGGGACGTTGTTGCGCTCCCGGGGAAACATACGAAAAGAAACGCCTCCGTTATTTCAGCGTGCCGGGAGCCACACTGCGGTCAGCCATCATCACAAAAACCTTCACACAGCATCGCTCCTTTCCATCTCAAAGATTCGTGACAAGCATAGCACAGACGGACGCGCATGTCAAGGGCAAAATGCAGCAAACGAGCCATATTGGCTTGAAATTCTCCATCTGCCTCAGGCGAAGCACAAGAAAACCCACCCTCTTGTGCGGAGAGAGTGGGTCATGCTTTGCTTTGTGTGTGCGGATGATGTCAGAAATCAGACAAGCTCCAGGACAACCATCTCGGCAGCGTCGCCGCGACGGGGGCCCAGCTTGTAGATGCGGGTGTAGCCGCCAGAGCAGTGCTTTTCAGCATTGCGGGTCTTGTACTTGGGGCCAATCTCGCGGAAGAGCTTCTCCACCACAGGATGCTTGTTGTCCTTGGTGCGGGCCTTGTAATCAGCCTTGGACTCGTCCTGCTTCTTCTGCTCCTGCACATCGTACAGGTAGGCCATCATCAGACGGCGGGCATGCAGCTTGGAGGGAGCATCGTTGGTCAGCTCCAGCGTGACCAGCTGACCCTTGTCGTTATGGGTCTCCTTGGTGACGGCCACGGTGTTATCGCACTCCTTGACCGCCAGGGTAATCATACGGTCAGCGATGCGGCGGACTTCCTTGGCCTTGGCCTCGGTGGTCTCAATGCGGCCGTACCAGATCAGGTCGGTCACCAGGCCGCGCAGCAGCGCCTTGCGCTGGTCGGCAGTGCGACCCAGCTTGCGTTGGTATGCCATGGGATATTTCCTCCTTCACGGGCGATGAAGGACGCACGCCACCAGCGTGCCGGGGGAACGCATGCCCCCTATCATCCTTCCGAGCCCCGTCCTAATAGGATTGCTTACTCTTCGTTGGGTCGCAGGCCGAGACCCAGAGCTTCCAGCTTCTGCTCGACTTCCTCCAGGCTCTTCCGGCCCAGGTTGCGAACCTTCATCATGTCCTCCTGATTGCGCTGCACCAGCTCGCTCACGCTGTTGATGCCTGCGCGCTTCAGGCAGTTGTATGCACGCACCGACAGGTCAAGCTCCTCGATGGTCATCTCCAGGATCTTGTCCTTCTTGTCATCCTCGGGCTGCGCCATGGTCACGGGCATCACCTGGTCCGTGAGACTCACGAACTGATTCAGGTGCGTGATGAGAATCTGCGCGGCACTGCTGAGAGCTTCCTCAGGCTGCATCGTGCCGTTGGTCCAGATTTCCATCGTCAGCCGATCCAGGTCGGTGGTGTTGCCCACGCGGGTGTCCGTCACCGTGTAATTCACCTTGCGGATGGGGGTGAAGATACTGTCGATGGCAATCACGCCAATGGGCATCGAGGGATTCTTGTTCTTATCCGCGCTGACATAGCCGCGGCCCTTTTCCAGCGTCAGCTGCATTTGCAGGTGCGCATCCTCGTTCAGGGTCGCGATGTGCATGTCGGGATTGACAATCTCAACCTCGTCATCCACCTTGATGTCGCCGGCCTTCAGCTCACAGGGGCCCTGGACGTCAATGGTGACCTGCTTGGGGTTGTCCGTGTACATCTTCACGGCCAGCCCCTTCAGGTTCAGGATGATCTCGGTCACGTCCTCCTTCACGCCGGGAACAGTCGAAAACTCATGCTGCACACCTTCGATGTGCACAGAAGAGACCGCCACCCCAGGGAGGGAGGACAGCAGCACCCGGCGCAGAGAGTTGCCCAGCGTGTGACCGAAGCCACGCTCCAGGGGTTCCACAACAAACTTGCCGTAGCAGTTGTTCTGGCCAACCTCCACACACTCGATGCGTGCCTTTTCGATTTCTACGATCATTCCGTTTACCCTCCTCTTTCATTTCCTGGGTGAAGGGCCGTGCGTAGGGGATGCGGCGATGGTCACCGCGTCCCGCCGCGCCCTTCAACTTAACGGGAGTAGAACTCGACGATCATGTTCTCCTGCAGCTCGAAGTCGATATCCTCGCGTGCGGGCAGGGCATTGACAGTGCCGGTCAGGTTGGGGGCATCGAAGGTCAGCCACTTGGGGGTCACAGCACTCGTGCCCTCACGCAGCACCTTGAACATTTCGCTCTCAGCAGAGCGGGGACGCAGGGTGATCACATCGCCCACCTTCACAGAGTAGGAGGGGATGTCCACCTTCTGGCCGTTGACGCGGATGTGACCATGCACAACCACCTGACGGGCCATGCGGCGGGTCTTGGCCAGGCCCAGACGGTACACCACGTTGTCCAGACGACGCTCCAGCAGCTGGAGCATGTTGTCGCCGGTGACGCCCTTCATGTTGGTGGCCTTCAGATAATACTTGTGGAACTGCTTTTCCAGCACGCCGTAGACGAACTTGACCTTCTGCTTTTCCTTCAGCTGCGCGCCGTACTCAGAAACCTTCTTGCGGCGGGTGCCGCCGGGGTTGCGGGTAGACTTCTTGTTGCCATAGCCCATGACCGCAGGAGAAATGTCGAACGCGCGGCACTTCCGGGCGATAGGCTGCTTGTTGATAGCCATGTTTCGTAGTCCTCCTTCGTTACCTTACACGCGACGGCGCTTGGGCGGACGGCAGCCATTGTGGGGGATGGGCGTCACGTCCTTGATCATGTTCACATCCAGGCCGGCAGCCTGCAGGGAACGGATGGCGGCTTCACGTCCGGAGCCGGGGCCCTTGACGTACACCTCGACGGTCTTCAGGCCATACTCCATGGCGGCCTTCGCGGCGGTCTCGGCAGCCATCTGAGCGGCGAAGGGCGTGCTCTTCTTGGAGCCGCGGAAGCCCAGGCCGCCAGCGGAGGCCCAGGACAGCGCATTGCCCTGCGTATCGGTGATGGTGACGATGGTATTATTGAAAGAAGAGCGGATATGGGCGGCGCCGCGCTCGACCAGCTTGCGCTCCTTGCGCTTGCGCACAACCTTCTTCAGCTTGGATTGCTTGGGTGCCATTTGAATTCATCCCTCCGGTTCAATCTTCACTTGCCATCAGGCAAAGTGGCCCTTACTTGGTGGCCTTCTTCTTGCCGGCAATGGTCTTCTTCGGGCCCTTACGGGTGCGAGCGTTCTGCTTGGTATTCTGACCGCGGACGGGCAGGCCGCGGCGATGACGCACGCCGCGATAGCAGCCGATTTCCATCAGGCGCTTGATGTTCAGGGAAACTTCACGACGCAGGTCGCCCTCGACCTTCAGGTGATGCTCGATGTAATCGCGCAGCTTGCTGATGTCGCTCTCGGAGAGATCCTTGACTCGGGTGTCGGGGTTGATGCCGACTTCCGCGAGCATCTTCTGGGAGGTCGTCAGGCCGATGCCGTAGATGTAGGTCAGGCCGACCTCAACGCGCTTTTCTCTGGGCAGGTCTACGCCCGCAATGCGTGCCATGTGTGTAAAACACCTCCGTATGTTCTGTGGCGATCCGGGATCGCCTTGCAAAGACGCATCCCCGGCACAATCCTCAGGGGCAACCCACCCCGGAGCCCATGCACAGGATGCAACCTTTTCGCCTGCGCCCGGTGATGCGAACGCGCGGCAACGCTCTCCATCCGCTATGGAAGGTGCGAATGGACAGCGCGGAACGTTAGAAGACGTATCGGCCGGACGATGGAACACATGCCAAGGAGATGACATGTGCAGCCGCCCATAGTTCGACCTTTAGGCTAACTACTAAAGTTTATCACAACTGATGCAAAAAGTAAATGCTTTCGCGGCATGCTGCAAAAATTTTTTTCTAACATTTTGATGACAAAACCCTTCGCAAGCCCTCTTGCCTGCCCGGGCTACTTCCATTATAATAGTACCCAATGCAAAGCGAGGGAGGCGTTACCATGATTCAGCTGCCCAGGGGCGCAGCATGGGTGATGGACAGGCTGCATCAGGCGGGCTATCCGGCCTATGTGGTGGGAGGCTGTGTGCGGGATTCCCTGCTGGGCCGACAGCCCAAGGACTGGGACATCTGCACCGCTGCCACGCCTGCGCAGATGCAGCAGGTGTTTGCCGACTGTCATGTGGTGGAAACAGGCCTGCAGCACGGCACCCTGACGGTGATCATCGACCATGAGCCCTACGAGGTGACGACCTTCCGCGTGGACGGTGATTATACCGACCATCGCCATCCGGACCATGTGACCTTCGTGGCGGATGTGCGGGAGGATCTGGCCCGGCGGGACTTCACCGTCAATGCCATGGCCTACCATCCGTCCACGGGCCTGGTGGATGCCTTCGGCGGACAGGCGGATTTGCAGGCGGGCATCATCCGCTGTGTGGGCGATGCGCAAACGCGCTTTGGCGAGGATGCGCTGCGCATGGTGCGGGCCATGCGCTTTGCCGCGGTGTATGGGTTCACCATCGAGGAACAGACGGCCCGGGCGGTGCATAGCATGAAGAATACCCTGCATGACGTGGCAGCAGAGCGCATCCGTGTGGAGCTGGGCAAGCTGCTGTGCGGCGGGGGTGCGGAGGATATCCTGCGCAGCTATGCGGATGTCATCATGACGGTGCTGCCCCAGCTTGCGCCCATGGCAGGCTTTGAGCAGCACACGCCCTATCACCGCTATGATGTGTGGGAGCATACCATCCGCGCAGTGGGCGCGGTGCAGCCGGTGGAGACACTGCGCTGGGCCATGCTCCTGCACGACAGCGGCAAGCCTGCCAGCTTCACCATGGACGCACAGGGCGTTGGCCACGCCTATGGGCATGAGGAAAAGTCCACCGTCCTTGCCCGGGAGGTCATGGCGGCCCTGCGCATGGACAACGCCACCCGCGACCGGGTGCTGACGCTGGTACGCTGGCATGATGCCGCCCTCACCGCCGACCCGGTGTGCCTGCGCTTTGCCCTGCATGACCTGGGGGAGGAAGCCCTGCGCCAGCTCATTGAGGTGCAGCGGGCCGATGAGCGGGGCAAGGGCGTGACCGCGCCGGAGGTCATTGATGCCCGGGCCGGGGAGCTGCTTCGTGCCCTGGACGCGCTGCTGGCCACCCATCCCTGCGTGACGCTGCGCCAGCTGGCTGTCCGCGGCGATGACCTGCCCAGGGCCGGTGTCCCCCGGGGCAAGGCCGTGGGTGCATGCTTGCAGGCTTTATTGAACGACGTGATGCAAGACAAGCTGCCCAATGACCGCGAGAGCCTGCTCAGGGCTGCGGCGGCATGGGCCCAAAACAACATGCCCAAAGGAGGCAATCGAACATGATGAACTGGCTGATACGCCGCTTCATCCGCGAGCCGGAGAACACATCTGACCAGCGGGTGCGGGGGCAGTATGGTACACTGGGTTCCGTGGTGGGAATATCGGTCAATGTGATGCTGTCGCTGGTCAAATTTCTGGTGGGTACGTTCACCGGCTCCGTGGCAGTGACGGCGGACGCGGCCAACAACCTGTCTGATGCAGGCGGGAGCATCATCTCCCTGATTTCCGTCCGTCTGGCGCAGAAGCCCGTCGACAGGGAGCATCCCTTCGGCCATGGGCGCATGGAATATCTGGGCGCGCTGGGCGTGGGCATGCTGATTATCTTCATGGGTATCGAGCTGCTGCTCTCGGGCGTGGACAGCATCCTGCATCCGGTTCGCCCGACCTTCGGCTGGGTTCCGCTGCTGCTGCTGGTGTTCAGTATCCTGATGAAGGTCTGGCTGTATTTCTTCTATACCCATGTGGGGAAGAAGATTGACGCCGCCACCCTGCTGGCTGCCGCCAAGGACTCCCTCTCGGACGTGATGGCGACCTCCGCCGTGGTGCTGAGCATGGTCATCGGCGTGTTTGTCGATTTCCCGGTGGATGGCATCATGGGCGTGATTGTGGCCGCACTGGTGCTCAAGGCTGGATTTGATGTGTGCAAGGACACCATCGACAGCCTCATGGGCGGCAAGCCGGACAAGGAGCTGGGCCGCCGCATCATTGACATGCTGATGAAGTACGACAAGATTCTGGGCACCCATGACCTGATTCTCCACGACTACGGCCCGGGCCGCTGCGTGGCGTCCGTGCATGCGGAGGTTCCCGCGGACGGCAATCTGCTGGAGCTGCACGAGGTTATCGACCAGGCGGAGCGGGAAATCAGCGAGGAACTGAACATTCCCATCTGCATCCACATGGACCCCATCGTGTCCGGCGACCCGGAAACGGATGCCATCACTGTCAAGCTCAACAGCTACCTCAAGGGCCGCCAGGAAGGCCTGATGCTCCACGACCTGCGCCGCGTCCCCGGTGCCAAGCAGATCAATCTGGTCTTTGACGTGGTGGTTCCGGCGGGGTACAAGGATGTTAAGACCCTTGACAGGGAGATTCGCGAGGAAGCCCATCGCATTGACCCCTGCTATCACTGCGTTATCCACTTCGATGTGGACTATTACCATGCGTAAGCGATGGCTGGCACTCCTGCTGGTGATGCTGCTTCCGCTGACGGCCCTGGGGGAGGGCTATATTCCCCAGGCGGATGAATCGGCGGACAGCATGGTCAGCCTGTCCGGGGAGGAGCTGCTGGAGCGCATGGCGGAGGATGATACGGACGCATCTGCCTTCGCCGTGCTGCCCGAGGACATCGAAACCACCGACCGGGATGTCTTCACGCTGCTGCTCATCGGCAGCGATGCCTACACGGACAAAACCCGGGGCCGCAGCGACACCACCATGCTGGTGCAGGCGGACGCGGACAGCAAGACCATCCGCGTGGTGTCCTTCCTGCGGGACACCTATGTGCAGATTCCCGGCAAGGGCAGCAACCGCCTCAATGCCAGCTACAGCTGGGGCGGAGAGCAGCTGCTGTGCCGCACGCTGGAAAGCAACTTCGGCGTGACAGCGGATGCCTATCTGGCGGTGAACTTCGAGCGGCTTGTGCAGGTGATTGACGGCATTGGCGGCATTGAGGTGGAGGTCAGTGAACGGGAGCGGGTGCAGGTGAACAGCATCCTGCGCTTCTATAATGAAAAAATCGGCGCACCGGTGGAGGATGAGCTGCTGACTGAGTCCGGCACGGTGCATCTGACGGGCAAGCAGGCCCTGTGTTTCAGCCGCATCCGTAAAATTGACGGCGATACCCAGCGTACCGCCCGGCAGCGCAAGGTCATTGAAGCGGCGTTCCACAAGGTGATGAGCCTGGATATGGCTTCCATCACTGCACTGGTGCTGGCGAACATGGACGCGTTCCAGACCGACCTGACCCCGGCGGACGCGCTGAGACTCATTCCGCTGGCCATCCGCTGCAAGCATGCGACCTTCGAGACGCTGACCATCCCCCAGCAGGGAACGTATTCCACCCGCATGACGGACGGCATGTGGGTCATCGTCCCGAACCTGAAGCAGAACAAGGCCCTTTTGCAGGAATTCCTGCACTTGAAGGAGGAGTAACCATGACCATGCTGCCGCCCCTGCCGGACACCCTCGAAACGCTGCTGCGGGAGCAGTACGGCGAAGCCCTGACCGAGCGCATCATCACAGGCTACAAGGCCCAACGCCCGGTGACGCTGCGGGTGAACACCCTGCGCGCCACGGCGGAGCAGGTGCAGCACCAGCTCACGGACGCGGGCATCACCTGGCACACCGTCCCGTGGTACGCAGACGCGCTGGTGCTGGACAATGTGCGGGAGGATGCCGTGGAGGCCCTGCCGCTCTACAGCCGGGGCGAGGTGTACTTGCAGAGCCTGTCCTCCATGATTCCGCCGCTGTTGATGAACCCGCAAGCCGGGGAAACCATCCTGGACATGGCCGCAGCTCCCGGCGGCAAAACCACGCAGCTGGCCGCGCTCTCCGGGGGCAAGGCCCTCATCACGGCCTGCGAGAAGAACGCCATCCGCGCTGACCGGCTGCGCTTCAACCTGGAGCGGCAGGGGGCCAGCAAAGTGAACGTGATGCAGGAGGATGCCCGGCGGCTGGATGATTTCTTCTCCTTCAACAAGATTCTGCTGGATGCGCCCTGTTCGGGCAGCGGCACGGTGCAGCTGCTGGCGGGACAGCCGGCCCGGCGCATGACCCGTGACTGGCTGAACAAGACCGTGGCTACACAGACGGCCATGCTGCAAAAGGCCCTGCGGCTGCTGGGCAGGGGGCGGGAGATGGTGTATTCCACCTGTTCCATCCTGCGCATGGAGAACGAGGGCGTGCTGAAGAAGTGCCTGAAGGCGGCAGGGGCGCGCATTGTGCCCATTGAGCATGAGATGATGAATCACCTGCCGTTGCTGCCCACGGAGCTTCCGGGTGTCATCTGTGTCTGCCCAGACGCGCTGCACGAAGGCTTCTTTGCGGCCAAAATCCGCAAAGGTTAAACCAACTCCAAGGAAACGCGCCAGCGGAAAGGGGTCAAGGGGCGATGCCCCTTGTGGGGTGCAGGGGTGAAACCCCTGCGCAGGTCTGGGCGGCAGCCCAGCGCACCACGTTAGCATATCAAAAAGGAATCGGAAAAAACGTGAGTTTCCAAGCAGACGACGCAGTTCGTCCGCGTAGGAAACGGCAGGTTTCGGGGACTGCAACAGGAACGACCTCATCCGACCTCGCTGCGCTCGGCCACCTGCCTAAGAAGGGGAAGGCCTTTCGCCGAACATGCGGCAGCGCATGGATGTGCAAGAGATAAGCGTACCAATCAAATACAACACCCTCCGGCTATACCTGTTATCAGGCAAGCCGGAGGGCTTTTGTGCGCATCAGGGTTATGCCTGCGCGGTCAGGAAGGCCCCGCCGCATTGCAGGACAAAGGCTTCCGGGTCAATGAAAGCAAACCGCACCTTCTGCAATTCCGCCCGCTCGAAGGGCACATGCAGGACAGGCTTGCCCGCACAAACGGCATCCGCTTCCACAGCAACCACCGGCAGCAGCGCAAACAGGTCACGGGCTGCCCGCAGACACATGCCCGCGGCGTACCGATGCCCCTCCCGGGCCAGCAAATCCGGCATCAGGGTAACAGTCACATGCAGACAGTCCGCGTCCCGGCAGGCTGTCTCCAGCTTCTCGGCCCACGGGGTCAGGTCGCGCAGAGGGTCAGCTGCCCGCAGCACCGCCAAATAGGCCGCTGCGTCCCCCTTCAAAATCTGTGCGGCATGACGGCGGTACAGGGCCCAGTCTTCCGGCGTGGTCAGACCGTCCGTGGGGAACTCGTGCGCCAGTACCTCCGTCCAGTCCACCGTCTCGTCCACAGCCTTCCACAGCTGCTCAAAGGGCGGAAAGGACGGCGCAGCAGTCTGCGCACGCTCAGGTGCATCCGCCTTGCCGGAAGCCGGAGCAGTACTGCCGGGCGCAGGTGTTCCCCACAAATCATCCACAATGCCGCGCAGACTGTGCTTGTCAGGCATGGCTCTCATCCTCCTCCTTGTGCATCACCTGGCAGGAAACCGTCGCAGGACGGGCCGCCACGTCAAAGCTGTCAATGCGCACTGCTGCATCCGCAATCACCCCGTGGTCGAACAGCCACCGGGCCAGCGGATTGATGAGCAGGGCTTCCACCTGATTCCCGATGCCGCGCCCGCCGTTGGACAAATCAGCCAGTGCCGCGTCATGCAGCTGCTGGTAGGCCTCCGGGGCAATGTCGATGCGCAGGCCCTTCTGCTCCTGAATGCGGCGCACAATCTTGTCCACCTGACTGCGCAGAATAGCCTCGCCGGCTTCCTGACGGATAAAGTCGAAAATGACAATGTTCTCGCCAATGCGGTTGAGAATCTCCGGTCTGCCCAGCTCCAGCTTAAAATACTCGCTCACGGCCTGCCTAAGCCGCGTTTCCACCTCGGCAAAGTCCATGTCCATGGTGACATTGGGGTGCCGCTGGCCAAGCGCGTCCTTGACATACATGCCCAGATTGCTGGTGAAGATGATGACCGTCTCGGAAAAATACACGGTCTGCCCCTGTCCGTCCGTCAGACGGCCGTCCTCCAGAATTTGCAGGAACTTGTCGAAGATGGAGGGGTGCGCCTTCTCAATCTCGTCAAAGAGCAGGATGGCAAAGGGGTTCTTCTTCACCGCGTTGGTCAGCTGACCGCCTGCTTCATAGCCCACATAGCCGGGCGGTGCGCCCAGGAGCTTCTGGTCGGCATGGCTCTGGGCGTACTCGCTCATGTCGAAGCGGATGCAGGCGCCCTCGTGGCCGAAGAGCTTCTCGGCCAGGGCCTTGGCGGTCTCGGTCTTGCCGGTGCCGGTGGGCCCGGCGAAGAACAGCACGCCCTTGGGCTTGGAGGTGGAGGAGGAATGCAGGCCGTTCATGCCCGTTACGGCGCGCTTCACCACGTCCAGCGTCCGCTCCAGCGCGGCGTTTTGGCCCTTGATGCGCTTCTCAAAGTCCTGCTTGGCGGTGCGCAGACTGTCCATGGACAGGTTCTCCCAGGGGTTTTCCCGGATGCCGTACTTGTACAAATCGACAATGCTGCACAGCTCGCGGATGGGCGTGCACTCCTGCTTGCTCAGGCGACGCATGGCGTCCAGCTCGGTGAAGGTCAGGCCCTCGGTCAGGCCCACGAACTTTTCCCGCAGTCGCGCCAGTTCCTCGGGATGCTCCTGATAGTAGGGCATATCGGTGCGGTACACCGTGCTGTCGAAGAAGCTGGGGAAGGCATTGCCGCTGATAAGCCGCTTGCGCTCCTCCCGGTCAGGGGCCTCCAGCACAATGGCCTTGCATACGGGGTTGTTCAGGTAGAACCAGACGGGCAGGTCGTTGAGTTTGCTCACCAGCAGGATGAGCAGGTTCTGCCGCCTGCCCTGGGGAGTGCGCACGGTGGCGGCGGACATAGCGGACTGCATCAGGAGATTGAAGCTGTTCACGTCCTGCTGGTCCATGCGCTCGGGGGTGACGATGTAGTGACTGGCCAGCTCCATGACGATGACCGTGGCGGCTGTCTGCTGGCTCATGGCCCGGCGGATGATGTTGGGGGCCGTATCGGCCTTGTTCCCCTTGAACTCGGCAGGAATCGCGCCGTGGGCGACCTCACTGCCGTTCAGGCTGGCAAACTGCTGGAGCATCATGGGCCGGTAGGGATTCATGAAGCCCACCAGATTGGAATAGAACACCACCTGCTGATAGCCGTTATCCTCCAGAAACGCCTGCAAATAGCGGGGGAGGGGAACCAGCTCGTCCTCGGGGAGGGAGCCGGCCACGGGGTAACGGTACTGATCCAGCACATTGCCCTCCAGAATGAGAAGGGGCTTGACCGCGCTGAACAGCTCCAGCTCCCGGTGCCACTTGGGGATATATGCCTCCATGGTGGAAACCACCTTTCTTGTACTGCGTTCAAAGGGGTGATGTATCATTATAGCACGGACGCGGATGCGCCCACAAGCCACGGGCGAAAAAAAGGAGCGTGCCCCGTCAGAAGGGGCCGCTCCCGGCGCAATCGAAGGGTCACTCCACCCGGTTTTCGCTGTCGTAGAAGCTGGCGAAATCATCTTGATGGGCACGGTAGGCTTTTCGGCGGTTGATGGCCAGCACAATCAGGCTGCCCACCAGCAGCAGTCCGCCAAGACTAATCACCAGCGACAGCACGCCGCCCAGCAGCCCGAACACCAGCGATACCAGGCCCGATGCCAGCTTAAACACCATACAAATCACGTCCCACACCAGCTGGAAGGGGAGAAGAATCAAATCCAACATGGTTTCCTTACCTCCTATGCCCATAGTATAGCACACAGAGCATGAGAGACCAAGGCGGAATGGATTAGAAAAGGGTGAGAGTTTGCCTTACAGGCTGGCAAGGAGGGGGGACGGATACGGGCGTTCCTTGGTGGGCTGGGGAACTTGCCGTTTCCAACGCGGACGGACTGCGTCGTCTGCTTGGAAACTCACGTTTTTTCTTTTCCTTTTTGCAATGCTAACGTGGTGCGCTGGGCTGCCGCCCAGACCTGCTTGGGGCCTTGCCCCAAACCCCACAAGGGGCATCGTCCCTTGACCCTTTTCCGCTGGCGCGTTCTCTTGGAGGGGGCTTATTCGGGGAGTTTGCTCACGTCGACCCAGCCGCGGGCACGGGAGAAGCGTTCCAGCTCATCCAGCGATACGCGCACCGCGCTGTTGTCACTGCCTGCGGCGGGATACACCGGGTCAAAGCGGCGCAGGCTCTCGTCCAGATAAATCCCCACCGTCTCCGGGATGCCGAAGGGGCACACGCCCCCAAAATGCAGCCCCGTGAAGCGTTCGATTTCCTCGGCCTTCATCATGACGGCCTTCGTGCCGAAACGCTGCTTGTACTTGCGGTTGTCGATGCGTGCATCCCCGGCAAAGACGATGAGCATGGGTGTTTCGCCCACCATGAAGGACAGCGTTTTCGCGATGCGCCCCGGCTCGCAGTGCAGGGCTTCAGCGGCCAGGGCCACCGTCGCGCTGGATACGTCAAACTCAATGATGCGCTCGGCGGCATCGAACTGGTTCAGGTACTCGCGCACATGCGCAATGGACATGGGAATCATTCCTTTCCACAATATCTTTGGCAAAGAACCGGCATGCAGGTTTTATGCCTGACAGAGCTTGTGCCAGACATAGGGGTTCAGCTCCGCCCCTGCCTGACTGACCACAGCCGCAGCCACGCGATTGGCCCGGCGAACGGCTTCCGGCAGGGCAAGGCCCTCGGCCAGCGCGGCCATCAGGGCACCGGCATGGCTGTCGCCTGCACCGATGGTGTCCACGACCCGGGCCGGGAAGCCTGCCACATGCTGCCCGCCTTCATCGGACAGGCAGTATGCGCCCCGGCTGCCCAGCGTGATGACCACATCGCCCCCGGTGAGCCGATGGATGAGTGCGGCGGCTTCCTCGGCCTCGTCCGTGCGGGTGAACTGGGCGGCTTCCACCTCGCTCAGGTGCAAAAGGGGCTTCATGGCCAGGATGCGTGCCATCTTCCGGGGGGGAATGCGGCACACACGCGGCCCTGGGGCGAACAGCAGCTTCCGGGGCGGATGGGCATCAAGATAGTCCAGCAGCGTATCGCCGGTGGATTCCTCCACTTCCAGCCCGCACAGGTAAACGAAGGCTGCATCCTCCGGCAGCAGGTTCATCCACTCCGGGCGGAAGCGGTATTCCGCGCCATGCTCGCACAGGAAGGAACGCTCCCCGTCCGGTGTCACCAGGCAGTAGCAGCAGCCGTTGGGTTCCTCCGGGCGGGGAAGCACGGACACAATCTCCCGCTGGGCCAGTGCGGCATGCACCCACTCGCCCCAGATGCCCGTCCCCACGGGCGTGGCCAGCACACAGGGAGCCTTCCCCGTCACCTGCGCAGCCCGGAAGGCATTGAAGGCGCAGCCGCCAAGGCTAACCTGCTGATGCGCCACATGCAGGTCATCCCCGGGCTGGGGCAGGGCAGGCAGGCGCAGCACCACATCCGCCACGGTGGAGCCGATGAAAAGCAGCTTGTCCACGGACAATCATCTCCTGTGCAAAGCGTCGCCCATGGAAACGGCACAGCCGTCCGGGCGACGCTTGATGGTTCATGCGAATGTTACAGGGGCCGCTTTTTGCCCAGGAAGCAGAAGGCCAGCGTGCCGGGGCCTGCATGGGTACCGATGACCGGGCCAACGTTGTCGATGCGCAGCTCCATGTCCGGGAGCTTGGCGGCAATCATATCCCGGAGCTTCTGTGCGTCCGCGAGGGCATCGGCATGCAGGATGATGCCCACGGCCTCCTTCTGGTCGGTCACATTTTCGACGGCCTTGTCCACGATGTAGTTCATGGCCTTGCGGCGGCCACGCACCTTGTCGGCGGAGGCCAGCTTGCCCTCCAGCGTTTCGGTGAGGATGGGCTTGAGGTCGAGCATGGTGCCGATGGCGGCCACGGCGGGGGAAATGCGTCCGCCGCGCTTGAGGTACTTCAGGTCATCCACGGTGAACCATGCCTGTGCCCGGAGCTTGTTTTCCTCCAGCCACGCGGCAACCTCCTCCATCGGCTTGCCGGCCCGGTACATTTCGTGCGCCTTGAGAATCAGCACGGTCATGGGGCCGGAGATGGACAGCGTGTCCACCACCGTGAATTTGCGCTCCGGGTACTTGGCCAGCAGGGTTTCCCGGGCGGCGTACACGGCCTGAATGGTCGCGCTGAGCTGGCTGGAGAAGGCTACGAACAGCAGATCCTGTCCACCGGCCAGCACAGGCTCGAAGTATTCCAGATAGATGGTTTCGTTCAGCGCGGAGGTGGAGGGCTGCGCACCGGCGCGCATCTTGTCAAAGAAGGTCTTGGCATCCAGGGTCTGGCCCAGGTCGTCGAAGTACTCCTTGCCCTCCAGCGTGTAGGGCATCGAAACCACGGGGATGTCGTAGCGCACCTTCAGCTCGTAGGGGAGATCGCTGTCGCTGTCGGTCATGAAAACGTAATTCTGCACCATGGGGAAATCCTCCTTGACGCACCCGCCAAAATGAAAAATGATGATGAAAAAAGAAAGCATGAATAGAAGCGGGGCAATCACAGCTATTGTAGCCTGAAAACGGGAAAAATGCAAGGCCTTGGGCCGATGTGGAAGCGTTCTCATGCAATTCTCATGCTCGGAGCATGCAGCTTGCAGCAGCTGGCTGAACGAAGCGGGGGGGGAGGAGGTCGTTCCTTGTGCAGTCCATGGAACCTGCCGTTTCCTACGCGGACGGGCCGCGCCGTCTGCTTGGAAACTCACGTTTTTTTTCTTTCCCTTTTTGCAATGCAAACGTGGAGAGCTGGGCTGCCGCCCAGACCTGCGCAGGGGTTTCACCCCTGCACCCCACAAGGGGCATCGCCCCTTGACCCCTTTCCGCTGGCGCGTTCCCTTGGAGGGGTCAGTCCTTGGCGCGGGGCTTGAAAATCATCGCGGCCAGCGTGCCGAAGAAGACGGCGGCGGCGATACCGGCAGCTGTGCTGGTCAGACCGCCGGTGAATGCCCCCATGAAGCCGATTTCCTGCACGGCCCGCTTCACGCCCGTCACCAGCGCGTGACCAAAGCCTGTCAGCGGGATGGTGGCCCCGGCCTCCGCGAACGATGCCAGAGGGCCGTACAGCCCAACCGCGCTGAGAATGACCCCCGCCACGATGTATCCCACCAGAATACGCGCCGGGGTCAGCTTGGTTTTGAGCACCAGCAGCTCACCAACGGCACAGATGAGTCCCCCCACCACAAACGCCTTGACCATCGAGAGAATCAGCGTCATCATGCGTCCGCCTCCAGCACAACGGCGTGGGCTACGCCGGGAATGGTTTCGCCCTGCTGGCTGCTAGTGGTGGAGAGCAGCGCACCCGTGGCCATGAACAGCACCCGGTGCAGCTCTCCCTCCCGGAAGCGGCGCAGAATCATGCTGTTGAGCGTGATGGCCGAGCAGCCGCAGCCGCTGCCCCCGGCATGCACATCCTGTCCCGCGTCAAAGACCTGCAGGCCGCAGTCCATGTACCGCTCGAAAATCAGCGGCATGCCGCTCTCCGTCATCAGATCCATGAGGATATCATGCCCCACCTGCCCCAAATCGCCGGTGATGATGAGGTCATAGTCCGCTGCTGTGCGTCCCGTGTCGGCAAAGTGGCGGCGCAGGGTGCTGGCGGCGGCAGGGGCCATGGCGGCACCCATGTTGTTGGCATCGGCCTGGCCCATGTCGGTCACCTTGCCGATGGTGACATGGGTGGCGCGGCACAGGGCAGGCGCGTCCTCGTCGCTGGTGAGCAGGGATGCACCCGCGCCGGTGACCGTCCACTGGGCGGTGGGGGTGCGCTGACAGCCGTATTCCAGGGGGAAACGGTACTGCCGCTCCGCCGAGCAGAAATGGCTGCTGGCCGCGCACAGTGCCGTGCGGACATAGCCGCCATCCACCAGCATCGCGCCCACGCACAGGCTTTCCGCCATGGTGGAGCAGGCTCCGTACAGCCCCAGGAAGGGAATGTGCATTTCCCGGGCTGCCATGGAGGAGGACATGATTTGATTGAGCAGGTCGCCGCCCAGCAGCACATCCACCTGCTTTTCGGTGATGCCGGCCTTGGTCAGGCAGGTGGTGGCGGCGGTGTAGAAGAAGCGGCTTTCGGCCTTCTCCCACGATTCCTCGCCGAAAAGGTCATCCTGAATGACGGCATCGAATTCACTGCCCAAAGGGCCTTCGCCCTCCTTCTTCCCGGCAATGGCTGCGCCGGAAACAAGCCGGGGACGGTTGGGCAGGACAATGGTACCCTCGCCAATGCGGTGCATGGTCATGCTATTCGCCTCCTTGCTCACCACGGGAACAGCGCGTAAAGAATGCCCACCACCACCGATGCACTGACCCCATAGACCAGTACTGGCCCTGCGATGGTGAACAGCTTGGCACCCAACCCCAGCACCAGACCTTCCCGGCGGAACTCCATCGCGGGGGAGACCATGGCATTGGCAAAGCCGCTGATGGGCACGAAAGCCCCTGCCCCTGCGTACTGCCCGATGCGGTCAAACACGCCGATGCCCGTGAGCAGGGCTGTCAGGAACACAATGCAGGTGGAAGCAAAGGTGCTGGCGGCGGTGTTGGTCATCTGCATCGGGCCGCGGCCAATTTCCAGAAAGGCCTGCCCCAGCATGCAGATGACCCCGCCCACCCAGAAGGCGCGAAACAGTCCCTGCGCCATCAGGGACTTGGGCGAGTGCTTCTCCACCAGTTGCGCGTAATGATCCAGCTGGGCCTGACGGCGGGGGGAAGGCTTGGCGTTCTTGTCAAACATGGGAAGGCTCCTTTCGGGGATGATTCATAGCCCGGTCACGGGGTTGGGGAAATCGGCTCTCCCGCTCGCCGGGCGCACTGCGGGGAATCAGGACATTGACAGGGTTGGGGAATCGGGATGATTCCATGGATGGCATGCCTCCTTCAAAGGGTGAACAGCAGCGTGGCGATGACGGCTCCCAGGCCCTTGCCCAGCAGCATCATCCATCGGATGCCCAGGGATACATCCCCCAGGCGGAAGCGGCGCATGAGCACCGGCGCGACCTCCAGAATCTCGCCCAGTGCCGAGGCCAGCATCCCCACGAACATGCCGCCAAGCAGCATGCCCGCGCTGCCCAGCAGGGGCGGAAGGTGCAGCGTGAAATCCACACCGTTGCCAAGGGCCGTCAGGGTTAGGCCCAGCCACATCGCCAGGGTCATCGTACGGGAGGAGGACACGCGGAACACGTCCTGCAAGCGGGCAGGCAGGAGCAGCACCACCCAGGTGCAGCTGACCGCCACGGCCATGGTGCAGCCTGTGGTCAGGCCGATGAGGGCCGCTAGCAGCTTATCCATCGCGGACATCCTTTCCCTCGGTCTGCTCCATGGCGGTGATGTACGCGCTGAGCTTGACCTCCATGGGCGTGGAGCGGCTGCGGGAGGGCAGGGCGTAGAACACCGCCACCCCTGCTGCCACGCCGATGATGTAGGGCACGGTGATATACCGCGCATCCGACACCTCCTGCCCGGTCAGCAGGCGATAGACCATCTGCTGCGCATGGGGCATATCCACATCGCTGTGGAACCATGCCAGCCCCAGTGCGCTGCCCAGCAGCAGAATCAGGAACGCTGCTGTGGTGCGCATCAGCCGCAGGCCGTGATGGCGGGTGGGCTTTCTGCGGTGGACATAGCAGGTATCCGCGCCCAGCAAGGTCACGGCTTCCCCCGGGAAGGCACGCTCCAACGTGGGCAGAATGTCCACAGGTGTGATGCGCCATACGCCGGGCTGATCAGGGCAGGGCAGAGGCAAGGTCTCCGCTGCACGGGGCGCGATGACCCGGGCCACCTGTCCCAGCATCAATGCCTGCCCCAGGGGAAGGACGACCCGGGTGTTGAGCTGGCAGTAAATCATGCTGCTACCTCCGTATGCACACAGGATGCCCCGGCGGCTGCGGTTTCATGCCGCGGTGGCACCGTTTTCGAGGGGAATCAGCTTGCGGATGGCCACCTCCCGGCCGTCCTGTGCGTCCAGATAAATCAAATATGTTTCGCCTGCATGGCAGACGGTAAACTGCCAGCACATCGTTTCGCTGCTGCCCTCGGGAATCACGCAGAGCCGGTGCGCCTGCTGCTCCACCTCCGGGGAAAGCAGCTCGGCAGCCTTGCTGGCCACCAAAGCGGGCGCGGACAGGCTGCGGCGAACGTGGTTCGTCCAGTAGGAACGGGCCTCCAGCCCCACCACCTCCAGGGTGTCCATGCGCACCTGCACCGTCAGCAGGTCGGGATAGAGCAGCACACCCTCCTGCACCGGCGCAAGGCTGACCACGCACAGACCATCGTAGAGCTGCCGGTACACGACCTCTGCCGGGCCGAAGCCATGCTCGCTCAGGAAGGACACGGCGGCGGCTTCACAGGCGGAGGGACTGTTCGTCATGGGGAAGGAGGCGGTTTCCGGCATCATCCACAGGACTCTGCCGCCCTGCTGGGTGATTTCCATGTTCAGCTGCACATCATTCGTTTGCACGGTCACACCATAGGCAGGCAGCACCCCGGAGGCATCCGGGGCATCGGACACGGTGAGCACACGCTCTGCACCGATGAATGTCCGGGCCAGCTCCCGGGCTTCCTCCCGGGTCACGCTGCCCTCGGGAAGTCCCTTGGGCGCGGCAGGCAAATGCACCTGTGCCGGGGGATAGGTCACGCCGCCCTCCGCACTGCCCACCTGCTCCAGGGGACGCTCGGCGGCAGCGGCATCGGCGGAGAACACTCGCTGGCTCAGCGTCAGCGGCGTGCCGCTATCCTCCATGGCCTGCCGGGCCAGGGTAAACTGGCTGCTCAGCTGGGCGCAGGATACCTGACAGGCCTGAAGCTGCGCCAGCTGCGCCTGCGTCAGAGCCTGCTGGGTCAGCCCGGGCAGCATGGCTGCTGCGCTGTCGCGAAGCTCCCCCATGAAGGTCAGCGTGCTGGCCATGGCATCATGGCTCAGGGGGAGTGCGGACAGGCATTGCTGTACATCCTCCGCCGTCAGGCTGATGCTGTGCAGCAGGGCGGCCTGCTGGGCGGCTTGGCGGGCAATCAGCAGCTTTTCCAGGTCAAGGGTCAGGTGCTGCATGTCCTCGGCGGACTGGTGCAGGGCTTGCAGGGCCACATCCTCCAGTGCGCGGTTGGCACGGTTCAGCCGGTCTGTCTGCCATGCGGCAATGGCCACCGTCACCAGCAGCAGCAGCGTCAGCGTCAGGGGGAGAAGCATCTTCTTCATGGGCGCACCTCTATATGGCGAAGGCGTGCTGACCGATGGTCAGCTGCACCTGCCGTGTCCGAATCCAGCTGTTGGTGGCGGTGCGGGGATTGTAATAGTAGATACAGCCGCCGGTGGGGTCCCAGCCGCCCAGCGCGTCCCGGGCGGCACGGCGGGCGGATTCCGTGGGTTCCATGGCGAACTGCCCGTCCCATACCGCGTCAAAGGCTCCCGTCTGGAAAATGACTCCGCTGATGGTGTTGGGGAACGCATCATGCCGGACGCGGTTGAGCACCACCGCTGCCACAGCCACCTGCCCCACATACGGCTCGCCCCGGGCTTCGCCGCTGACCAGGCGTGCCAGCAGACTCAGCTCCGTTTCCTGCCAAAGGTCAGCCGACAGCGTGCCGCCGGAGAGGGAAATGCCCAACGCTGCCGCCGTCGCGCTGCCCACGCGGCCATCCACCGTCAGGCCGTTGCTGCGCTGAAAGGCCATGACGGCATTGTAGGTGTTGCGGCCAAAGAGGCCATCCGGCTCATCGGACAGGTAGCCGTACTGCCGGAGCTTCTGCTGCACCAGGGCCACCTGCTCACCCCGGCTGCCCCAGCCCAGCACCGCAGCGTCCGAGGGCAGGAGGGGCATCAACAGCGTCAGGGCCGTCACGAGAGCCATCCAACGCATCCGTGCCTTAGTCATGCCCATCACCTGCCTTGACCGGCGGATGGAACAGCGCGGCCAGCAGACCCCGCAGCGTCCAGTCCCATTGGGTGGCATCCTCCGTGTGGGCAATGGCGGCGGCGGACAGAGCCAGCTCCGGGTCAAGCAGACCCCACCAGTTCTGCCCCTGCGCCTTGCCCAGACGAATCATCAGCGCGGGATACCGTCCCGCCGGAATGGTCAGGCCATCCAGGGTGCGCTCGTCAAAGTCGGCCCATTCCAAGGATACGGATACCTCGCCGCTGTAGCATGCATCCCGGGCGGCAGTCTGAGCGGCAAGGGACAGCTCGGGCAGCAGCGCGGCAGCCTGGGGCAGCATGGGCAGCGGAGCGTCGGCAGGGGTTCGGGCAGCGTAGAGCGCGCGCACGGCATCCCGCACGGGGGCCTTCACAGCCTGCATGGCGGGGGTGTCATCCTCCGCGATGATGTGCAGGCGCAGCAGCATACCTGTTTTCATGCCCAGCACGATGGGCGAGGGCAGCGCGGTGCAGAGCAGCTGCAAGCCTGCCAGCAGCCCGGCAACGAGTTGACGCATGGGCTTTTCACCTCCTGTATGTGGAAGAAAGCATGCCCGGTTTGCGGTGAAACCATGCATCAGCGGAACAAGGCAACAAATCAGGAGGCGGCGTTTTCCGTTCATGCCGCATGCGCAAGAGAAGCAAGGCTGCGTAGCGACCATCGGCAGCAGGGATACGCGGACGGCCACCGCAGGCTGATGCGGCGACAAATGAAAAACCGTCCGCATGATGGCGAACGGTTCCAGTCCCTATCGTTGTGCTTCCTCTGTTATGCCGCCGGGATGCTTTGGCCCTCCTGGTCAAACAGCGCATCCATCAGCGGCAGATGCTGGCGCAGGATACATCCGCTGCCGCTGCATTCCAGATAGGCCGAGAGCGTCTGCTCTCCATAAAGTATTTCCGTCAACGCCGTAGCTGTGACCTGCATGTCCCATGCCCGGCGCGTTTCCTTTACCGTCTTGATGCCGTGGGCGCAGGTGATTTGCCAGCGGCCATTGTTCGCAGGAATCAGCGCATCCGTGACCTCCAGCACAAAGCTCCCCTCCACCGCCGGGGCGCGCAGCGATGCCAGCACCTGCTGTGCGTCAATGACCCGCGCCATGGTGCCCTCGGGCAGGGACACATAGCCCGCATCGGTCATGGCCAGGGTTCGCCGCGTCCGCAGCATGGACACCATGACGCCTTGACGCTGCAAGGCACGCAGACTTTCCAGCGTGGCCTCATGGGCTGTGCGCACCCGGGCATAGCGCAACGCCAGCAGCACACCGGCTGCCGCTGCGCAGCCCTGGGTCATCAGCGTCAGCCAGCGCAGACGCAGCAGCTCCGGCGTACGCAACGCCCGCATCACGGCAGGCGTTTGCCATACCTTCCAGAAAGCCGCTGCAATATCCTCCCATTCCACCAGCACGGCCGGTATCCACTCCGTGAAGGTGTACACAGGTTGAATGATGTAATTCATGGCTGCCGCCGTCAGCAAAGCCGCTGCGCCATAGCCCAGGGCAAAGAGCAGCACCACGCCCATCAGTTCCGGCAGGAGCCGCACCGCGTAGCGCACCTGCAATTGTGCCTGATACCGCCGGGCATAGCTGCGCACCCGATGGTTCAGCCAGCGAATCAGCCGCAGCACTGCCGTCATGGCCAGCAGGAACAGCAGCACCCGCAGCCACAGCCCAGCGGCCATGCCTTCCTTGCCCAGATTGATGAGCGTACCACCTGACTGCCACAGGTTCATCACATTGCTGAAGGAAACCGCTGCGCCCACGCCCTTGAGCGGCACAGCTTCCACCATCAGGGCATCCAGGGTCACGCTCTGGTCGATGACGCTGTTCAGGGGGATGTACGCGCCGAATTCCGTCAGGTCGCCCACACGCTTGCTGTGGCGGACAATGCCAATCACCCGGTAGGCCGTGCCGTTCAGCGTCACCTCCCGGTCAATGGGCGCGGACACGCGGAACAGCTCGAGGGCCAGCTGCTCGTCCAGCAGCATGACCTTTTCCCCTTGCTTCAGCTCCTCCGGCTGAAAGAGCCGCCCGCTGCGCAGGTATAGCGGATGCACCAGCAAACCGTCCTCCCCCATGAGGGTTAGGCGGCCCACCGTACTGCCGCTGCCGGCTGTCAGGCTGGCCTGCTCCACCACGCCGCTGAGCGTCCAGCGGGCCATCACGTCCTGCCATTCCTCGGTGATGTCGGCCAGGCTCTGCTGCATGGCCTGAATCGGCGCATTGGGCTGCGCGGATGCACCGTCCTCCCCGCCGCTGTCCTGCACCGGGGCAGGCGCGGGAATCACATATTGCAGATGGTCGCCCACCTGCGCAATCTGCCACTGGGCGAAGGCGAGCAGCACTGCGAAAACCACCAACAGGGCGGTCTGCCACCAGGATGCCTTCTTCATCATATTCGCATCGTCCTTCCGCCCGTCAGTCCACGTATTCCATGACCGTTTGACCGTCCTCCAGCGCGCGGTCCTCCCGGTCGGCAACCTCCTGCCAGCTCAGGTCCTCGGCAATGGAAACCGTCTTGTCCCCCCGCTCCAGCACGGTGACGGAGGTCTTGGTCACCTTCATGCCGCTCTGGCTCATGAAGCCGCCCCAGCTGTGCTCAATCAGGTAGACGTAATCCTGCCCCTCGCCCTCATTGCGCACCGCGCTGGCAGGCAGCAGGGTGGTCGCCTGCTTGGCCCGATAGTTGATGGTGACCTTGATGCCCCCATCGGACACCACGCGGCGGATGGCGGAGGAGCCTTCCTCCAGATAGCTCTCCGGCATGGTCAGCAGCAGATACTTGCTGCCGTCACTGGCGATGGTAGTGCGCTCCACCGTGGTCTTGACCGTGCCGTACACATCGCTGACAAGCTCCGCCTTGGTGCCGTCCTCCACCGTGCGGGTCACACCGGCAAGGGATGCCCGCAGCACCGGCAGGGAATCCGCGCCGCTCATGGTGTAGGCGGCTTTCAGGCCGTCATAGGCTTCCCCCTCCTGAATGCTCACGCCGGTAATCCATCCGTCCCGGGGGGCGCGAACGACCTCCACCGCAGCCGCGCGGGTAGCCAGCTCCACCATCTCGGCGGACAGCTCCGCCATGGCTTCCAGCAGCGCGTCCCGGTCACGGATGTAGGTGAACACGCTGTCCTTGACACGCATCTTGCGATCCTCCATCAGCGTGTAGAAGGCTTCCCGGGCCGCGTCATAACTGCTCTTGGCGGTGATGGCTTTGCTCACGGCCTCGGTCAGCTCCTTGCTGGGCGTGACGCCGGAAAGGGTCAATTGCTGCTTCCAGCTGGCCACGTCATCGGTCAGGGCAATACCCTCGGCGATGGCCATCAGCCGGGCATCGAATACATCGGTGGTCATCTGCTCCTGCGCGTCCAGCATGGCATTGTACAGGTCGTTTTGACGGCTTTCCTTGGAGGAGGTGCGGTTGTCGAGATCCAGCTTGGTCAGCTCGGTCTGCTTGGCATCGTATTCCTTGCGCAGCTCGGCCAGCTTGTCCTCCGTGCCCCCAGCCGTGGCGGTGAAGATGATATCCCCTGCCTTGACCCGGTGGCCCTCCTTGACGTAGATG
>JBJEUL010000330.1:0-8493 GCA_051883835.1 Aristaeellaceae bacterium
GAGCGCGGTTGCCATGGTGGCGGGCGTTGCCGGTGCCCTTCTGGCGATAGATCTTACGGCCACCGCCGCGCACTTCGCTGCGGGTCTTGGCACTCTGGGTGCCCTGACGCTGGGCGGCCAGGTAGGAACGGACGACCAGGTGCATGGCGGCTTCATTGATCTTGGAAGCGAAGATAGCGTCGCTCAGCTCGATCTCGCCAATGGCCGCGCCTTCCATGTTATAAAGAGCAGTCTTAGGCATTGTTCATTATCCTCCTTGCGCCACTCACTTGACGGTGTCGCGGATGATCAGCAGGCCGCCGTTGGGGCCGGGCACCGCGCCCTTGACCAGCAGCAGGTTGCGCTCAGCATCCACAGAAACGACTTCCAGGTTCTGAACGGTCACACGATCCACGCCGTAATGGCCGGACATGTGCTTGTTCTTGAACACGCGGGAAGGATCGGAGTTGGCGGACAGGGAGCCCACGCCGCGGTGATACTTGGAGCCGTGGGCCATGGGGCCGGTGTGCTGGTTCCAGCGCTGGATGGCGCCGGTGTAGCCGTGGCCCTTGCTGGTGCCGGTGATGTCGATCTTGTCGCCCTGGGCGAACTGGTCGACCTTCAGCTCGTCGCCAACCTTGTAGCCGGAGCAGTCCTCGAAGCGGAACTCGCGCAGGGTGCGCTTGGCGGCCACGCCGGCCTTGGCGTAGTGGCCCAGCTCAGGCTTGTTCAGCAGCTTCTTGGCACGGTTCTCGGTCAGCTCGCCAAAGCCGACCTGGACGGCGTCGTAGCCGTCGGACTCAACGTTCTTGGTCTGCACCACGGTGCAGGGGCCCGCCTCAACGACGGTGACCGGAACAAGGCGGCCGTCTTCGGTGAAGACCTGCGTCATGCCGATCTTTTTGCCCACGATGGCTTTCTTCATGTTTCGTTCCTCCTGCCTCTTACAGCTTCATTTCGATTTCGACACCAGCAGGAAGTTCGAGCTTCATCATGGCGTCCACGGTCTTGGGGTTGGGGTTGAGGATGTCGATGAGCCGCTTGTGGGTGCGGCGCTCGAACTGCTCGCGGCTATCCTTGTACTTGTGGGTAGCGCGCAGAATGGTAACGATCTCCTTCTCCGTGGGGAGCGGGATCGGGCCGGAGACGCGAGCACCGGTGCGCTTCGCAGTTTCGACAATCCGCTCGGCGGACTGGTCGATCAGGTTGTGCTCGTAGCTCTTGAGCTTGATACGGATTTTCTGGCTGGCCATTGATTTACCTCCTATGTCGTTCTCGCTTGCGCCGTTACGCGTCCCACTGCAGGTGCAGGCCGCGCCGCGCTTCGAGTCCGTCGCCCGATTATCGGGCTGGTCCATGGTAATTACCCGTCTGGCCTGGCGGCAACTTACCACTTCATCCCTGAACAGACAACAGTCATATTATAAAGCATATTGTTCGAAATTGCAAGGGGTTTTGCCAGACATTTTTTACTTTTTTTCAGCTGTTTTCCGAACGCTGCAAACCCGCAAACCCATGTGTTCTGCGGCTTTGGCATTCCCAAACATGGACACGTTATCTGGCGTGTCCATATTTTTTCGTGAAACCGTTATCAACCGCCCTCGAAATTTTTCTTTTTACTTTTGCATTCTGAAAACCGTTGATATACAAGGCTTTGTGCTTCATTTTATGACCACCTGTCCGTGCGTATCTATTTGTGCTCGTTCATGATACACCCGGCCGTGTGGACATGTATCTCCCCCTTCTCTACCGTTTTTGCCGGTGCACACACGGCATACCAGCCATCTGACAGCAAAGAAAAAACGCCGTGGAGTTGTCGCTCCACAGCGCAGTTTGTCGATGATAGCCGGGAAATTGATGGGGTGCTTCATAGCATAGCGAGGTTGGATGAGGTCATCGTTCCTTGTGCAAGTCCCCGGAACCTGCCGTTTCCAACGCGGACGAACTTCGTCGTCTGCTTGGAAACTCGCGTTTTTCTCTTGTCCTTTTGGGTTGTTGGAAGGTGTTGCGCTGGGCTGCCGCCCAGACCTGCGCAGGGGCCTTGCCCCTGCACCCCACAAGGGGCATCGCCCCTTGACCCTTTTTCGCTGCGCGGTCCCTTGACAGTATTAGGAATCTGCGCTTTCAAGGGCTTCCCATGCTTGATATAGGAGGTCGATTTCATCCTTCTTCTGCTGGTACGCCTTCGCCAGCCGGGCAGCCTTGTCCGCATCCTGATAGGTATCCGGGTCAGCAAGAGCTGCTTCCAGCTCCGCTGCTTCCTCCTCGGCCCGAGTCACGGCTTCCTCCGCCTGCTTCAAGGCCAGCTTGCGCTCCTTCAGGCGGCGTTCCTCATCCCGAGACTTGCGCTTCTCCTTGTCAATGGCCGTGCGCGTCATCCCGGCGGTTTCCCCGTCCGGCTCCTGCTCCCGGCTGATTTTCTCGAAGTAGTCGTCGTAATTGCCCAGATACTCTTTGATGCCGCCTTCCTCTAGCACGCACACGCGGGTCGCAAAGCGGTTGATGAAGTATCGGTCATGGCTGATGGCCAGGATGGTGCCCGGGAAGTCCGCCAGCGCGTTCTCCAGCACCTCGCGGGAGTCCATGTCCAGATGGTTGGTCGGCTCGTCCAGCAGCAGCACGTTGTCCTTGCGCAGCATCAATTTGGTCAGGGCCACGCGGCCCTTCTCCCCGCCGGAGAGGGTGCTGACAGGCATCAACACCTCGTCCCCCGTGAACAGGAACAGGCCCAGTGCGCCCCGCACCTCCGTCTGATCCAGTCGGCGGAAGTCGTCCCACACCTCGTCCAGCACGGTCTTGTCAGGGTGCAGGTGCGCCTGATGCTGGTCATAGTAGCCGATATCCACACCGCTGCCCATGCGCACCGTGCCGGTGTCGGGCTTTTCCTCCCCGATGAGGCACTTGAACAGCGTGGACTTGCCCACGCCGTTATCCCCGATGAGGGCCACCCGATCCCCGGCGCGCAGGTGCATTTTCACATGCTGGAACAGCGTCCGGCCATTGTAGCCCTTGCTCAACTCCTCCACCATCAGCACATCCTCGCCTGTGCGTCGGCGGGTATCGAAGCGGAAATGGATGGCGGACTCATCCTGCGGCTTTTCCAGACGCTCGATTTTTTCCAGCCGCTTTTCCCGGCTCTCGGCCAGCTTGATGGACTTTTCCCGGTTGAACTGGCGGTAGCGGGCGATAATGGCCTCCTGCCGGGCGATTTCCTTCTGCTGAAGCTCGTAAGCCTTCATGCGGATTTCAAACCGCTCGGCACGCTGCGCCATGTAGGCGGTGTAGTTGCCGTCATAGCACTCAGTCGCGCCCAGCAGCAGCTCGCACATGCGGTCGCAGACGTGATCCATGAAATAGCGGTCATGGCTGATGAGCAGCACCGCGCCCTTGTAGGTGCGCAGATAGTTTTCCAGCCATGCAATGGATTTCAGGTCGAGATGGTTGGTCGGCTCGTCCAGCAGCAGCAGGTCAGGCTCGGTGAGCAGCATGCGGCCCAGGCACAGCCGGGTGCGCTCGCCGCCGGAGAGCAGCGAAGCCAGCTGCCCCTGCTGCTCCTTGCGGAAGCCCAGGCCAGCCAATACGCCCTGCACCGTGGATCGCCAGCCGTAGCCGTTGGCCCGCTCAAAGTCCCGGGTCAGCTGGTCGTACTGGCTGCCCAGGCGGTGCAGGAGGGTTTCGTCATGAGCCACATCCGCCATCTGCGCCTCCAGCGCGCGGAGCTGCTGCTCCATGGCCACCACCGGCTCAAAGACGCTTTCCAGCTCCTCCAGCACCGTGCGGCCCTCGCCCACCTCGCCCTGCTGGGCCAGGTAGCCTAACTTCAGGCCCTTCTGCATGGTGATGCTGCCGCCGTCAGCCCCTTCGATGCCCGCGATGATTTTCATCAGCGTGGACTTGCCGCAGCCGTTGACGCCCACCAGACCCATACGCTGACCGTCCTGCAGCACAAGGGACGCATCCCGCAGCACTTCATTGGTGCCGAAGCTCTTTTGTACGCCTTGCAGGGATAAAAGGATCATCGCTCCACCATCCGTTCGTCATGGCACGGGCAGACACAGGCCGTGCGCGTATCGTCATCAAGTCATCATGGGCTGTCTATCGTATCATATCCGGCACATAGGCCAGCGCAGCACACAGCAATGTCACCGCGCACAGCACCGCTGTGGACAGGCCCATAGGCCCATACCTGCCGTGCCAGCGGATATCCCCGGCCATCCACAGGGCAGCTGCCAGCATCATCAGCAGCAGCGGCAGCGTGGTGGCCAGGCTTACCGGGAGTGCAGGAGCCAACAGGCCCATGACGTTGTAGCCCAGATGCAGCAGCATGCTCACCCGCAGCCGTCCCCAGCGCAGCATGCACAGCCCTGCCAGCAGGCTAACCGTCAAATGCGCCGGAAGCCCCGCCAGCGAGCCGTGCATCAGCGCAAACAGCAGCGTGGACAGAGCCAACGCGGCCCACACCGGCAGCTCCTCCGCCAGGGCCGTCAGCATGCCGCCCCGGAAAAACGTCTCCTCGCACAGGGCCGGAGCCACGCACAGAGCCAGGATGGCCAGCAGCCATTGGGCCTCGTTTTCCGGCATGGACAGGCTGCTTGTGGGTGCGCCTGTCCACTGCGTCCAGCAGGCTGTCACCGGTGCAAGGGCCAGCTGAACCGCTGCACCCAGCAGCAGCGCGGCCAGACATGCCCCGCCGCAGCCCTCCCGCATGGGCACGCCCCGTGCGCGGAAGGGACGCAGCAGCAGCGCAGGCAGGCCCCACAGCATAACCTCCTGCATACACTGCAGCGCATAGAAAATCGCCGGATCCTCCCCGTTGAGGAGCAGATCCAGCATAAGCCCCGCCCCATGGTGCAGGGCCATCATCACCAGTGTCAGGAGCATCGCCCGGCTGGCGCGTTCCCGCACGAGGGCGGAGCCGCGGATACGCAGTAGCGTCACAGCGTCACGCACCTTCCCTCAGGGTGTAGATGCCGCCCACCCGATCCCGCCAGGCCAAGTCAATGAACAGCTCCTTCCCCAGCCGGATGCCCGCTTCCTCGGCGCGGCTTTCCGCCACGCTCAGGGCCAGCTCCGGGGTATTGTTTTCCCCGCTCAGGTGGCCAAGAATGATGTGATGCACGCCGGTGTCCATCAGCTCCAGCATGGCCTGCGCACAGCTTTCGTTGCTCAGATGGCCGTAGCAGCCCAGAATGCGCTGCTTGAGGTAGGCCGAATAATGCGGATTGCGCATGAGCATGTCCGGGTCATGATTGCTTTCCAGCAGCACCAGCGAGCTGCCGCCCACGGCCTGCCGCACGCTCTTGGCGAAATACCCCAGGTCCGTGGCGGTGGCGATGCTCACCTGTCCGCCCCACAGCCGGTAGCCCACCGGGTCAGCCGCATCATGGGGAATGGCAAAGGGAACAACGCCGATATCCTTCAAATAGAAGTCCTGCCGCTTGTCAAAAACCCTGCGCATTCCCGGCGGGATGTCCCCCACCTTGCCCTCCATGGCCAGCCAGGTATCCTTGGTGGCATAGACCGGGATGTGATAGCGGCGGCACATCACCCCTGCCCCGGCAATATGGTCGCTGTGCTCATGGGTGATGAGGATACCGTCCAGCGTCGCAGGGTCAACGCCGATGAGCTGCAGGGCCCCGGTCAGCGTTTTCCCGTTTTTCCCCGCGTCAATGAGCAGCCGCGTCCCGCCATACTGCACAAAGAGCGCGTTCCCGCTGGAGCCGGAGTACAGGGGGCAGAAAATCATATCCATGCCGTCCATCATTCCCTTTCAGCCTTACACATCCAGATGCTTGGCCACGCGCTCGCTCTCCGGGGGCGGCGTCATATAGTCCGGGCCAAAGAGGATGGTCAGCACCTCGTCATACTTGGCCGGAATCAGCACCGGGATACCCTCAAAGGGGACAGTCAGCTTCGGCTCGAACTGCTCGGCATGCCAGATGTGCATCATCAGCTCAAAGGCACCGTTGGCCATGCACAGATCCCGACTCTCCTTCACCCGGGAGGACACGCGCTCATACTGCCGGGCCTTCCACGCCATGGAGAAGGGCAGACCCATCAAATAGGTGGTGAAAATCAGCACCTTGTTCTTGAGATTGAAGCGGCTGTAATCCACGTCATGCTTCATCATGCCCTGCAGCAGGTGCAGCTCCAGGAACCACAGCTTGCGCCGCAGGCCCGGCGCGGGCACCTTGTCCAGAATGAAGATATCCGTGAACGCTGCCGCCTTGGCCGGGTCATGGTTCATCACCCGGGGCGTCCAGGTGTCCACATAGGTCAGCTCGAACCGCTTGTCGCACTCCTGCGGATACACCTTGCGGAACTTCTCGAACTCCCCGCGGGTCATCAGCAAATCAACGTCATCATCCCACGGAATGAAGCCCTTGTGCCGCACCGCCCCCAGCAGGGAGCCGCACATCATGTTATAGGTAATGCCGTGGGCATTGCAGATGCGGACAATATCTCGCAGCTGCTCCAGCAGCTCTGCATGAACCTCTTCCAGTGTCAGCTTCTTTTCTTCCATCAGCAATACACTCCCGCTTTCCGAGCCGTGCCCGTCATGTTTCATCCTGATGCACCGCGATGCTCACAGGCTGAACATCCATCAGTGCCGTGTATTCCGCCGAGGTGCGCACATGGGCGAAGAAGTCGCCCTCCACAAACTCGTCCCAGTCCGTCCGCAAAAAGCGGCGCGTTTCCTCCGTGGGGGTATAGGTCACGTCCAGCCGAAGCTGGATGAACTCGCCGTCCCCGCCGGGATACTGCCGCACCAGGGAAAACCAGAACAGCCTTTTACCCGTGAAGTCGTACTCGCCCGTTTCAAACAGCAGCAGCGTGTCCTCCTCCGCGACCCCCGAAATGGCCATGCCACACATCTGCTCGAAGGCGTCCACCAGCTCCGGCAGACGCTTCCCGTCTGTCGCCTGCTCCTGTAGATACTGCCATGCGTCCATAGGCTCTCCTTCCTCGCCGGCTGCCGGGATGCAAGCCGCCGCCATCATCAGGCAGACCGCCAAGGCCGTCAGCCGCCTCGTCATGCCTGTCGCTCCAGCCAGGCCATTGTCCGCGCACAGATGGACGGCGCGTCCATGCGGTACTGCGCCCGCAGATACTGCTGTGTCCCCACGATGCTGGAATACTCGTCCTCCATGCCGATGCGATGCACCCGGCAGGGCAGCCCCGTTTCCGCCAGCACCTCGCACACCGCTGAGCCGAAGCCCCCCACGATGCTGTGCTCCTCCACCGTCATCACATGGCGGAAACGCCCGGCCAGCTCCACCAACTTATCCTTGTCAATGGGCTTGATGCACGGGAAGGACACCACCTCCGCCGATACGCCCTGCGCCGCCAGGCTGTCCGCCGCACCCATGGTCTGGGACAGCATGCCTCCCGCCGACAGCAGGGCTACATCCGTCCCCGAACGCAGCGTCAGGGCCTGCGGCATGCGCCAGTCCGTCACCGGGGCATCATGGAGCATCGGCTCCCCGCCCCGGCCCAGACGCAGATAGCAGGTGCCCGGGGTACGCAGCATCACAGGCACCACGGCCTCCACCTCCGCAGGGTCGCCGGGGGTGAACACCGTCACACCGGGCAGGGCGCGGAGCATCGCCATGTCCTCCGTGGCATGATGGCTCATGCCCAGACTGCCGTAAACAAAGCCGCCGCCCACGCAGACGATTTTCACATTCGCGTCATGATAGGCGCAGTCGTTGCGAATCTGCTCGATGCAGCGCAGCGTGGGAAAGTTGCCGATGGAATAGGTCAGCACGGTGCGCCCCGTCCGGGCCAGTCCCGCTGCAAGGCCCGTCATGCCCTGCTCGGCAATGCCCGCGTTGATAAACTGGTCGGGATACGTCTCCCAGAAGGGCTTCAATACGCCAAAGCCCAAATCGCCCGTGATGAGCGTCAGGCGGGGGTCGGCGGCGGCTTCGCGCATGAGTGCGCGGACAAATGCGTCTCTCACGGTCTTTGCGCCTCCAGTTCCTTCAGGGCCGCTTCATATTCCTCCCCCTGCGGGGTGCGGTAGTGCCAGAGAATATCATTTTCCATGAAGGACACGCCCTTGCCCTTGGTGGTCTGCGCGATGATGACGCTGGGCCTGCCGCTGCCCCGGTTCTCTTTCGCCCGGGCAAAGGCAGCTTGCAGTGCGCCCACATCGTGTCCGTCCACCACCTGCACCTGCCAGCCGAAATCCCGCCACTTGTCCGCGAAGGGCTCCAGTGCGATGGTCTTTTCGCAGAAGTCAAGGGACTGCATCCGGTTGTGGTCCACCACAGCAATGAGGTTGTCCAGCTGATACTGATGGGCCTGCAGCGCAGCCTCCCACACGGAGCCCTCGTCGCACTCCCCATCCCCCAGGATGACATATGTCCACCAGGGGGCCCTGTCCATTTTCGCGCCCAGAGCCATGCCTGCGCCCACGGCCAGCCCATGCCCCAGACTGCCCGTGGAGAACTCCACCCCCGGCACACCCTTGTGGCTCACATGCCCGGAGAGCCGGGAGCCGTTGGCGTA
>JBJEUL010000331.1:0-8411 GCA_051883835.1 Aristaeellaceae bacterium
TGCCCGGCTACGGCTTTGCCAAGGTGGACAAGCAGGAGAAGGCCCGCTGGGGCAAGATGATGCAGGACTACTTTGAGCAGGCCGGAGAGCTGCGCCATGTGCTGTGCCTGGTGGACATCCGCCATGAGCCCACCGAGGATGACAAGCAGATGAACCTGTTCCTGCGCCAGATGGGCATTCCCTTCACGGTCATTGCCACCAAGGCGGACAAAATCAGCCGCGGTGCGCGGATGAAGCAGCTGGCCCCCATCTGCCGCGCTCTGCTGGTGCAGCCGTGGGAAGTGATTTGCTTCTCCTCCGAGGACGGCACGGGCCGGGAGGAGCTGCTCAAGCTCCTGGAGGAAGTTACAGCCCCTGAACCTGCGGAGGATGACGCGCATACCATGGAGCAGCCCACCTGAACGAAACAGGGTAGGCGACATGGAGGCGAGAACCTTGAAGCAACCCATTCCTGCTCACGCGCCGACCCTCGCGCCCCTGCGCAGACGGCTGCCCCGCAATTTGCTGCCCCCTGCCCAGCCGCTGCACTTTCAGCCGGCGCAGGCGGCAGCACCCGCATCCGCACCCCCGGCGGCCCCGGAACCCCGGCGCAGGGGCAGTGCGGCAGGGCGGGCCATTCTACATGCGCCGGGGGTGTCCCTGCCGGGCGTGACGGCGATGTCGGGCCTTGGTCTGGAACCGTTGTGGATGGATGACTGGCCCATGTAAGGCATACATCCCCCTGCTTGCGAGGCAGGGGGATGCCGTGTGTCAGGGCCGGGACATCACCGGACAAAGAGCTGCGTCACATAGACATAGCCCTGCGCGTCCGTGCTGACCCCAACGCCCACCTTCTCCCAGGACTGGGAGAGGATGTTGCGCCGGTGTCCGGGGGAGGACATGAAGGCGGCCTGCGCCTTGGTCACATTGGCGTGGTGCGCGATGTTCTCGCCCACAGCGTTGAAGCTGTAGCCGAAGGTCTTGAGCATGGCCGAGGCATTGCCGTAGGTGGGGGACTCATGGGCGAAGTAGCGGCTGTCCCGCATGTCGTTGGCCTTGATGCGCGCCAGCTCCGACAATATGGGGTCTGCGTCCAGCGCAGGCAGGCCGTTGGCCGTCCTGTCCTCATTGAGAAGATTTAGCGCAATTTGCTCTTGCACTGATACATGATTTGTATTATAATCTTCATCCATGGAAGGGGTCTTTGGTACGAAAGGGTTCTCCGTCAGCTCGGCCATGACAGGTGCAGCCGTCCAGGTGGTAGCGGATGACGCTTCAAGGGCAGTGACAGGCTGCTCAGTGGAAGCATCGCGCTCGGATGCGGCTTCAGCAGGGAGCATCATCCCATTTTCAGTCGCTTGTGCACCATGGAGAGGCTGAGCGGCAGCTTCGGGGGCAGACGGTGGCGGAGCCGTTGGCTCCATCTGCGCTGCCTGCGTGACAGCGATTTGCTGCTCCGGGTATGCCGTGCTGTCCATGTCGGCTGCGGACGCTTCCGCCTGCTGGGTGGATACGGCCAGCAGCAGAGCTGCCACAAGCCAGGCTGTGTGCTTTCGTGTCATCGTGTTGACCTCCGTTCTGTTACGATTCGGTTACAAACCGTAAACAGAGTGTAATATATAGGCGGGCGCACGTCAACCAAAATACCAGTGCGCTGCCATGCCAAACCCATCCAATCCAAGTTGGTTCGGGCCTTGACGGCCCTGCAATGGATAAGCCATGCCCATGAAAATCAAGGAGGAGTTCCTATGCGATTTGTGCTGTGCCCCCGCTGCGAACTGAACTACATCACCGAGACCGAGAAGTACTGCAAGGTCTGCCTGCGCGAAATGAAGGGCGATGCGCCCAAGGAAGAAATCGAGCTGTGCAGCGTGTGCAATGAAGCCCCTGCGCTGCCGGGTCGGGATGTGTGCCTGTTCTGTCTCAAGGAGATGAACGGCCAGGAAAGCCGTGACGATGATGCCGAGCAGGAGCATGTGGATACCGCCAGCATCGGCGGCATGGATTCCGTGAGCACCATGGACGAAATCATCCCCGAGATTGACGAGGACATCCCCAGCCAGGAGTATGGCGAAATCGAGAGCGAGCTGTCCCTGGAAAGCGTGCGCGAGGACGAGGAAAACGAGCAGGATGACGAGGACGAGGACGACGACCGCTGAAAGGAGCATCCATGACGCTCTTTGCCATTGGTGACCTGCACCTCCCCGGCGGCGATGAGAAGCCCATGAACGTTTTCGGCAGCCACTGGGAGCGGCACTTCGAGCGCATCAGCCAGGACTGGTGCGCCCGGGTGCGCGCGCAGGATACGGTGCTGATTCCTGGGGACATCTCCTGGGCCATGCAGCTGCGCTGCGCGGTGCCTGACCTGCAGGCCATCGGCGCACTGCCGGGCCGCAAGGTGCTGCTCAAGGGCAACCATGATTACTGGTGGAATTCCCTGTCGCAGGTGCGCGCCGTGCTTCCGGCGGGCATGCAGGTGATTCAGCACAGTGCCCTCGACCTGGGCGAGGTGGTGGTCTGCGGTACCCGCGGCTGGCTGATTCCCACGGCGGAAACCGCGCTGGCTCCGGAGGACCAGAAGCTCCATGACCGGGAAGTGATGCGCATGACCCTGGCCCTGCAGGAGGCTTCCCGCATCCGCAGCGGACGGCCGCTGGTGGTAATGATGCACTACCCGCCCCTGTATGACCAGGAGCGCGATACGGCCTTCACACGGCTGTTTGCGCAGTATCAGGTCAGCACGGTGGTGTATGGCCATCTGCATGGCGCAGGCATTCGTGCGGGCTTCCAGGGCGTGCATCGGGGCATTCGCTATCAGCTGACATCCTGTGACAGCCTGGGGTTCACCCTGGCGGAAGTTTCCTTCAATCCCTGAAAAAAGTCCTACTTTTTTGTTAGAAGAATTTAATATTTACGTCACAATTGACGACAAATTTGTACTTTTTGCGCCTGATTCGCCATCAGACGCATTGTTTTTACCTTTTTTTCCCGGGTTGCAAGGATGTATGCGAACATAAGGTCGCAAAAGACGAACAATAATGTGACAAAAAGATTGCAAAATAATGAAAAACGTGTCATAATATGAAAATCGGAACCCCCTTGGGGAGCATGCCCAACGGCTTGCACAATCGGGGCCGGTAGGCTATAATGTGCATACCGACTAAAGGCGCAGGGATGGGTGGTGAGCGTGATGTCTGAGACGAAGGATGACGGTCTGGGGATGGATACTGCCCTGTCGGATGCCGTCGTAACCGTTGCCCAGGTGCCGCTCACCGATGAGGACCGGGCCTTGCTGGAGCAGTACAGCAGAACGTTCATCGGCTCCTATGCCCATGCGCTGGATACCAAGGGCCGGCTGGTGGTGCCCATGGCCTTTCGCGAATTTCTGGGGGAGACCTTCTGCATCGCCCCTTCCTTTGATTTCCAGTCCATCGCGCTCTATCCGACGCTGATGTGGGCGCGCATGCGGGACCGCTATGAAAAGCTGAGCAAGGTCAATGCGCAGCTTCGGCGGTATCTGGAGCAGCTGGACGCACTGTCCTTCCGGGGGCAGGAGTGTGATGCGCAGGGCCGCGTGCTGCTGCCCGGCAAGATTCGCCAGTGCATCCTGCATGATGAAAAGGATGTCGAAATCGCGGGCGCGTATGACCATGTACGAATTATTGCCCGTCCCGCTGCGGACGACAAGTTCGCCAGCTTTATGGCGGATCTGCCCGGGATTCTGGACAGCATTTCCGCCCTGGAGGAACAACAATAACCTTCTCCGCGCCATCGCGGGATGAACAATGGCATGAACCGCTGAAGGGGGGAATAGCGTATGTTGCCTCTGCTCCGCGTCTTGAAGCGCAAGACGCATTTTGCCTGGACGGACAATAAGCCCTATGCCTACGGCAGGGTTGCTGACAGAAATCTGCGCGGCGAGCGCATGACATGCAGTGCCTACCTGCCGGAGCTGCGCGGAGAGGACGGCTACCGCAGCACCAGCTCGATTCCCCAGCAGCCCTCCGCCCCCCGCCGGCGCCGCGTTGACCGCCGCGAGGCCGTAGGCCGCCATGATACGGGGCGCATCCGCATATTCAGCCGGGATGGCGTGAAGGGCAGCGCGGCCTGCGTGATGCTGATGGTGCTCTTTTGCACGCTGGGGCTGATTTGTCTGGTGGGGCGCAGCCGCGTGCTGGATGTGAACAACCACGTTCAGTCCATGGCCAACCAGATTGAAGCTACGGTGCTGCACAACGAGGAGCTGGAGACGCAGCTGGCCGTCAGTGCGGCTGAGGTCAATGTCAGCTACAAGGCCGTTCAGCAGGGCATGATTTCCTCCAAGGGTGTGAATGTGATTTATCTCACCGCGCCCGAAAACGCCGACATGATTCTTACCACCCAGAGCATCGGCGTGAACAGTGACAGACTGGCAACCATTCTGGGCAACTGAAGGCAGGGCAGCTTCTGCCTTGTACAAAGCACCATAGAGCTGCGGCTGCTTGTGCCGCAAAGCATGGCAAAAAAGCAAGGTACGGAGCATTCCTGCGCTGCTTTTTTGCCATACTTCGTGGAAGCGGTACACTCAGCCGAAGGGGGGCATTCCTGAAATCCTTGCGAAACCGGGAGGGGCGGTATGCACGCCGAACTGAAGGTTCGCAAAAGAATGCTGCTGCTGGTGGTCATCCTGGGCGCATTGTTCCTGGTGGCGGCCTTGCGCATCGGGCAGCTGACGATACTCGAGCATGACGAGCTGACGCAGCGCGGCGTGCGGCAATGGACGAAGGAAGGCGTCGTCACCGCGCGGCGGGGCACCATCCTGGACCGCAGCAGCAATGTCCTGGCCCTGAGTGCGACCTCCTACATGGTATGTGCCGACCCGCGTCTGGTCACGGATACGGACGCCTTTCTGGATGCACTGGGAACGGTGCTGCCGCTGGATCGGGACAGCGCGGCCAAAAAGCTGGCGGACAAGACCAAGGGCTCCGTGATTCTCAAGCGTCAGGTGACGCGGGATGTGGTGGATCAGATTCGCCAGCTGAAGAAGGAAACGGATGCTTCGGCCGGGCTGTCGGCCATCACTTTTGATGAGGATGCCCGCAGGTGGTATCCTTATGGGCAGCTGCTGTGCCAGGTGCTGGGGCTGACGAATGTGGACAGCCTGGGTCAGTCCGGGCTGGAGCAGCAGTATGAGGCTGTGCTGGCGGGGACGGAGGGCAGCTATCTGCGGCAGGTGGATGCCCGCAACAGAATTCTGGCAGGCAGCGAGGGCTGGTACATTCCCGCCCAGCAGGGCAGCACCCTGCGCCTGACAGTGGATGCCACCATCCAGCAGATTTGCGAGAAGGCCATGCGGGAGTGCCTGGAGGTCAACGAGGCCGAAAGCGTGCTGTGCATCGTGTCGGATGTGCGCACCGGCGGCATTCTCGCCATGTGCATGAAGCCGGACTACGACCCCAACGAGCCCCCGCGCAATGATGCCGCCACCCTGACCGAGCTGATGCGCATCACGGCCATCTCCGATGTGTATGAGCCGGGCAGCACCTTCAAAATCATCACGGCTGCTTCCGCGCTGGACGCGGGGGTGACCAATCCGGATGATTCGTTCTACTGCTCGGCCAAAATCACCGTGGACGGCGATACCATCCGCTGCTGGGGCCGTCCCCACGGGGCGGAAACGCTGGCGGACGGGCTGAAGAACAGCTGCAATCCCGTCTTTGTGGAGCTTGCGCTGCGCATGGGGACGGATACCTTCTACCGCTATTTGACGGCCTTCGGGCTGGGGAAAAAGACCGGCATCGACCTGCCCGGGGAGGGCGCGGGCATTCTCATCGGGAGCCGGTATGTCAAGAATGTGGATTTGGCGCGGATTGGCTTTGGCCAGTCGGTGGCGGTAACGCCCCTGCAGCTGGTCATGGCCGCCAATGCTGCCGTCAATGGCGGCAAGCTGATGAAGCCCTACCTGGTCAGCGAGGTGCTCAGCGAGGACGGCGAGGTCTTGGAGCGTTCCCATCCCACGGTGGTTGCCACGCCCATTTCGCCGGAAACCAGCAGCACCATGCGCACGCTGCTGGAAAAGGTGGTGTCCGAAGGCGGCGGCAAGAACGCGGCCATTGCGGGCTACCGCATCGGCGGCAAGACCGGCACGGCGCAGGTCTACCGGGACGGCGCGATTGTCCGGGACGTGCATATCGGCTCGTTCTACGGCTTTGCCCCGGCGGATGACCCGCAGTTTTCCGTGCTGGTGGTGGTCAGGGAAGCCCATGTGCCGGTGGACTATGGCGGCACAACCGCTGCCCCCTTTGCCCGGCAAATCATGCAGGACACGCTGCAATACCTGCAAATTGAGCCGACAGGCAGCGAAACGGCAGAGGATGTGACGGTTCCTGATATTGTGGGCTTGACGATTTCCGCTGCAAGGCGTACACTTGCAGAGGCGGGGTTGGAAATGATGCACGACGGCTATGCGGATGTGGTACTCGACCAGCTGCCGCCGGCAGGAGCCACGCTGGTCACCGGCGGTCATGTGATGGCCTATACCGCCCCGGACAACGGCCTGACGCCGGAAACGCTGGTGCGGGTGCCTGACCTGCTGGGCATGAGCGATGTGGACTGCGCCCGCCTGACGCGCCTGCGCGGCCTGCAGGTGTCCATGGAGGGTACAGGACTGTGCGTGCGGCAAAGCCCGGGAGCGGGCGAGTATGTTGCGCCGGGGAGCAGCGTGAAGGTCACGCTCTCGCAGGCGGACACGGCGGAATGAAACAGCCCAACAGCCGGGATGTGGAGCTTTGAAGGATGAAGAGGAGCAGACTATGCAGCTTTGTAGAATGATTGAGGATATGCCCTATCTGCTGGAAACACGGGGCGACATGACCACGGACATTGCCTCGGTGACGAGCAACAGCCGGGAAAAGGTGGAGCGGGGCCTGTTTTTCTGCATTGCAGGCGCGCGCTTTGATGCCCATGACTTTGCGCCGCAGGCTGTGGCCAACGGCTGTGTCGCGCTGGTGGTGGAACGCTTCCTGCCCATGGACGTGCCGCAGATTCTGGTCAGCAACGGCCGTGCGGCCATGTCCCGGCTGGCGGCTGCCTTCTACGGCCATCCGGCGCGGGGCATGAAGCTCATCGGCATCACCGGCACCAAGGGCAAGACCACCACCTCCTACATGACCAAGGCCATCTGCGAGCATGCGGGCTACAAGTGCGGCCTGATTGGCACCACGGGCAACATGATTGGCAGCCGCCGTCTGCCCGGCAGCCTGACCACGCCTGACCCCATCGACTTGCAGCGCGACCTGCGGGCTATGGCCGATGAAGGCGTGCAGGTGGTGGTGATGGAGGTATCGGCCCATGCCATTGACATGCACCGCCTGGACGGGCTGGCCTTTGAGGTGGGGTGCTACACCAACCTCAGCCAGGACCATCTGGACTACTTCCACACCATGGAGCAGTACTTCCTGACCAAGCGGAGCTTCTTCACCACCGGCATGGTGCGCAATGCCGCCCTCAATGCTGACGAGGAGACCTCCCCCCGGGTGCAGGAGAGCCTGACCATCCCGCACATTACCTACGGCATCTGCGTGGATGCCGACCTGTTCGCCCGGGACATCGAAATCAGCGAGGACGGCGTGGTGTTCGAGCTGAAGCTGCAGGGTATGCACCCGGTGAAGGTCAACCTGCACATGACCGGCATGTTCAACATCTACAATGCCATGGCCGCAGCCAGCTGCGCGATGATTCTGGGCATTGGCGTGGAGGACATCCAGCGGGGCCTGGAAAGCATGACCTCCGTGCCCGGACGCATTGAGATGCTGCCCACCGGCACACCCTACCGCGTGATTCTGGACTATGCCCATTCCCCGGATTCCCTCAACAATATCCTGCGCACGGTACGCGAGTTCACCCGTGGCCGCCTGATTGCGGTGTTCGGCTGCGGCGGTGACCGTGACCGGGGCAAGCGGCCCATCATGGGCGAGATTGGCGGCAAGCTGGCGGATTTGTGCATTCTCACCTCGGACAATCCCCGCACGGAGGATCCCATGGTTATCCTTGCGGCCATTGAGGAGGGTATCCGGCCCACCGGCAAGCCCTATGAGGTGATTGAGAACCGCCGCGAGGCCATTCGCCATGCCATGGAGATTGCCCAGGAGGGCGATATCATCGTGCTGGCTGGCAAGGGACACGAGACCTATCAGGATATCCAGGGCGTGAAGCACCCCTTTGACGAGAAGGTCGTGGTGCGGGAGCTGCTGGAGGAAATGCAAGGAAGCCATTGAAGCCATTGGCTGATGACAGGAGGCCGCTTGACCCATGCTAAGGATGCTGATTGCCCTGATTCTCTCCGCTGCCGTGGTGCTGGCCATGGGGCCGAAATTCATTCCCGTGCTGCGGAAAATGAAGTTCGGCCAGACCATCTACGAGCTTGGCCCGCAGAGCCACAAGACCAAGCAGGG
>JBJEUL010000332.1:0-35125 GCA_051883835.1 Aristaeellaceae bacterium
TGGTGGAGCCGGTTCAGGGCGAGGGCGGCGTCCATCCCGCCACCAAGGAGTTCCTCTGCGGCCTGCGGCAGTTCTGCGATGAGAACGGCCTGCTGCTGCTGCTGGACGAGGTGCAGACCGGCTGGTGCCGCACCGGCGCGGTGATGTCCTACATGAACTACGGCGTGAAGCCTGACATCGTGTCCATGGCCAAGGCACTGGGCGGCGGCATGCCCATCGGTGCCATCTGCGCCACGGCAGAGGTGGCCAAGGCCTTCACCCCCGGCTCTCACGGCACGACCTTCGGCGGTCATCCGGTGAGCTGCGCCGCCGCGCTGGCGGAGGTCAACGAACTGCTGGACCGTGACCTGGCTGGCAATGCCCGCAGGATTGGCGACTACTTCGCCGAGCAGCTCAAGAGCCTGCCCCACGTCAAGGAGGTTCGTCATCAGGGTCTGCTGGTGGGCGTGGAATTCGACGGTTTCGCCACCTCCGTGGCAATCAAGCACAAGTGTATCGACAAGCACCTGCTGGTCACCGCCATTGGCCGCAGCGTCATCCGCATGATTCCGCCGCTCATCATCACCGAGGCGGACTGCGACAAGGCTGTTGCCATCCTGCGGGAGGCCGTGGAGGAACTGAGCTGATTCGGACTGGATGGGATAAGCGGGGCCACCAAAGCGGCTCCGCTTATCCTGCGGAAAGGAGTATGTCCATGAAACCCTTCACCTTTACCATTCCCCAGAACATCATGGTGGGGCAAGGCACCATCGCCCGCCTGCCGGAAGCCGTGAAAGCCCTGGGGGCCAGCCGGGTATTTTTCGTTTCCGACCCCTTCCTGGCGAAGGTCGGTGCCGTGCGCAAGTGCATGGACCAGCTGACAAAGGCCGGCGTGTCTTCCGAGGCCTTCACGGAAACGGAAGGCAATCCCTCCGTGGAGACGGTGGACAAGGCCACAGCCCAGTTCAAGGCCAGCGGCGCGGACTGCATTGTGGCCCTGGGCGGCGGCTCTCCCATGGACGTAGCCAAGGCCGTGGGCGTGCTGGCACGCTATGGCGGCTCCATCGTGGACTACGAAGGTGGCGGCAAGGTTCCGGGGGATATCGTCCCGCTGATTGCCATCCCCACCACCGCCGGTACCGGCTCCGAGGTGACAGCCTTCTCCGTCATCACCGACCACAGCCGGAACTACAAGCTCACCGTGTTCAGCTACAAGCTGTTGCCTGCCTATGCTATCCTGGATGTGGATTTGATCACCACTGTCCCTGCGGGGGTGGCTGCCGCCTGCGGCATTGACGCGCTGATTCACGCCCTGGAGGCTTACATCTCCCGGGATGCCTCACCCTTCTCCGAGGCCATGTCCGAGAAGGCCATGGAGCTCATTGGCGGCAGCATCCGCCGCTATGTGGCCAACCGTCAGGATATCGAGGCCGCTGCCGCCATGCAGGCAGGCTCCCTGTTCGCAGGCATCGCCTTCTCCTGGGCACGGCTGGGCAACGTCCATGCCATGAGCCATCCCGTCAGTGCGTATTTCAACGTGGCCCATGGTATTGCCAACGCCATCCTGCTGCCGACCATCGTGGACTACAATGCGCTGGCGGACAGCGGCAAGTATCTGAAAATCTACAATTACATTGCCCGTCAGCCCCTGACGGCGGCAGAATTCATCCCTGAGATGCTGGGCGATGAGCTGCGGGCCTTGAACGCTGCCCTGGGCATCCCCGGTTCTCTGAGCGAGGTGGGCGTGACCCCCGACAAATTCGATGCCATGGCTGATGATGCTATGAAGAGCGGCAACATCGCTGTGAATCCCCGTGCGACCACGAGAAATGATATTCTGGCCCTCTACCGAAAGGCACTGTAACGCAACCATGCTCATGGCGGTATCTGTTGAGGAAAGCAGGTACCGCCTGTTTTTTGGTGCTTCACGGATTTGTGGCAGCACATCACGGTTTGGCCATGCGTGGGACGGCAGCTACGATACGTTTCATCCCACTCATCATAGATTGCTTCACGAGTACAGACTTCGGTCTCTTCTTTGTTTGTGTGTGCAAAAAAAGCACAGGCCACCGAAGATTTCGGCGACCTGTGCCATGGAAGCGATTGAATGGAAGATTTACTGCCGCTGAATCAGCAGCTCATAGATATAGCGACCCAGATTCGTCTCACCATCGCCCGTCAGATGATTGGGGGTCAGCGGCCTGCCGCAGGCAATCTCCTTCAGGGAGCCCTCGAGCTTGGTGTGCATCAGCTGCTTGGTGCGCCAAGGCAGCTGGGCACGGATGATGGCATCAATCGCCCGGTCACAGTCGTCGCTGTTGTCGTGCAGGAGTGCGTCCGCATGGGTGACTGTCACCGTCACGCCCTCCGATGCAGCAACATCCGTCAGGGTCACGGTGTAGGTGTTGGTCGGCGCATCATAGACCGCCGCAACGGCCTGCTCCTTCACGCGGAAGCTGCACCCCTTGCGGAAGCCGCGGAAATGCACATCCCACTGGCGCAGCGCAGGAACCAGACTTTGGTCACCTTTCACCGGCGCGATGGTCAGCACGGCTTCCTGCTCCTGCCAGTCCAGCGTCAGTGCCGTGGTGCAGAAGCCGCCCTGCGCATAGGCCATGGATTCTCCGTCATCCTCATAGAGCGTGAAGCTGCCGGACGCACCGGGGGCCACATACAGCTCCATATGCTCCGCGCCGCCCAGCTTGCGGCTGTGCGGAGCGTGGGCCTGCATGGGAATCAGCGCGCCAGCCTTCATGAACAGGGGCATCTGCTCCATCGGGCGCAGCACCGTCAAGGTTCGTCCGCCCTTGTAAATGAACCCGGTGAAGGCATCCGTCCACACGCCCTCCGGGAACCAAACCGTCGTCGGTGCCAGGTCGCTGTGGTCGGCAGGCTCAGTGATGGGCGCGGCCATCAGCTCACTGCCGAACCAGTATTCGTTGCGCACCTGATAAGCCTCGGAGCATTCGGGATGCACATGGTACATGGGCCGCATCAAGGGCAGCAGCTCCTGACAATTGCGATAGCACATGGTATACAGATACGGGAACAGCCGGTGACGCAGGCGCATGAAGTCCTCCATGACCAGCTCCGCCCGCTTGTTGTACCGCCAGGGCTCGCGGCCCAGGAACACGCTGTCCGTGCTGTGCAGACGGAAGATGGGCGAGAACACGCCGAACTGAATCCACCGGGCCGTCAGCTCGTCATCCCGGATGCCGCCCATATGGCCGCCGATATCATGGCTCCACCAGCCATAGCCCACATTGGACGCCGTGACGGTGAAATAGGGCTGGAAGCGCAGGCTGTCCCAGGTGATGAAGGTATCCCCGGAGAAGCCGATGGGGTACCGCTGGCTGCCGTAGCCGCTGAAGCGGGAGAAAATCATGCCGCGTCCGCCATGCCGCCGGGAAGCCATGTAGTGCATATGGTTGAGCATCTTCAGGGGCGTGATACACGCCAAATCGCTGGGCTTGTAGTCCTCGCCCACAATCTTGGCGTAGTCATTGCCCTGCTGCCAGTCCATCCACCAGAAGTCCACACCATCCTGCTCATAGGGGAAGTGCAGCACCTCAAAATACGCCTTGAGGAACTGCGGATCCAGGCAATTGAAGGGAATCGGCTTGCCGCTGGCCGGATCCACGCCCATGGCTTTGGCCATGTCCGCATACTGCGCTTCATAGCTGCGCACGCCCAGGGCCGGATGCAGGTTCAGCGCAGTGCGCAGGCCCCGCTCATGGATGCCCCGGAGGAACCGCTTGTAGTCCGGGAAGAGCTTTTCGTTCCAGGTGTAGCCTGTCCAGCCCTCCTGATAGGTGCGGTTCTCACCAGTCGTCAAATGCCAGTCCATGTCCACGATGCCCACGCTCAGCGGCACATCCTTGTCATGGAACTGGTCCATCAGGGAGAGGTATTCCTCCTCCGTGTAGGCATGGTAGCGGCTCCACCAGTTGCCCAGCGCGAAGGCAGGCAGCATGTCCGGCGTGCCGGTCAGGCGGTAGTAGTCCTGCACACAGGCGGTGTAATCATGCCCGTAGCCGAAGAAGTACACATCCGTGCAAGCCTCCCGGGGTGCGAACCAGCCATCGTCCAGGAGCCGGGGTGTCTGGCTGTCATCCAGCACGGTGAAGCCGTCCAGCGAGCACACGCCGTCCTCCAGCGGGCACTCGCCGTCGATGTTGTCCAGGGTGGAGGTGGTGCCCAGCAAATTGCGCAGGGGCTTTTCCCCGTAGTGCCACACAAACATGGGCGCGCTTGTGCGTGCAATGGTCAGGCCCTGCGCCAGCGGCAGGCCGTCCTTCACGCTGATGTCCAGCATGCCGGTGCGGATGAGCGTCCCCTGCTCCGTCCGTGTCACCGTCGGCACACAGGTGTCGAAGTCCCGGCGAATGACCGTCAGGGTCGCGTCATCCGTCCATACGCCCTGTTCGATGCGCACCAGACAGGGGGTGATAACCGTCAGGCGCGTATCACCGCACACCACGATGCTCTCCGGCCTGGGTGCGGCGTTTACCTTGGCCCGCAGGTAGGCGGGAAGGCTCTTGTTGTCCATGATGCAGTTCCCTCCATATGCCATTGCTGTCGTGCAGCTGTTCATGCCGGAAAGCTCCGGCCTTGTTCATCCGTTAAGGGTAGTATATCGCGCCCGACCGTTCCCTGTCAAGCGGGAAACCGCCTGCTACTGCATGGGTGCTTGCATTGTCGGCCGGAATACAGTACAATGGTAGCTGCAGCGATTTTTGTTGCTGCGTCAGTCCTGCAAGAGATGGAGAACACCATGCACACAAGCTCTCGTGAACGCATCAATCTTCCCATGATTCGTCTGATTCTGGCCCTTGCATGGCCCACCATGCTCGAGCAGCTGATGCAGACCGCCGTGCAGTACATCGACACGGCCATGGTCGGTTCCCTCGGCACGCAGGCCACGGCTGCCGTGGGGGCGACCTCCACGGTCAACTGGCTCATTGGCAACAGCATTTCTGCGCTGGGCGTGGGCTTTCTGGCGTACATTGCCAAGGCTCTGGGTGCGGGTGAGCGGGATGCCGCCCGCCGGGCTGCCGGGCAGGCTGTGCTGGTCACGCTCATCAGCGGTGTGCTGTTCACGGTGCTGACGGTGTCCCTCAGCGGGGTGATTCCCGTGTGGATGCAGACCGAAGTCTCCATTCGCGCCTTGGCGTCCCGCTACTTCATGATTCTCTACCTGCCCATGCTGCCCCGGGCGGCGAGCATCATTTTCGGCACGGCCCTGCGCGCTGCAGGGGATACCCGCACGCCCATGAAGATTGGCCTGATGGTCAATGCGGTGAACGTGGTGCTGAACTTCCTGCTGATTTATCCCGCCAGGACGGTGCAGGTTTTCGGGCTGAGCATGTTCCTGCCCGGCGCAGGGCTGGGCGTGATTGGCGCGGCAGTGGCCAGCGCGGTAGCGTTCCTGTGGGGCGGCGTGCATATCACATGGGTGCTGTGGCATCATCCGCTCATTTCCCCCAAGGGACAGCGGCTCCGGCCTGACCGGCAGATTCTGCGGCCCTGCCTACGGGTTGCGCTGCCCAACATGATCCAACGCTTCGGCACATCGCTGGGCTATGTAGCCTTTGCTTCCATGATTAACGCGCTGGGCGAGGTGGCCACCGCTGCTCACACCATCGCCAACACGGTGGAATCCGCCTTCTACATTCCCGGCTACGGCATGCAGACCGCTGCCGCAACGCTGGCCGGCAACGCCTACGGAGCGCGGGATCGCCAAAAGATGAAAGACCTGGCGGCCATGTTCATCCCCATTGAGATTGGGCTGATGGTTCTCTCCGGCGGTGCGCTGTTTCTGCTGGCTCCCTCGCTAATGCGCCTGTTCTCCACCAGTGAGGAGGTCATCACCCTGGGTGCCACGGTGCTGCGGATGGTGGCGGTATCCGAGCCCTTCTACGGTTTTTCCATTATTGTCGAAGGCATGATGCAGGGTGTGGGCAAGACCCGCCTGCCCTTCCTGTTCAACATCATGGGCATGTGGCTGGTGCGCATTGTGGGCACCTTCCTCTGCACAAGGCTGCTGGGCATGGGGCTTGTTGCCGCGTGGGCCTGCATGATTGCCCACAACCTGCTGCTGTTCGTGTTGTTCCTGCTCACCTACCTGCGGGGCGCGTGGAACCCGCTGCATCAGGCCGCGGCGGGTGAAAATCGGGCTTTGTAGACCAGCAAACGGGACTGCCGCTGATATGTCGGCAGTCCTGTTGAGTTATGTGAACGTGCTGCGCTGGGCTGCCGCCCAGACCTGCGCAGGGGTTTCACCCCTGCACCCCACAAGGGGCATCGCCCCTTGACCCCTTCGACGCTGGCGCGTTCCCTTGGAGTTAGTTGGTGAGGGGCAACGTCAGCTCGCACTGGCTACGGGCCATATCCTCCAGCATGCTGTTGATGTAGTCCCGCGTCATGGCAGGCTGCTGCTGCCAGCGGGCTACGATGTCCTCCGGCACGGGGCATTGGTCCATCTGACCCGCGAAATACGCCGCGTTGATGGCCGCGAAGGATTCCACCAGCTCCTCCGGCTGCTCGTCATCCACAACGGCACCCCTTGCCTGCCTGCGGGCGTTCGTCTTGAAATAGTCCTCGGCATAGGCGGCGAAGGTCAGCAGATTCGGGTCGGTCAGCCCCTGCTGGACAGCCCATGCGGACACGTCCAGCGGCTCGGTGCGGTAGGTCAGTTCATCCGCCGTGAGCGTCAGCACGCCATACTGGTTGGGCGCAACCGCCAGCGAGGATGTGGCAATGTCCCACAGGGACGCCCGATCCCTGCGCATGTGCTGGACATGGATATGCCCGCTCAGGTTGCACAGCACCGGTGCGTCATGGTACAGCTTGACCAGTGCGTAGGCGTTGTCCAGGATGTAGCCCCCGGCGTTCATATCGTTGTGCGGATGCAGGTTTTGGTGGCTGACGGCAATGACCCGTTGACCGTCCTGCTTCGCCTGCGCCAGCTGCTCCTCCACCCAGACAAGCGTCCCCGCCTTCACCTCGCCCCGCGGATAGCTGCTGTTGGCATCCACCATCAGCAGGCGCATACCCTCGCCCATTTGCACCACATAGGACAGGCTGTCCGCGTCCTGGGCCATGGCTTCCTCATAGCCAAAAGGGTGGTAAATCGCCCGGAAGTCCTCCATGGTTACGCTGTCCACCCGCTCATAGCCCTCGCCTGCATAGCGAATGGCACTGCCGTTGTTCAGGTCATGGTTGCCGGGAATCACCAACACGGGAATGCCTGCCTGCTCAATGCGGGTCAGCTTCTCCGCCAGGGCTTCATGGCTGAGCTTCTCCCCGTTGAACGTCAGGTCGCCGGAGAGAATCAGCGCATCCGGCTTCCGCTGCGTCACCTGCCAGACGAAGGCTTCCAGCAGTTCCTCGATGTACAGCATGACCTTGCCGTCGCTGTTGTCGGTCTTTTGATGAAAGTACGGCCCATGATCCGTCAGCTCCGGTGCGAGGTAGTGCAGGTCTGTGGCGACCATCAGCTGGACATCCTCGCACAGTGCGGGCAGAGCCACCATCAGCATCAACAGCACCGTCAGCAGGAATCGCTTCATCTTATGTGTCCTCTCCTTTTCCATCCGCCATCTGCTTTTGACTATACCGTGCGCCGGCAGATTTGTCAAGCGTGGTGCTGCTGATTGACACGCCGTGCCATCCCTGCTACAATGCCTACAAACAAACCGCATTCACGGAGGAAGCAACGCCCATGGACAGAGATTTGACCCGGGGCCCGGTCATGCGCTCCATGCTGCTCTTTGCGCTGCCCATGACGCTGGGCAATCTGCTCCAGCAGTGCTACAACATCGCGGACACACTGATTGTAGGCCGCTTTCTGGGCAAGGATGCGCTGGCGGCGGTAGGCTCCTCCTTCACGCTGATGACCTTCCTGACCTCCATTCTGCTGGGGCTGTGCATGGGCAGCGGTGCGCTGTTTGCCATCCGCTGCGGCCAGCGGGATGACCGTGGCCTGCGGGAGAGCCTGCGCGCCTCCTTCGTGCTGATTGCGGGGGCAGCACTGCTGCTCAATGTCATCGCCTTTGCCGCGCTGGACGGGATTCAGGTGTTCATGCGCGTGCCGGAGGAAGTCTGGGGGCCGATGCGTGCATATCTGTGCGTCATCTTCTGCGGCATTGCGGCGACCTTCCTGTATCATTACTTCGCGTCCTTTCTGCGAGCGGTGGGCAATTCGGTGGTGCCGCTGGTGTTTCTGGCCCTGTCCTCGGTGATGAACATCGCCCTTGACCTGTGGTTCGTGCTGGGGCTTGGGTGGGGCGTGACTGGTGCAGCCTGGGCCACGGTAGCGGCACAGTATGCGGCCTGCATCGGCATTGTGGTGTATGCCTGGGACAGATATCCGCAGGTGCAGTGCCTGCGCTCTCTGCGCATTCGCCGGGGCAGTGTGCGGGAGGTGGCCAGCTTTTCGGTGCTGACCTGCGTGCAGCAGTCGGTGATGAACCTGGGCATCCTGATGGTGCAGGGACTGGTCAACAGCTTCGGGGCCACGGTGATGGCGGCCTTTGCCGCCGCCGTGAAAATCGACGCCTTCGCCTACATGCCGGTGCAGGATTTCGGCAACGCCTTCTCCACCTTCATTGCGCAGAATTACGGGGCGAAAAAGCCCGAGCGCATCCGGGCCGGTTTGAAGGGTGCAGTCACGGCATCCATGCTGTTCAGCGTGGCGGTGTCCGCACTGGTATGCCTGTTCGCCCGTCCCCTGATGGGCCTGTTCGTGTCGGCGGAGGAAGAAGCCATTATCGTGCAGGGCGTGCGCTATCTGCGCATCGAAGGTGCGTTCTACTGCGGCATTGGCTGTCTGTTCCTGCTCTATGGGCTGTATCGTGCGCTGGCACGGCCCGGCATCAGCATCGTGCTGACGGTCATTTCGCTGGGCTCCCGGGTGGCGTTGGCCTACGGGCTGTCGGCCATTCCCTCCATCGGCGTGACGGGTATCTGGTGGTCTGTGCCCATCGGCTGGGCGTTGGCTGATTTGACGGGCTTCCTGTACTACCTGCGGCACAGGGAACAGCTGCTTGCATGGCCTTGAGCCCTGCCACGCCTGACCGGGCATTTGATTGTTCCATGACCATTGTCAAACGTATGAAAATGTACTATAATATGAATAGAAATACAACATGCTTTGCTCCTTATTCATTGGAAAGGCAGGCGAATCCATTTGAAAAAATGGATGATGAAGATATTCGGCGAGGCTTTTTCGCTCAACAGTGACACCGCGTCCCAGCAGGAGATTCACCAGCGGCTGGTGGACAGCGCGGCCATCAAGGGCACGAACATGTGCGTGCTGATTCTGGCCATCCTGATTGCTTCCATCGGCCTGAACATGAACTCCACCGCCGTCATCATCGGCGCGATGCTGATTTCCCCGCTCATGGGCAGCATTCTGGCCGTGGCCTACGGCTTTGCCACAGGCGATTTGCAGCTGTCGCGCAAGTTCTTTCTGGGCTTTCTGGTGCAGATTCTCATCAGCCTGCTGACCTCCACGCTGTATTTCAGCATCACGCCCATTTCCAATTCCACCTCGGAGCTGCTGGCACGCACGACACCCACCATCTGGGATGTGCTGATTGCCCTGTGCGGCGGTCTGGCGGGCTGCATCGGCCTGACGAGAAAGGAAAAGTCCAATGTCATCCCCGGTGTGGCCATCGCGACCGCCCTGATGCCGCCCCTGTGCACTGCGGGCTACGGACTGGCCACGGGGCAGTATAGGTACTTCTGGGGCGCGTTCTATCTGTTCACCCTCAATGCCTATTTCATCTGCATGGCTTCGGTGATTGTGCTGCTGATGCTCAAGCTGCCCCAGCGGGCCATGCTGGAGGAGAGCAAGCGCAAGAAGGCCATGCGGCGCATCGCGGTCATTACCGTGATCGTGATGCTGCCCAGCGTGTTCTTTGCCGCCCGGCTGACGCAGGAAAGCGACATTACGGGCTTTGAGGAGCAGGCACGCATGGATATGCAGGAATTGGGGGATGAGGCCTCGCTGCTGTTCCCGCAGGTGGCGAGCATTGCTGTCAGCTCGGGATATACCTATCGGGAGGGCGAGGTCAGCAACGGGAGCTCCCTGCTCGTGACGCTGCGCAAGGCCCTTGACCCGGCGCAGGAGCAGGTTCTGCGCAGCTGGCTGGCCCATCGCTATCCCCTGGTGGACAGCATCGTGTTCTCGCTGGAAAACTGAATCCCCTACCCTGTTGATGTTGGGTTGACCATCATTGTTTATGATGATAGTGGATCATCCTGATGAAAGGAGAGACTGACACCGTGATTGAGCCTGATGATTTGCCCAATGAGCAGCTTCAATCCATGACCGGCCAGGAAGCTGCGGCATGGTTCTACCGTCAGTCCCAGAGCTTTCTGCGCCTGATGGCCTACTACCGCTGTGCCATGATGGAGGTGGAAACCAAGTTCAACGTCCTCAACGAGGAGTTTTCCCTCCAGCATGACCGCAATCCCATCAGCAGCGTGCGCTCCCGCCTGAAATCCCCCCGGAGCATTCAGGAGAAGCTCCAGCGCAAGGGGCTGCCCCTGACCATGGAGGCCATCGAGGAGGGCTTGAACGATGTAGCCGGTGTGCGGGTCATCTGCTCCTTCCCGGAGGATGTATGGCTGCTGGTGGATGCCTTCCTCAAGCAGGACGATGTGGAGCTGATTGCCCTGAAGGATTACATCACCTACCCCAAGCCCAGCGGCTACCGAAGCCTGCATCTGATTGTATCCATTCCCATTTATCTGGCGGATGAGAAGCGCAGCATGAAGGTGGAGGTGCAGCTGCGCACCATCGCCATGAACTGCTGGGCCTCGCTGGAGCATCAGCTGCGCTACAAGAAGGACCGGGTATTCTCCGAAGCCATGGCGGCTGACCTGGCCCTGTGCGCCCGGCTGAGCGCGGAGCTTGACCTGCGCATGGATACGCTGCGCCGCTCCATTGAGCTGGGCGAATACATCCCCTATCACGAGCCTGAGGGCAGCTATGCCCAACCGTCCGAAACCAACAAGGAGTGATGCTATGAACTTTGACCAACTCGTCAACCGTCTGGAGCGAAAGCTGGGCCGCTTCGCCATCCGCGACCTGATGACCATCATTGTGATGGGCATGGCGGCGGTCTTTGCCATCAACACCTTCACGCCGCTGAACCTGAGCAGCCTGCTGGCCTTCAACAAGGCAGCCATTTTGCGGGGGCAGGTGTGGCGGCTGGTGACGTTCATCTTCATCCCGCCCAACTCGTCCCTGCTGATGATGGTCTTTGCGCTGTACTTTGAATGGCTGGTGGGCAGCGCGCTGTCCAACCAATGGGGCGCGTTCAGGTTCAACCTGTATTACCTGACCGGTATGCTGGGCACCATCCTGGCCGGCTGCATCACCGGCTATGCCACCAACAGCTACCTGAACCTGTCGCTGTTTCTGGGCTTCGCGTGCCTGTACCCGGACTTTGAGGTGAACGTGTTCTTCCTCCTGCCGGTGAAGGTGAAGTATCTGGCCCTGCTCTCCGCCGCCGGACTGGTATACAGCCTGATTGTCGGCACCATGGCCTCCCGCCTCGCGCTGGTGATGGCCCTGCTCAACCTTCTCCTTTTCTTCAGCGGCGACCTTGTGACCCGTGCCAAAAACATGTACCGCCGCTACCAATGGAAAAAGAACTTCCGCAAATAATGTCAACCCCCAAGGGCCCGCGCCAGCGTCGAAGGGGTCAAGGGGCGATGCCCCTTGTGGGGTGCAGGGGCAAGGCCCCTGCGCAGGTCTGGGCGGCAGCCCAGCCCCCCACGTCCGCATACTTGCAGAAAAGCAGCCCGGTACAATGCCATCGTACCGGGCTGTTGCTATGTCATTCCGCGTTCAGCAGCGTCAATTCCTGCGAGGTAACGGATGCGCTGTTCAGGCCCAGCATGATGTCAAACACGCCAGGCTCTGCCGCAAAGGCTCCGCTGGCCGTGTGGAAGGCCAGCATGTCCTCCGTTACATCAAAGACAACCTCCACCGCTTCACCGGGGTTCAGTGCAACCCGGCGGAAAGCCTTCAATTCCTTCACCGGGCGTACACAGGACGCTACCCGGTCACGGATGTAAAGCTGCACAACCTCCTCGCCGGGACAGTCGCCGGTGTTGCGCAGCATCGCCTTGGCCTGCACCGCTTCACCGGGGCGCAGGGTACCTTGCGACAGCGACACCGGCCCCAGCTCACAGGTGGTGTAGGTCAGGCCGTAGCCAAAGGGATACAGCGGCGCATTCAGCGTGTCCCGATACGCGCTGACGAAATACTTGTTATCCATGGTGTCGGGATTGCGCGGCCTGCCGGTATTCATGGCATTGTAATACAGCGGACACTGCCCTGTTGTCCGCGGGAAGGACATGGCCAGCTTGCCCGAGGGCGATGCCGCACCATAGATCAGACGGGCAATGGCGTTGCCGCCCTCCGTGCCGGGATGCCATGCGTACAGGATGGCATCCGCGTCCTGCTCCACGTCCGTGAGCACCTGTGGCCGTCCGCCAAAGACCACCAGCACCAGCGGCTTGCCCAGCGCGCGCAGGGCGTGAATGAGTTTTCGCTGCACCATCGGCAGGGTGATATCCGCCCGGGACGCCCCCTCGCCGGAATCCTTGCTCTGTTCCCCCACACAGGCCACGATGATGTCCGCGCCCTTCGCGACCTCCACCGCCTGCGGAATCATGCCCTCATCCGTGTCCAGCAGTTCCGCCGTGCAGCCCTCGGCCACGGGAACCGCATGCCCCAGCAGGGTCTCAATGCCCTCGCGCACGGTGACAACTTCCTCTGAACGGCCCACACAGCCCCAGTTGCCAAGCAAGTTCTGTTCCTGCGCAAAGGGGCCAATCAGCGCAACGGCTGCATCCTTGCGCAGGGGCAGCACACCGCTGTTTTTCAGCAGCACACAGGCCTTTTCCGCTGCCCGGCACGCCAGCGCACGATGCTCCGCTGTGGGCAGGGCCTCCGCCTGTACCGCGTCAATGCCCACCTCCGGGTCATCAAACAGGCCCAGCTTGTTTTTCAGCCGCAGCACCCGCCTGACCATACGGTCAACGGTTTCCTCGCTGAGCTTCCCCGCCTGCACCAGCTCTTCCAGGTGATGCACATAGCAGGTGGAGACCATCTCGATATCCACCTCGTTGTTCAGGGCAACCTCCGCGCATTCCTTTTCATTGGCGGTATAGCCGTGATTGATCATTTCCAGCACGGCGTTGTAGTCACTGATGACCAGCCCGTCAAAGCCCCACTGCTCCCGCAGCAGGTCAATCAGCAGCTCTCGATGCCCGTTGAGCGGAATGCCGTTCAGGGCATTGAAGGAGGTCATGACCATCTCGGGCTTTTCCTTGATGGCAGCCTCATAGCCCCGGAGGTAGTATTCATGCAGGGTATGCTCGCTGACATCGGTGGTGTTGTAGTCCCTTCCGCCCTCCGCCGCACCATAGGCCGCGAAGTGCTTCACGCAGCAGGCAATGCCGCCCTGATGATAGCCCCGCACATAGGCACGGCTCATCACGCCGTTCAAATAGGGGTCCTCGCCGGAGGATTCCATCACGCGGCCCCAGCGGGCATCCCGCGCCAGGTCCGCCATGGGCGCGAAGGTCACATGCACGCCGTTGGCCCGGGCTTCCCGCGCCGACATGGCTGCGCATGCCTCCACCAGAGCCGGGTCAAAGGTGCCGGCCATGGCCAGATTCACCGGGAAAACGGTGCGGTAGCCATGAATGACATCCTGCATCAGCAGAAGCGGCACGTCGCTGTGCTGCCCATGGGTGCGATGGGCTGCCCGCGCTGCCTGCACGCCGCTGAAATTCAGGGCAGAGCCAATGCCGTTCAAGTCCTCCTGTGTCAGGCCCTCGCTGCCGGTGCTGCCCGTGATGGCCGCGTTCCTGTCCGCACAGACGGCAGACACCGGCACCTGCGACAGCTGCCGCGCCTTGTCCCGAAGGGACATCCGGGCCAGCAGTTCATCCAGTTGCTGCTCGTTGAGCATGGTTCATTCGCTCCTTTCTGCGTTCCTTCATGCCTTGACGTGGAACACCGCGCATTCATAGGGCGCATACACGCCATTGGCCTCCTTGCGGCCAAGGCTGCTCAACGCGGCTTCCTCGCAGGCGAAGGGCAGTTCGATGGCCTGCTCCTGGGCAAAGTTGCACACCACGACCCACTTGTCCCCGTCCAGCGTGCGGGTATAGATGAAATGCTCGTCCTTCGGCCCGGACAGGGTGGCAAATTCGCCGTCCAGGAAGGCCGGGACATTCGCCCGGAGCTTGAGCAGGGCCTGATAGAACCGGAACACGGACTTGTCCGCCTTCAGGTCGTTTTCCAGATTGACCTCCTGATAGCGGCTGTGCAAGGCAATCCACGGCTTGGCCTGGGAGAAGCCGCCGCCCACGCCGCCGTTCCACGCCATGGGATGGCGGGCATTGTCCCGGCTGCCGAAGCTGATTTTGGCAATGGCTTTCTCCGGGGACATCTCCTGACAGAACTCCCGGTAGGTGTTGATGCTCTCGATATCATCGAAGCAGTCAATGCTGTCGTAATGGGCGGCAGGCATGCCGAACTCCTGCCCCTGATAGATGAAGGGCACACCCTTGAGCAGGTAGAACATGGCGGCCAGACAGGTGGCGGATTCATACCGCCTGTCGCCGTCATCGGCGGCGCGAGAAAGCAATTGCGGCTGGTCATGATTGTCGCTGAACAGGCTATGCAGCAGCTCGTACTGCGCGGTCTTTTCCTGCCAGCGCACCAGCACATCCCGCACCGTGCGCAGGCTGTCGGGCTTGGGGGTGAACTTGCCGTCGCGTCCGCACTCCATGTGGTCGAACTGGAACAGCGTGCAAAGCTCGTCCCGCTCAGCGGCGCAGTGGCGGCGCATTTCCTCGATGTCATCCACCCAGCACTCGCCCACGGTAAAGAGATGGGCCGTCTTTTCCCGCCCGAACAGCGCGTGAATGAACTCATGCAGCCGGGGGCCGAAGCAGTTGCGTCCTGCCTCGAAGTCCTTGGAAATCTGGTCAATCACGTCCACGCGGAAGCCGTCCACGCCCATGTCCACCCAGAAGTCCACCACATCCTGCATGGCCTTGACCACGGCGGGATTGTTCCAGTTCAGGTCGGCCTGCGTGACGGCGTAGGAGTGCAGGTAGTACTGGCCGCGCATCTCATCATAGGCCCATGCGCTGCCCCGGAAGCAGCTCTCCCAGTCGTTGGGGATTTCATCGAACCAGTAGTAGAAATCGCTGTAGGGATTGTCCCGGCCCTTGCGGGATTCCTGGAACCAGCGGTGTGCGGTGGAGGTATGGTTGGGAACCAAATCCATGATGAGCTTCATGTCCCGGGCATGGATTTGGGCGATCAGCTCCTTCATATCCTCCATGGTGCCGAACTCATCCATGATGTCCCGGTAGTCGGAAATGTCGTAGCCGTTGTCATCGTTGGGGCTTTTGTAGCAGGGGCAGAGCCAGATGGCGTTCACGCCCAGCTCCTTGAGATAGTCCAGCTTCTGCGTCACACCGGGCAGGTCGCCGATGCCGTCTCCGTTGGTGTCCATGAAGCTGCGGGGATAGATTTGGTAGATGACCAGGCGAAGGCAGTCACGGAATTTCTGATTCATCATAGGGCTTTCCTTTCTTCTGACTTAATATCTGGCGGCACAGGATGGCACGGAGGGAAAAGTCGCACCTGTGCAGTCTATGGAATCTGCCGTTTCCGACGCGGACGGGCTGCGCCGTCTGCTTGGAAACTCACGTTTTGTTCTTTCCTTTTTGTGATTTGAAGCTGTTGCGCTGGGCTGCCGCCCAGACCTGCGCAGGGGTTTCACCCCTGCACCCCACAAGGGGCATCGCCCCTTGACCCCTTTCCGCTGGCGCGCTTCCTTGGAGATTGCGGGAAACGAAGGTCCTCTACGTCAGTCCAGTCGCGGGATAGCATGCGGTCATATTCTTCCTCCGTGATGGGGAGGATGGTGCCGTGCTTGAAGCCATAGGGGAAGCTGAACGCTGCATCCGAGCGGACAAACGCACCGCTGGCCAGACTGGGCGCAATGAAGGGGACATACCCCTGCCCTGCCCCGCGCACACCGTAGTAATCAATGAACAGGCACCAGCGGCCATCGTCCAGCTGAATGGCGGTCGGAGCCTCGTACTTCCCTGCCTGCACCACGCTCATGGCTTCATCAAAGGCATCCACCCGGGTGAAGGGGCCGGTCACATGCTCCGATACCAGCTCAATGATGCGCTCGGGGTTTTTATCGCTCTTGACAAACAGGTAGTACAGGCCATTCTCCTCATACATGGCGGAGTCGATGCACCCGGCGTCCTCCTTGCGGTAAAGCTGCTGCGGTGCGCTGTAATGGATGAAATCCCTGGTGCGGCTGTAATAGATGCTCTGCTGTTTGAACTTCGTGCCGGCATGGGTGGACGACCAGTGCAGCACATAGTCCCCCTGCTCCGGGTCGTAGATGACATCCGGGGCCCACAGGCAGCCGAAGTTCTCATCGCCCAGCGTTACCAGCTCCTGCTCCGACCAGTGAATCAGGTCATCCGACCACCAGTGCGCCAGAGCCTTGCTGCCCATGGTGGACGCTTTTTCCCAGGAATGCTGGTACTTGCCCCGCATACCATAGGCCAGGGACAAATCCGTGGCGTAAATGTGGCAGCGGCCCGTGGCCCTGTCCCGGACGATGGTCATGTCCCGCACGCCATGGTCGCCGTAGTAGGCCCACAGCACGGGCTGGCCGTCGTTGAGGGCTTCCCAGTGGAAGCCGTCCCGGCTCAGACCGAAATACACCTGTTCTCCCTCCGGGGAGGTCTTTTCACGGAAATGCACAAAGAGATAGCAGCTCATGGCAAGACCGTCCTTTCGTTGTGGCTGTTGCTTCATCAGGGGCGCGTGACACGCACGCACTGCTTACCCTATTCCACGGGCGCATGGCAAAATCCTTGCGCCAGGCAGGGTTTTCATGCCAGGAAAAAAGCCCAGAAACCGCAGGACAGTTTCCAGGCATCCATCAGCCTTATGGGATTCGCTTCTTGCGGGAGTGAAACATCTTGTTGGGTATCTCGAACACGAACACAATGCCCAGCACGATGGCCACGGCGGCCTTCACTGCCACGAAGCCGCTGCTGACCGCAAGGCCCATCTGTCCTGTCACCAGATAGTAGGCCGTCCAGTAGATGCCTGCACCGGGCACCAGCGGAAAGATACCCGCAATGAGGAACACCGTCACCGGGCAGCGTTCCCGCACCGCACACATGCGGGACAGAAGGATGACCAGCACCGTCGCCAGAAAGGTAGCTTCCGTGGCCGTGGCCCCGGCAAAGCCTGTCAGCACCTCATAGAGCAGCCAGCCCGCACCGCCAACCAGGCCGCAGATGAAAAAGTAGCGTCTTGGCACGCCAAAGAGCAGGGCGAAGGCAATCGTTCCAAAGAAGGCCGCGATGGTACGAAGCATCATAGCAGGACACCTCCCGCCACCCGCTGATAGAGGGTGAACATCACGCCCACGCCAATGGCGATGCACAGGAACACCAGAATCGCATCCAGCAGGCGCACCGCGCCGGAGATGTAGTCCCCGTCCGCAATATCCCGGATGCCGTTGGTGAAGGCCACGCCCGGCACTAGCGGGATGATGGAGCCGATAATCATATGGCTCATATCCTGCCCCAGCCCCAGATGGTACAGCAGGATACAGATGAGCGTCACCATTCCTCCGCCCAGCAGGTTGGCCACAATCTTGCTCATATGCTGCCTGCCGGCCCACAGCATGAACACATACAGCAGGAAGCCCGCCACAAAGGCCGCCGCGCAGTCCCACAGACCGCCGCCGAACAGGCAGCAGAAGCACCCACTGCCCACCCCGGAGGCCAGGATCTGAACGATGGGCGGTTCGCCGGGCATCTGCCGAATCTCCTGCAGCCGCTGCCGTGTTTGTGCCAGGGTGTACTTGCCCGCCTCGATTTCCCGGGAAAGCTGGTTGACCGCCACCACCCGGTCAAGCTGCGCACTCTTGACGGGAATGTGCTGCACCCGGGCATACTGTCCGCCCCGCTGGCCGGGCATGCAGTCGCCGGTGGTGAAAATGCCGTTGCTCAGTACGAAAAACTCCTTGCGCATCACGCCGTAATGGGCTGCGATGCGCTCCATGGTTTCCTCGACACGGAAAATCTCCGCGCCGTTCTCCAACAGAATATGGCCAGCCTCCATGGCTGTTTCCAGTACCTCCCGGTCATCCGGGCATTCCTGCTGCGGCTGCTCCGCCTGCTCCATGCCTGTCACTCGCTTCCGGTTACATCTTTGTATCCGTGAAATCCGCTCCCCATTATAGCAAGCCCTCCCCTGCCGTGCAATAGCTTTCCTGGGCGCGAGGGCAAAAAAGAACAGCTCCCCTGCATCGGGGGATTGACAGCATCCGCTGCCTGTGCTATCATCAACGCAGCTTGATGATGAAGGAGCGGGTCTGCATATGCGTCAGTGATTCCGTCGATGATGTTCCCTGACAGGGATGGGCAGAACGTCGGCTTGGGAAAGAGCCGTTTGTTTTGCTGCGGCGGAATAGCGCAATATGAATCGGAACGCTCTCTTTTTGTGCGTTTTTTCGCCTCCCTGTGACCGCATGGAGGTACACAAAACCAATGCAGCTGAAAATTCAGGATTTATCCTTTACCTACGAGGGCAGCTATACCCCCGTTTTTGAGCATGTTCATATCAGCTGGGACACGTCCTGGCATCTGGGGCTGATTGCCCGCAACGGCCGGGGCAAGACCACCTTGCTGCGCCTGCTGGAAGGCCGCTATCCCCATCAGGGCCGGATTGACGCTCCCCTGACGCCGGTGTATTTTCCCTTTGACGTGGCGGAGCCGGAACAGCTGACGCTGTTCGTCATGCAGCAGGCGGCCCCGGACAGTCAGGATTGGCAGCTGCTGCGTGAACTCAAACAGCTTCGCGTGGACGAGGACGTGCTGTACCGTCCCTTCAACACCCTCAGCCAGGGCGAGCAGACCAAGGCCCTGCTGGCCGCGCTGTTCAGCCGGGAGGATGCCTATCCCCTGATTGACGAGCCGACCAATCACCTGGACGCCCACGGTCGCGAGCTGGTAGCGGACTATCTGCGCCGCAAGGACGGCTTTCTGCTGGTCAGCCATGACCGCGCCTTTCTGAACCGATGCATTGACCATGTGGTCAGCCTGAACCGTTCGGACATCTGGGTGATGCAGGGCGACTATGACACCTGGGAAGCGCGGCTGAACCTGCAAACCGAAACGGAGCAGGCCCGCAACGAGGAGCTTCGCCGGGACATACACCGTCTGGAGGAATCTGCCCGCCGCACCGCTGAATGGAGTGCCGCTGCTGAAAAAGGCAAGTTTCATGTGGCCCCCAGCGTGACCGCCGCCGTGGACCGGGGCTATGTGGGGGCGAAAGCCGCTGCCGTCATGAAGCGCAGCATGAACACGCTGCGCCGTCAGGAACGGGCCATTGAAGAAAAAAAGACGCTCTTGCACAACGTGGAGCGTGTGGGCGAGCTGAAGCTGACAACGCGGCATCATCCCAAGGATGTGCTCATCACCGTGCAGGACGCATCGGTGGTGTATGACCAGCGGGTGGTCTGTGACGGCATCAGCTTTCAAGTGCGCCGGGGAGACCGGGTGGCCTTGACAGGGCCCAACGGCTGCGGCAAGTCCAGCATTCTCAAGACGCTGGTTGGTCAGCTGGACGCGCTGCAGGGCCAGGTGCATCTGGCCAGCGGGCTGGTCAGCTCCTATGTGCCGCAGCAGACCGGCATGCTCCATGGGGATATGCGGACGTTCATTCAATCTGCGCAGGTGGATGAAACGCTGTTCAAGGCCATTCTGCGGAATATGGATTTCACCCGCGACCTGTTTGACCGTCCGCTGGAGCAGATGAGTCAGGGGCAGAAGAAGAAGGTGCTGCTGGCCCGCAGCCTTTGCACACCGGCGCACCTGTACATCTGGGATGAACCGCTGAACTACATGGATGTATTCAGCCGTGTGCAGCTGGAGGGGTTGATTCGCGAAAGCTCCCCCACGCTGCTGCTGGTAGAGCATGATGTGCGGTTTCTGGAGCAAGTCTGCACGCGCCCGGCCATTGCGCTGGGGAGCTGAACGGCCCGCTCTCAGGCTTGCGCGCAGGACAGCTGATTGGCCGATGCACAGCACACACCGGCTGTCCTGCGTTCATGCCCTGCCCTCGGTCATATTCACCAGAAAGATACTGCCGATAATCATCGCGCCGCCTACCGCTGCCTGCCAGGTCAGTATCTCCCCCAGCAGCACCACGCCGCCCAGGAGCGTGGTCAGGGGAATTAGGTTGATGAAGATGGCCGAGGCCAGCGGGCTCATGGCATGCAGGGCATTACCGTAGAGCCAGTAGCACAACGCGGAGCAGACCACGGCCAGCACCGCTGCCGCCAGCCAGCCGCTCAGGGGAATCGCGCCCGGGTCGCAGGGGTCAGCCAGTGCCATGGGCAGCAGCGTCACCAGCGCAATCAACGCCTGCCAGGTGTTCATGCTCAGGCTGGAATAGCTGTCCCGCAATTTGCGGCTGATGAAGATATACGCCACCCACACCACGCTGGCACCCAGAATAAAAAGGTCGCCCGTCAGGCTGGCTGCGCCCTCGCTGCTGCCGCCCAGGACGATGATGGCTGTCCCCGCCACGGAAATCACCGCGCCGGACACCTGCGCCGGACGCATACGCTTGCTCTCCGCTACAGCCTCCACCACCATGGTCAGGATGGGGATGGCGGCCAGAATCAGCGACGCATTCACCGTGGAGGTACGGCTGATGCCCTGATACTCGAAGAAGTAATACAGGGTGATGCCCGTCATCGCAGACAGAGCCATGGGCAGCACATCGCCCCGGTGCAGCTGCAGCCGCTTCTCCCGCAGGAGCGTCATGGGCAGCAGGCAGGCTGCCGCCATCACATAGCGCACCAGCGCGAGGGTCATGGGGGTGAAGCCGCTTGTCAGCGCGTGCTTGCTGGCAATAAAGGACAAGCCCCACATCACATTGCAGAACACCATCGACAGGACCTGACGGAGCATCGCAAGACCTCCCCTTTCATCTGTTGTACAAGCACAGAAAACCCGTCTCTCGCACAAGAGACGGGTCATCTATCAAAGCTGGACTCAGGCTTCCTGCTGAGTCTTGGGCAGTGCACGCATCACATTGCCGCTGCGCAGGCAACGGGTGCAAACGTTCATCCGCTTGGCCGCGCCGTTCACCATCACGCGGACGCTCTGCACATTGGGCGCCCAGGTGCGGTGGGTCTTGCGGTTGGAGTGGCTGACGTTATTGCCGTTCAGCGTGCTCTTAGCGCAAATCTCACAAAGCTTCCCCATGGTAATCCACCTCCTCGTTGGAGTATGCACACATCAAAGCCTGTTTATCATATCACGGGCAGGCCGAAAAAGCAAGGGCTATTTTCATGGAAAACCACTTTTTCTTCCCAAATTGTCAGGAAAACATCCGCTCCAGCTCCTCATATTTTTCATGGGTGATGAGCGCGTCCTGTGTAGTTCCGTTCAGGCGAACCACATACGTCCAGCGGCCATAGGGCGTGATGTTGCTGATGTGATTCAGGTTGATGATGTAGCTTTTGTGGCAGCGGAAGAACACCGCCGGGTCGAGGCGCGCTTCCGTTTCGCTCAGGGAATCCCCGGTGACATAGCGGCCCCCGCCCATGGTGTAGATGACCGTGGCGCGGTTCTCCCGCTGGATGAGCAGGATGTCATCCATCCCGATGAAGCTCACGCCCTCCTTGTGGCGGAGCATCAGCCGCCCCGCCGCCGCACGGGGAACTGCCTTGGGCGGTACCGGCAGGGGCTTCTCGTCCACGCGAACCACACGGTCCCGCGCCCGCTCCAGCGTTTGCAGCACCCTGTCCACCTTGAAGGGCTTGAGCAGGTAGTCGAAGGCATACACCTCGAAGGCATCGCCCATGTACTGGTCGTGGGCGGTGGCAAAAATCATGATGATGGTCGGATCCATGTCCTGAATGACCTTGGCACACTCCACGCCGGTCTTGCCGGGCATCTCCACGTCCAGAAAGACGATTTGCGGATGCAGCTCCTCCACCAGCCGGAGCAGCTCCGGACCGTCCTGCGCCTCCCCAGCCAGGGTGAAGCCCTCCACCTTGCCAATCATCTTCCGCTCGATGAGCCGCATGCCCGCATCATCGTCGGCAATGACCACCTTAATCGGTTCCATGCACCCATCCTCCGTCCGCTTTCTTTTGCAGCCTGTCCACATAGTCCGTGCCCGGCAGGTTCACTGTCTGGAATTTCCCCTGCCAGAACACCGCCCAGTTGTTGAACGGACAGGGCAGAGCCTTGGCCTTTTCCAGCGTGTCCACCTCCCGCAGCGTCAGCGGGAAGCCCTTTTCCTGGCAGTAATCCCGAAGGAGCTTCACCGTCTGGTCAACGAACGGACACTGATGGTCATAATAGATGGTCAGCTCCTTGTCGTCCATGGTGCCGCGCCGCGCATTGTCCGTGAAGCGCGGCAGGCTCCCGTCCAGGGACAGGGCCAGCAGCGTATAGCCGGTATCCGTGCGGTCAACCGTTTCAAAGCCGAATTTCCGGGCAAAGCTCTGGTCGGACAGCCATGCCTTCTGCTTGTCCGCGCCCAGCATACACACGCCGGACTTGCCCTGCCGCCGTGCATCCTCGATGCAGTAGGTCATCAGGTCGCGGCCATAACCGTGTCCCTTCCACGCGGAATCAACCCACAGACAGTAAATGTACAGGTAATTCGCACCCTCCACAGGCACCCAGGCTGTTTCCAGCGGCGCATATTCCATGAACACCGGGCCCTTGACCTGCAATTTGCGGAAAACATGCCCTTCCTTCAGCCTGTCCGCCAGCCACTGCCGCTTGCATTCCACACCCGGGTGCGGCTTCCTGCTGCGGATGATGCAGCTCAGATGCTCCGTGGACAGATTCTCCTCCGTCAAGTTGATGTATTCAGGTTCCACACTTGTTCCTCCTTGCGAAAAAAGCGGCGGAGAAAGCCGTCTTTCTCCACCGCTTGGCATCAGCGATTCATGCGCCGCTGGCAGGGGCGTGTCAGCACCTCCTGCATGACGAACGCCTTGACCATGTTCTCGCCTGTCCAGTCCAGACGGATGCCGGGCTGCTCGGCAGGGGCCTGCATCGTGTCGGGCCGGGGCTGCGTCATGGGCGGCAGCTGCTCGACATGGCAGGGGTCAACCCCCTCCGGGCTGTGGTAAGGCATGCTGCCGGCGTTGTCATCCTCCGGGCAGGCAGGCGCAGTATGGGTGTGCACCCGGGGTGCAAGCGGTTCGCGGCGTGTCTGCGGCAGGGGCGGCATCATGTCGACAGGCTGGGATGGCATCATCGCAGCAGGCGGTGCAGCAGGGGCAGGCGGTGCGGCCATCTGCGCAGCAGGGATGGGCTGCACATCGTCCTGCTTGAAGATTTCATCCATCAGCTGACGCTGCTTTTTCATCTGCTGCGCCTGCTTGGCCTGCTTTTTCTTGCTGCTGCCCACCGCCTGCGCGATGGCCCAGACAATGACAATCACGACCCATAAGGATTCCATGGCCATCACTCCTTTCTTGATGGAAGGACGGGCCGATTACTTCTTGGGCTCAACGCCGGGGGTCTGCTGGGGTGCGCTGGCCTTGGCAATGGAATCCCGCATGGTGGTGTCGGCAATGGTGTTCTGCATCTGATAGTAGTCCATCACGCCCAGCTTGCCTTCCCGCAGGGCCTGCGCCATGGCACGGGGCACATCGGCTTCGGCTTCCACAACCTTGGCGCGCATCTCCTGCACGGCGGCCTTCATTTCCTGCTCATGGGCAACGGCCATGGCGCGGCGTTCCTCGGCCTTGGCCTGCGCAATGCGGCGGTCGGCTTCGGCCTGATCCATCATCAGCTGTGCGCCAATGTTGCGGCCCACGTCCACGTCGGCAATGTCGATGGACAGAATTTCATAGGCGGTACCGGCGTCCAGGCCCTTGCTCAGTACGGTACGACTGATGAGGTCGGGGTTCTCCAGCACCTGCTTGTGGGTCTCGGCAGAGCCGACGGTGGTCACGATACCCTCGCCAACGCGGGCAATGACGGTTTCCTCGCCGGAGCCGCCCACCAGACGCTCAATGTTGGTGCGCACGGTCACGCGGGCCTTGGCGCGCAGCTCAATGCCGTCCTTGGCAATGGCAGCGACCACAGGCGTCTCGATGACCTTGGGGGTCACGGACATCTGCACGGCCTCGAACACATCGCGGCCAGCCAGGTCGATGGCGCAGGCTTTCTCAAAGGCCATTTCGATGTTGGCGCGCTGGGCGGCAATCAGGGCGTTGATGACCCGGTCCACATTGCCGCCTGCCAGGAAGTGCGTTTCCAGCTTGCTCACGCTCAGGTCAAGACCGGCCTTGTTGGCCTTGATGAGGGGGTAAATCAGCCGCTTGGGCTGAATGCGGCGAATCTTCATGCCGATGAGCGTGCCGATGGACACATGCACGCCGCTGGCCAGTGCGGAAATCCACAGCCCCAGCGGCACGAAGTTCAGGAACACAATCACCGCAATCAGGGCCAGGAACAGAACGAACAGAATCAACGCAAAGCTCTCCATGGATGTACCTCCCTTATTTTTTCCCGCCCCCACCGGGCGGAATCATCACTTGATCACCCGCACCACGATGCGGCTGCCCTCCACCAGGGCGATGCGCACCCGTGTGCCTGCGGGGATGAACTCCCCTTCGCTGACGACATTGAGCTTCACGCCGTCAAACTCCGCCATGCCGGTGGGGCGGCAGACCGTGGTGGTCGTGCCCTCCTTGCCCAGGAAAACCTGCATGTCCTCTGCCGAGCGGTAGCCTGCTTCATTGCTCTCCCGCTCCTTGAGGATGAGCTTGCTTCGGCTCAGCCGTCCTTTGGTCGCGCTTCGCAGGGACATCGAAATGGCAATGGCAATCAGCGACAGCACAATGATGGTCAGCCCCAGTGCAGCCAACGGGCCGTGATTGAGCCAGGCCAGCACGATGGCAATCACCTCCAGCACAATGCCGGAGATACCGGGCAGCCCAAAGCCGGGCATAAACGCCTCCAGCACCAGCAGCCCAATGCCCACCACAAAGCATACCAGCAGCGGCAGGTTCACCGCAATCCATTCCATCATGTTTGTTCCCTCCTTGTGGTCGATGGCATCAGTATAGCATAGTGTATGCGCTTATGCCACAGCTTTTGCTTCAAAGATACGTTTTTCCGCTTCAATTGACAGCCGCCAGCAGCACGCGCAGGGCCTGCAAATCCTCCGCATACACGGCCGTCAGGGCGCGGTTGTAGATGATGGATGCGGGATGATACAGCGGGCACACCTCGAACGCCTGCGCCCTGTCCCCATGGCGCACCTCGGCCTGCACGCTGCGCCCGTGGTACGCGCCAATGACCGCATTCTTCCCCACCAGGGCCTGCAGGGCCACATTGCCCAGCGTGACAATACGCTGGGGCTGCACCAGCAGGATTTCCTCATACAACCACGGGGTAAAGAGCAGCAGCTCCTCCCGGCTCGGGGGACGATTGCTGACGCTGCCCTTTGGGGAAACCTTCGTGGGGCGAATCTTCACCACATTGCTGATGTAGATGTCCTCCCGATGCAATCCCACGGCTTGCAGGAAGCCGTCCAGATTTTTGCCTGCCTTGCCCACAAAGGGGCGGCCCTGCAAGGTTTCCTGCTCGCCGGGGGCCTCCCCGATGAGCATGATGGGCGGATGCTCCGTCCGTCCCTCTCCATAGACCAGAATTTTCCGTTCCGCAGGCCACAGCGACTGGAAGAAGGCCCCGCACCGGGCTTGATACTGCTGCACCCTCATGCCTCCCCTGCTGATTCATTCATCCCTGTAGTGTGCGCCGCGGGGCGGAAAGTATCGCTCAGCCGCCGTACAGGTCAGCGTACAGGCCCAGCTCCATCAGGCGATCCCTCAGAGACTGCATGTCCTCCCAGGCTTCCCGCTTCTTGGATGGGTCGCGGAGCAGGGCTGACGGATGGTAGGTCGGCATGAACCACACGCCCTTGCGCTCGAACCATGTTCCCCTGTCCCGGGTGATGCGGATTTCCGGCCCTAGAATACTCTTGGCTGCCGTGGAGCCCAGCAGCACAATCACCTTCGGCCTGACCAGCGCGAACTGGTTGCGCAGGTGCAGCCGACAGGCCTCGGCCTCGGTAGGCTCCGGCACACGGTTGTGGGGCGGGCGGCACTTGACAATGTTGCAGATGTAGACCCGGTCACGTGGCAGGGCGATGGCTGCCAGCATCCGCGTCAGCAGCTGTCCCGCCGGGCCCACGAAGGCCAAGCCTTCCTCGTCCTCCACCTGCCCCGGACCTTCCCCGATGAGCATCAAGGGCGCATGCTCGTCCCCCTGTCCGGGCACCTTGTGCCGTGCCCCTTCATGCAGCGGACACAGGCCGCACTGCTGCACCTGCTGATGGAACAGTTCCCATGTCATTTCCGCCATGGGGGAAGCCTCCTTTGTGTATCATGTTACATTCGGGTTTGCCAGAGAACGAAGGACTGGCTCAAATCCGCGTAAACCCAGTTGATGAGGCTGATGAGCAACATAATCAGCGTCAGGATGACCACCATCCCCGCGATGATGCTCAGGAAGTCCCCCACGCCTGCCAACACCCGCCAGCGGTCGCGCCGGGCCAGGCGGCGTTCCTCCTCGTCCATGGTGTCCTCGTCCAGCTCCATGTCGTAGGCCACATCATCATCGGGCTGGTCATCGTCCTCATACGCATCATCCAGGCCATCGTCATCCACCACCGGCTGATAGAACGTCCGATGATGCCGCTGCTCCGGCTTGCTTTCATGGTCAAAATAGGGCATGCTGTCCTCCACCTTTGATTATACATAGTCCAGCCAGGGCGCAGGCGGTTCCTCCCGCCCGGTCAGCGCGCCATGGTCGCACAGATTCGCGAAATCCCCCTGCCGCAGGGCCTCATAGAGCATGATGGCCACGGCATTGGACAGGTTCAGGCTCCGGGCTTCCTCGCGCATGGGAATGCGCACGCACCGGTCATAGACCCGCTCCAGCAGCGTTTCCGGCAAGCCGCGTGTCTCGCAGCCGAACACCAGAAAATCCCCATCCTGATACGTCGCCTGATAATACGCCCGGGGAGCCTTGGTGGTGGCAAAGTGCATCCTCGCCCCCGCATGTTCCTGCAGGAACGCCTCCAGACTGGGATAGGTGCGGTAGTGCATCAGGTGCCAGTAATCCAGCCCCGCCCGCTTGAGGTAGCGGTCACTCAGGGAGAAGCCCAGCGGCTCCACCAGATGCAGCATCGCGCCTGTCGCGGCACAGCTGCGGGCAATATTCCCGGTGTTCTGCGGAATTTCAGGGTTTACCAGCACAATGTTCATGGCCATGCACAGCCACCTCCACACATGACATTGTACCATCACCGGGCGATGGATGCAAGGCTTTCCGGCTATTGACAAGCGTTCACGCAGGCTGTATGATATTGGCAGGACATTCGTTCATAAAGGAGGAATCATCATGCGTACCGTGTTTCGCCGTCTTGTCTGCCTGGTGATGTGCATGCTCCTGCTGGCTCCCGCCGCACTGGCAGACCGTTCCTACCTGATTCCGGACAGCGACACCCGCCACCTCACCGAGGAGGAGCTGTGGGAGTGGGACTATGAATCCCTGGGCTTCATCTTTCATGAGATTTTCGCACGGCACGGCTTCATCTTCAATCCCGGCGGACAGTACTACTATTACTTCAACTGTATGCCCTGGTACAAGCCCAATACCCATGTGACCATCGAAACACAGCGGGCTTACTACGGCTGCTCGAAGGTGGAGATTGAGAACGTGCAGCTCATCAAGAAGGTTCGTGCAGACATGCTGGCCGCCGGTACCCACAACACCGACGGACGCTCCGTGTGGGACAGCTTCAGCTCGGGCTTTGACGTGCTGCAGGGCTTCGAGTATGTATCGGTGAAGGCCAATCAAAAATGGCCCGTGTATTCCGCGCCGGATGTGAACGCATGGCGCGGTGCCAACGGCAAGGCCATGCTCAGCACCAACGGCTACGTCTACGCCGCAGGCTGGGAGAACGGCTGGCTGCTGGTGATGTACGAAACCAACAACGGCTCCGTCCGCGTGGGCTACACCCGCGCCAAGGACATGAAGCAGGCTCCCTCCACGTCCCTGTCCACCCTGAATTTCGACTACACGACAGCTACCGTGACCCGGCAGTGTTCCCTCACCGATGACCCGGCCCGGTGCTATGAAGCCATTGTCAGCCTGCGGCAGGGCCAGCAGGTCACCTACCTGAGCACCTTCTTTAACAGCCAGCCCTGGGCCTATGTGGAAACCACGGTAAACGGCCAAACCGTGCGCGGCTTTATTCCCGCCTCCAGTCTGGACGTGGCCTCCCCCAGCAAGGACAGCTTCTGACCCCTCCAAGGGAACGCGCCAGCGGAAAAGGGTCAAGGGGCGATGCCCCTTGTGGGGTTTGGGGCAACGCCCCAAGCAGGTCTGGGCGGCAGCCCAGCGCAACACATCTGAACTGTCAAAAGGAATCGGAAAAAAACAGAGTTTCCAAGCAGACGACGAAGTTCGTCCGCGTTGGCAACGGCAGATTCCATGGACTGCACAAGGAACGCCCTCATCCGGCCTTACTGCGATGGCTTCCCATTGTATCACGCTTCTGAATCTACTGAAACAGCGTCCCCGATGCACAGGGACGCTGCCTTTTTGTGTTTGGATGAACAACGGAATCAGTAGCCCAACGCCTGCCCAATCAGCACAACAATGACTCGCTTGCCACGGGCCGGGTGGTGCATGATGGTGGTCGTGTTGCACATGCAGCCTTCCTTGCAGGTGGCCTCGCTGCACTTGCCGGTGAGGGCGCAGGGCGTTTGCAGCTTCAGGCGGCGGGCATTGGGCGGACAGGCTTCCCGCTTGATGCGGGCAATGGCGGTGTTCACGCCGCCGTCCACCAGCTTGTTCAGGCCTACGGCCAGAATCACCGTCTGCGGCCCCTGAATCATGGCGGCAACACGGTTGCAGGTGCCATCTATATTGACCAGCTGGCCGTCCGCCGTGATGGCGTTGGCCGAGGCCAGATAGACATCCGCATGGGCGGCTTCATCGTAGACGGTGGCCCTGTCCACGTCCGGCAGCCAGTGCCACGCAACCTTGTGGCCCTGGGCCAGCAGCGTGTCCACCACGCCCAGCTCCCGAATGGTCACGGAGCCGCCCGCGCCAATGCTCGCACCCTCGGGAATCAGGCTCAGAATCAGTTCCTTGGCCACGGGTGCCGTGGCAACGGTGTGTACCTCAAAGCCGCGCTCCTCCAGGGCCTTGGCGGCTCGCTTCATCAAATCAGTCATGGGTCAAACGCCTCCTTTTATCCCCTTCATTCGCCATGGGCCGGACAAATTCCTTTTTTCCTGTCGGGCCGCAGGCGGCAAAGATGAAAATATTCCCTGAATCCTTCGGCAGAATGTTGACAAGAATAGTCGGGTATGATACAATGCCTGCGGTGAATCCCGATGATTTTTGTCGGAAATCGTACAAGGAGGGGAGCCTGACCGTGAAGCTGTCCACCAAAGGCAAATATGGCCTGTACGCCATGTATTACCTGGCGCAGCACGCCGGGGAGGGCTGTCAGTCGCTGCGGAATGTGGCGGAAATCGGTGTGCCGGAGGACTATCTGGAACAGCTGCTGGGAACGCTGCGCCGGGCAGGCCTGGTAACAACCGTGCGCGGGGCGCAGGGCGGCTATGCGCTGGCAAAAGCCCCGGAGGAAGTCACGGTAGGGCACATCATTGACGCGCTGGAGGGGCCGCTGTCCATTGCGGACTGCGTGGGCGATGAGTCCCGCTGCCACAAGGCAGGCCAGTGTCCGTCCCGGCGGGTGTGGGAGTACCTGTCCCGCTCCATCAACCAGCTGCTGCAATCCATCACCCTGCGCGACATGCTGGAGCAAACCTCCTTTGACGAGCTCGACATTCCATCAACTGCCGACGACCCGGTTCATCCGGGCCAGCCATAAAAGGAGCGACACCATGGATCGCATCTATCTGGACAATGCCGCCACCACTGCCGTAGCCCCGGCTGTGCTGGAGGCCATGCTGCCTTACTTTACTCAGTGCTACGGCAATCCGTCCTCCATCCACGGCACGGGCCGGGATGCCCACAAGGCCGTGGACGCAGCCCGGCGTCAGGTGGCCGCCGCCATCAACGCCGACCCCGCTGAAATCTACTTCACCGCCGGCGGCTCGGAGAGCGACAACTGGGCCATCAAGGGCACAGCCTTTGCCAAGCGGGAGAAGGGCAACCACATCATCACCACGGCCATTGAGCATCACGCCGTGCTGCACACCTGCCAGTGGCTGGAAAAGCAGGGCTTTGACGTAACCTACCTGCCGGTGGATGAATACGGCATGGTCAGTGTGGCGGATGTGGAAAAAGCCATCACGGACAAGACCATCCTGATTTCCATCATGGCCGCCAACAACGAGATTGGCACCATCGAGCCCATCGCGGAAATCGGCGCGCTGGCGCGGAGCCGGGGCATCCTGTTCCACACGGACGCTGTGCAGGCCGTGGGCGCGATTCCGCTGGACGTGAAGGCCATGAACATCGACATGCTGTCCATGTCCGGCCACAAGTTCCACGGGCCCAAGGGCATCGGCGCACTGTACGTCCGCAAGGGCGTGCGGCTGGATACGCTGATTGCCGGCGGTGCGCAGGAGCGGGGCAAGCGTGCCGGCACGGAAAACCTGCCGGGTATCGTGGGCATTGGCAAGGCCATTGAAATCGCCACCCGGGACATGGAGGCCAACGCCCAGCGCATGACCCGTCTGCGGGACAAGCTCATTCAGGGCATTCTGACCAGCATCCCCGATGTTCGCCTCAACGGCCATCCCACCTGCCGCCTGCCCAACAACGTGAACGTGTCCGTCCGCTACATCGAGGGCGAAGCCCTGCTGCTGCGGCTTGACCTGGCAGGCATTGCAGGCTCCAGCGGCTCGGCCTGTACCAGCGGTTCGCTGGATCCCAGCCATGTGCTGCTGGCCATCGGCCTGCCCCATGAGATTGCCCACGGCTCCCTGCGCCTGACCCTGGGCACCGACACCACCGAGGCCGACATTGACGAGGTGCTGGACAAGCTGCCCGGCATCGTGAAGAATCTGCGGGACATGTCCGTACTCAACGAGTTCACCAGCACGCTGGGCGGCAGCTGTCCCTTCATGACGGCGCATTGACAGGAGGTAGACACCATGTATAGCGAAAAGGTGATGGATCACTTCTCCAACCCCCGCAATGTGGGGGAAATCCCGGATGCCAGCGGCACCGGCACGGTGGGCAACGCCAAGTGCGGCGACATCATGAAGATGGACATCAAGGTGGAGAACGGCATTATTGTGGATGTGAAGTTCAAGACCTTCGGCTGCGGCGCGGCCATCGCCACCAGCTCCATGGCCACGGAAATGGTCAAGGGCAAGACCATTGACGAGGCCCTGCAGCTGACCAACAAGGCCGTGGCGGAGGCCTTGGACGGCCTGCCCCCGGTGAAGATGCACTGCTCCATGCTGGCCGAGCAGGCCATCCATGCCGCCGTGGAGGACTACCGCCGGAAGCATCCCGACGCCTGACCCGACCACCTCCAAGGGACCGCGCCAGCGGAAAAGGGTCAAGGGGCGATGCCCCTTGTGGGGTGCAGGGGCGAAACCCCTGCGCAGGTCTGGGCGGCAGCCCAGCTCCGCACGCTCAACCAACCCAAAAGGAAACAGAAAAAACTGAGTTTCCAAGCAGACGACGCAGTTCGTCCGCGTTGGAAACGGCAGGTTCCAACACCCTGCACAGCTGCGACCTGATTCCCCTGCCGCGCTCACCTTCAACTGAATAGCGATCAAACGCTCTCCCCTACTGAAAAATCCGACCTGTGACTGTATGCACAGGCCGGATTTTTTGCTTTATCAAGGATGGTGCGACAGCGAGGTCGAATCAGGCTGTTCTCTTGCAGGCTCGGGAACCTGTCGTTTCCGGCGCGGACGAACTGCGTCGTCTGCTTGGAAACTCTGGCTTTTTCGGTTCACTTTGGGTTGGTTGAACGTGTTGCGCTGGGCTGCCGCCCAGACCTGCTTGGGGCGTCGCCCCAAACCCCACAAGGGGCATCGCCCCTTGACCCTTTTCCGCTGGCGCGTTCCCTTGTTAGTTGTTGAACAGGTCCTTCACCTTGTCGAAGAAGGTCTTGCGCTGGTCGTATTCCTTGCCGGTGCTGGATTCGTCAAACTGCCGCAGCAGCTCACGCTGCTTCTCCGTCAGCCGCTTGGGAATCTCTACCCGTACATGCACCACCAGGTCGCCCTTGCCGGAGGAACGCAGCTGCTGAATGCCCGCGCCGCGAATGCGGAACTCCGCATCCGTCTGCGTGCCCTCGGGAATCCTGTACTTCACACTGCCGTCCAGCGTCGGCACGTCCAGCTCCGCACCCAAAGCCGCCTGCGTGAAGGAAATGGGCAGGTCAAGGTGCAGGTCGTAGCCGTCACGCTTGAAGAGCTTGTGGGGCTTGACCAGCACATTGATATACAAATCGCCGCTCGGGCCGCCGCGCAGACCCGGCTCGCCCTGACCGTTCATGATGATGGTCTGGCCGTTGTCGATGCCCGCAGGAACCTTCACCGTAGCAGTGCGGCGCATACGCGTGCGCCCGGAGCCGCCGCAGGAGGTGCACTTCTCCTGAATCACCTTGCCCGTGCCGCCGCAGGTGGGGCAGGTGCGCACGGTGGTCATCCAGCCGCCGGACTGGCGAATCTGGCCGGTGCCGTGGCACATCTGGCAGGTGACGGGGCTGGTGCCGGGCTTGGCACCGGTACCCTTGCAGGCCTCGCAGTTCTCATTGCGGTAGAAATCAAAGGACTTGGTGCAGCCCTTGGCCGCTTCCTCGAAGGTAATGCGCAGGTCGTAGCGCAGGTCATTGCCCTGTTGCGGGCCCTGCCGCCTGGAGGTACCGCCCATACCGCCGGTAAACATATCGAAGATGCTGTCAAAGCCCATGCCGCCAAAGTCGAAGCCCCCTGCCCCACCGCCAAAGGGATTGCCGCCCATGGCCGGGTCATTGAAGCCGAACTGATCGTAGCGGGCGCGCTTGTCCGGGTCGGACAGCACCTCGTTGGCCTCGTTCAGCTCCTTGAAGCGCTCCTCGGCTTCCTTGTCATCGGGATGCAGGTCGGGATGGCACTCCTTGGCCTTGCGGCGGAAGGCGCGCTTGATATCATCCGCAGAGGCGTTCTTGTCAACGCCCAGCACCTCATAATAATCGCGCTTGTTTGCCAAAGTGGGTTCACCTCACACAATTGTGCGTATCCATTCACGGCAAGCCCGCCGTCTGAATGAGCATTGCAGGCAGCGGGCTTGCCAGATTATTCTATCAGGGGATGGGCTCAGCGCACATCGCCGTCAGCGTTCACGGAGCCATCGGGATTGGTGGAGCCTGCATCGGGGGTGGGGGGCACATCGCCGCCCTGCTGCTGGTACAGCTTGCCGAAGATGGCATACACCTTCTGGGTGAAGGACTCCATGGCGTTCTTGATTTCCTCGGGGTTGTTGCCCTCGCGCACCTTCTTGAAGGCATCAATCTCGCTCTGGACGGTGTTCTTATCCTCCTCGGAGAGCTTGTCGCCGTTCTCGCGCAGCTGCTTCTCCATCTCGTAGATCATGGCATCAGCGTGGTTGAGGGTTTCAACCTCCTCCTTGCGCTTCTTGTCCTGCTCGGCGTACTGCTCGGCTTCCTTGACGCGCTGGTTGATTTCCTCCTCGGACAGGTTGGTGGAGGCGGTGATGGTAATCTTCTGCTCGTTGCCGGTGGCCTTGTCCTTGGCGGACACGTTCACAATGCCGTTGGCGTCGATGGAGAAGGTCACCTCAATCTGCGGCACGCCGCGGGGCGCGGGCGCAATGCCGGTGAGCTGGAAGCGGCCCAGGGACTTGTTGTCGTAGGCCATCTGACGCTCGCCCTGCAGCACATTGATTTCCACGGTGGTCTGGCCGTCAGCGGCGGTGGAGAACACCTGACTCTTGCTGGTGGGGATGGTGGTGTTGCGGTCAATCAGGCGGGTGAAGATGTGGCCCTCGGTTTCCAGGCCCAGGGACAGGGGCGTCACGTCCAGCAGCAGCACGTCCTTGACATCGCCGCCCAGCACGCCGCCCTGAATGGCTGCGCCGATGGCCACGCACTCGTCAGGGTTCACGCCCTTGAAGGGCTCCTTGCCGGTAACGCGCTTCACAGCGGCCTGCACGGCGGGGATACGGGTGGAGCCGCCCACCAGAATCACCTTGTCAATCTGGTTCACGCTCAGGCCGGCATCGCGCAGGGCGTTGTTCATGGGGGTGATGGTGGCTTCCACCAGGTCGGCGGTCAGCTCGTCGAACTTGGCGCGGGTCAGGGTCATGTCCAGATGCTTGGGGCCGGTGGCGTCCATGGTGATGAAGGGCAGGTTGATGTTGGCGGTGGTGGTGCCGGACAGCTCGATCTTGGCCTTCTCGGCAGCCTCCTTCAGGCGCTGGGCCGCGGTGCGGTCGTTGCGCAGGTCGATGCCGTTCTCCTTCTTGAACTGGTCGGCCACGTAGTCGATGATGCGCTGGTCGAAGTCATCGCCGCCCAGGCGGGTGTTGCCGTTGGTGCTCAGCACCTCGAACACCGTATCGCCGATGTCCAGAATGCTCACGTCGAAGGTACCGCCGCCCAGGTCGTACACGAGAATCTTCTGGGTGCCTTCCTTGTCCAGACCATAGGCCAGAGAGGCAGCGGTAGGCTCGTTGATGATGCGCAGCACCTCCAGACCGGCGATGCGGCCCGCATCCTTGGTGGCCTGACGCTGAGAGTCATTGAAGTAGGCGGGCACGGTGATGACGGCCTGTGTGACTTTCTCGCCCAGATAGCTCTCGGCGGTCTCCTTCATCTTGGTCAGGATCATGGCACTGATATCCTGCGGGGTGTACTGCTTGCCGTCGATGGTCACGCGGTGGTTGGTGCCCATCTCACGCTTGATGGAAATGACAGTACGGTCAGGGTTGGTGACAGCCTGACGCTTGGCAATCTGGCCCACCAGACGCTCGCCGTCCTTGGTGAAGG
>JBJEUL010000333.1:0-1929 GCA_051883835.1 Aristaeellaceae bacterium
ATCCCCGGGCCTGCAAGCGGGCCATCGGCTATCTGCCGGAGAAGCCGCCCCTCTATGACGAGATGACCGTCACGGCCTACCTGACCTTCGTCTGCCAGCTGAAGGAGGTGGCCCGCCGGGCGATCCCGAAGCACATTGATGAAATCATGCACACCTGTGGGCTGACGGAGGTGCGGGAGCGGCTGGTGGGGCACCTGTCGAAGGGCTACCGGCAGCGGGTGGGCGTGGCTCAGGCATTGTGCGGGAATCCGCCGGTGCTGGTGCTGGACGAGCCCACCGTGGGCCTGGATCCCCGGCAGGTGGTGGAGATCCGCCAGCTGATGCGGGAGCTGGGCAAGTCCCACACGGTGATCTTCTCCTCCCACCTGCTGCCGGAGATTCAGCAGCTGTGCCAGCGGGTGGTGATATTGCACAAGGGCCGGCTGATCCGGGAGGCGGACATGGCCGAGCTGACCGACACGGGCGACGTGCTGCGCCTGCGGGCCTCCATCGTCATGAAGGAGCGGCTGCTGCTGCCCGCGCTCAAGGGCCTGCCCTGCATGCGCCGGGTGAAGGTGCTGCCCACCATGAACGTGGACATCACCGAGGTGCAGCTGGAATGCAGCCGGGACGGGGGCGACCGGGGCGACCCGCAGACCCAGCTGTTCCGCCTGCTGTGCGCGCTGGACGCGCCTTTGCGGAGTCTGACCATGCAGCAGGATACCCTGGAAGAGGTGTTCCTGCGGGCCACGTCCGAGGATGACGCGGCCAACGGGAGGTGACGTCATGCTGTCCATCTGGCGGCGTGAGCTGCAAAGCTATTTCTATACGGCTGTGGGCTATGTGTTCATGGGCGTGTTTCTGACGCTGTCCTCGGTGATGTTCTATCTGCAGATCATGCAGCAGCGCTCCAGCGATCTGCTGAGCTTCATCGGGCAGATGAGCTACCTGTGGATGCTGCTTTCCCCGGTGCTGACCATGCGGCTGCTGGCGGAGGAAAGGCAGAAGCGCACCGATCAGCTGCTGCTGACCAGCCCCGCCTCCCTGACGGGCATTGTGCTGGGCAAGTATCTGGCGGCGGTGACGGTGATGGCCTTCACCACGCTGCTGACGCTGGTGTTCGTGCTGATCGTGGCCATCTACGGCCGGGTCTACCTGGGGGAAATGATGGTGGGCTATCTGGGGTTCCTCCTGCAGGGGTGCGCCTTCGCGGCGCTGGATCTGCTTTTGTCCGGCCTGGCGTCCAACCAGGTGACGGCGGCGGTGATGGCCTTCGGCGCGAACCTGATCCTGTGGATGCTGGACATGCTGGAATCCTCGGTGAGCATCGGGTGGCTGGCCAACATCATGACCTTCTTCAGCCTGTACAGCCGCAACGAGCCCTTCCTGATGGGGCAGCTTTCCTTCGCCAGCATCGTGTACGACCTGTCCTTCACGGCGGCCTGCCTGGTGCTGACCATTCACGCGCTGGACAGCCGGCGCTATCGGGGGGCTTGAGATGAGCAAGAAGCATGGGGAGCGTCTCCCCTTCTGGAAGAACCCGCGCTTCCGCTACGGCAGCCTGTCCACGGCGACGCTGTGCATTTTCCTGGCGGCGCTGGTGGCGCTGAACGTGGCGGTGACCGGCCTGGAGAAGAAAAAGGGCTGGCGGGTGGACTTTTCCTTCAACGGCGTGACCACCCAGAGCGACACCACGCTGCAGATCCTCGCGCAGCTGGAGCATCCGGTGCATATCTACGCCCTGTTCTCCAAGGGGCAGGAGGATCAGCCCCTGATGGAGCTGCTGGACCGCTATGCTGCAGCCTCGCCCCTGGTGACCTGGGAGCAGACCGACGTGGCCCTGAACCCGGGGCTGCTGACCCGCTTCAGCGGCGCCACCAGCGACCAGGTGGTTTCCACGGACTCGCTGATCGTCTCCTGCGAGGAGACGGGCCGCTTCCGCATCCTGTC
>JBJEUL010000334.1:0-8357 GCA_051883835.1 Aristaeellaceae bacterium
ACCAGCACCAGGCCCAGAATCCACAGATGCTCCACCAGGAACTGCCGTCCGCCCATGGCCCGGATGGGGGCCAGCACGAATGCCGGCAGGGTCGATGGATTGGTGCCCAGCACGCTGTCAATGGTCTCCGCCAGCACGATGGGCGTCAGGAAGCCAATCAGCACAATCATTGCCGTAGCAATCATGGAGCCAATGTAGCAGGACAGGTTCTGGCGCATGAGCGACAGCATGGCCTGCAAGGGCTTCTTCCTGGAAGACGTTTGGGGTTGCATAAAGGCTGATTCCTCCTTTGCTGAGGGTCAATACGGAAACAGATGCCTATAAAAAAGCATCGACCGCAGAAGCTGCGGCCGACGCTGAATATGTCCGGGCATGCACAGAGAAGCAGACCTATCGCTTTCTCCCCTGCCTACAGACAGAAATGGCCGCAAAAATTCCGTTCAGAACGGTACCGGTCCCGAATGCCATGCTCGGATATGCCATGCGATTGAACATGTTGCGGCCTCCTTTCTGCTTGTATTTTTTGCACCGTGATGAGTATACACGATTCTCCCTATACCGTCAAGGGGCATGCTGGAAAATTCGGAAGAATTTTTCACATTTGGTCAGGGGTGGCCTGCCATGCGGCAATCTCCTGCTCCACCAGGTCAGCCGCACGGCTCACGCCACCCTCCAGGCGCATGCGCTCCGCCAATTTCTCGGCAGCCACCCGGTAGCTGGCATGGCTGGTCAGATCAATCAGACCCCGCACCAGCCGCTTCACGGTCATGCGGTCCCGGGGAATCGGCTTGGGGCCGCAGCCCAGGGCATGCACACGATTGCCCCAGAAGGGCTGATCCCCGCCGAAGGGAATCACCAGTGTAGGCTTGCCGTTGCGCAGCCCCGATGCCGTGGTTCCCGCACCGCCGTGATGCACTACCGCCGACACCCGGGGGAACAGCCAGTCATGGGGAATGTAATTGCTAATGTACACCCGGCTGTTGCTGTGAGCCTGCATATTGCCGCCCCAGCCCATACCGATGACCGCCCGCACGTTAGCCGCACGAACCGCCCGCAGCACGGTGGTGAAGGTCTTGTTCATGTTGCCGCTGACCATGGAGCCAAAGCCAATGTAAATCGGCTTCTCCCCTGCCTCCATGAAGTCCACCAAATCCTGCGGCGGTGTCCACGCTGCAGGATTCTCATCATACCAGAAGCCGGACATGTGAATATGCTCATCCCAGCTGGCAGGACGGGGCATCACCAGCGGGGAAATGGCGTAAATGACCGGAATGGTATGCCCCTTGACATGATAGTCCGGCCTGCCCTGAATGGCACGCTGCTCCATGCCGTTTTCCGCCCGCCACTGGGAAAGATACCGCTTCTCCAGCACACCAATGAGCAGGTAGCCCAGCCGATAGGAGGCCTTGTTCCAGCTCTTTCCCCATTTCTGCCCGGGGGCGGAGGAAATGGGCGTCATGTCGTTGGGATCCATGGGGAAATAATGGGTCTGGATGCAGGGAATGCTGTACTTCTCGGCAATGGAATAGAACAGGCTGCCGAAGTAGGTGCACATCATGGCATCCGCGCCCTCGCAGGAGCGGGTCAGGTCATTGAGCAGTACGGGCGCGATGTCCCGGATGGTCTTTTCAAATTCGGTGAGGAAGCGCACGCCCACCGCCCCGGGCTTCATCAGGTTGTTCATCAGCTCCAGCACATTGCCGGAGAGGGCGAAGAATTGCAGCCCTGCCTCCCGAATCATGCCCTCAAAGGGCGCGAAGGAGGCCACCGTGACCGTATGGCCGCGTTTCTTCAGTTCCTTGCCCAGCAGCATATAAGGCCGCACATCGCCTGTGGAGCCAATGCACAGCATGGTGATTTTCATGTTCCTCCGCCTTTCTCCGTCAGCATCAGGCTTATCGCATGGCACCGTGCAGCCGGTGATGATGGGCACACGTTCCCTGGAAAGCTCTATGATTTTATCATTTTTCCCATCATTCGTAAAGCCTGCCAGGATGAAAAGTTGATGAGAAGCTGCGCATGAACGATGCTTTCGCCCACTGTATGGCAGCATGCTGGCCAAGCTGCTGTTGCACAAGCGGCGCGAATGTGCCATAATGCCATCATGGAAGCAACCATTCTGGCAAAGGAGCTGCACGGCGATGATGTATGTAACAGGTGATACCCACGGTGAGCTGTCCCGCTTTGAAGCCATCGGCACCCAATACCGTCTGACAGCAGGCGATGGGCTGATTGTGGCCGGTGATTTCGGCTGTGTCTTTGGGCTTGGCGCACAGGATGAGCACAAGCTGGACGCGCTGGCCCGTCTGCCCTACACCATCCTGTTTCTGGATGGCAATCACGAGTGTTTCCCCAAACTCTGCGCCTACCCGGAGGAAATCTGGCACGGCGGCAGGGTGCATCGCTTGCGACCCAATGTCCTGCACCTGATGCGCGGTCAGGTGTTCGAGCTGGACGGCACATCTGTGTTCACCATGGGCGGCGGGTATTCGGTAGATCGCGCCCTCCGCGTCCCCGGGCAGACCTGGTGGCCCGAGGAAATGCCCAGCGAAGCCGAGTATGCCCAGGCCCGGGAAAACCTCGCCCGGCATGGCAACCGGGTGGATGTCATCATCAGCCATGCCGCCCCGGCGGACACCATGCAGCTGTTCGTGCAGACCGGCGTGCTTTCCCATTGGGCCTGGGAGGAAAGCCAACTGAACTGCTTCCTGGAGGAAGTGCGGCAGACCGTGGCCCATGAGCGGTACTATTTCGGCCACATCCATCTGGACAAAGAGCTGTTCCGGCATCAAATTGCGCTGTACCTGGATGTGTATCATCTCGCCAGCGGCATCAAGGCCGAGCCTTCCCTCCCCTGACAGACGAAAGCCGTCTGCCCGGCGCGTCACACATACGCCCGGCAGACGGCTTTCCTTGATGGGTTCCAAGCTCCTTGGATGGGCTTTCACCGGCACTCACGTCCTGCACACGGTACGGATATACTCGCACACCCGGGCGGAGGGCTGCCCGTCCACACCGGAGAAGGTGAAAGGCAGCAGGTGATAGGTCGTGCCGCCCTGCTCAAACGGCTCCGCCAAGGCAGCCAGCGCATCCGGGATGGGCACAATCACCTGATACTCGGCATCCGCTGCCACATAGTGCAGGGTGCGGCTCAGCAGCTCCGTGTCCCCTGTGGTGATGCGCAGCGTCTGCTTGTTGTCCTCCTGACGCAGCAGGAAGCGCAGCTCATTGCCCCCTGCGGGGTCAACCGCCATGCGATAGGTAAACGAACCGCCCGCGCAGGCACGGCGGCAGGAGCCGTCATCCGTACTGGCCTGCGTGTCATGCTCCTGCATGCTGTGCAGGGCATCATTCTCATACTGCCCGTAGCCCGGCTGCACGCTGTCCAGGATACGGCCCTGACTGCGCCGCTTCTCCTCCTCGTAGGCTACCAGCTCCGACGGGGTCAGCACGCGCAGGTAGATGGCATACCGCTCGTTGAAGCGCAGGTAATGGGGTGTAAAGACAAAGTCCGTACCCGTCAGGGCAAAGCGAAGCGCGCCCTCCTCCTTGCGCAGGTAATGCGTCAAATGGGCGGTGAAGTCCTCCCGGGTCACGCCCTCGGGCAGGGTCAGCAGGGCTTCCTTGCCCATGGCCTGCGCGGGAATCAACACCTCCACGCCGGTGTAGGCCGTTTTCATTTTCTCCGCGCCAAGGCCTGCACTGAGCACCAGCGGGCCATAGCGGAAAGCCATCACGGTGGGATTGTCCGGCAAGGGCTCCGCACGCAAGGACAGCGGCAGCTCCACATGGATGCAGCTTCCTGCAGCCACGCCCGGCAAAGTGATGTACCCATCCCGCGCCGAAGCCTCCACCGTCCGGCCGTCTACCGTTGCAGTCAGGCTGCCAGCCCACGCAGGCACGCGCAGGCGAAGCTCGAAGGGTTGCTGCGCTGCTTCCACGGTGATGTCCACACAGCCCTCATCGGTCACGCGGGAATCCTGGCGCAGCGTCAGACCCTTGTCCGCCCAATGCAGCGTGGAGGACAGGTACAAATTGACCAGCACAGCATCCTCCGTGTGCGCATACACCGCTGCATTCAGCTTGGTGAAGTTCTCCATGCCCGAGCCGGTGCAGCACCAGAAGCTCTCATAGGGCGTTCCGAACACCTTGAAATATCCGGACGCCATGGGCTGGAAGTAGGTGGTCATGCCCGTGTGCGGGTTCTGGGAGGACAGGATGGTGTTGTACAGGGCATTCTCGTAGTAGTCCAGATACTGGCTCTCCCCCGTGGCCTCGTAGAGCCACTTGGACAGCTTCATCATGTTGTAGACGTTGCAGGTTTCGTTGTTGCAGCTGGTGCGCTCAGCATCCAGCACGTTGTCCATGCCGAAATGCTCCCATTCGCTGTTGCCGCCGGTGGCGTAGGTGTGCCGCTGGGTCACCATCGTCCAGAACGCCTGCGCATAGGCCAGATAGCGTGTCGCGTCCACCTCGCCCTGCATGGTGCGGTAACGGTTCATAGACCCCAGGAACTTGGGGATGGTCGTATTGGCATGGCGATTGTTCAGCACATTGGGCGCGCCGGTGAGAACACGCTCGAACAGCGCATCCTCATCAAAGCAGTGCGCAGCGATGGCGAAATGCGCATTGCCGGTGATGGCGTACAGGTCATACAGGCAGTCATTCATGCCGCCGTACTCGGTGGCCAGCACCGTCAGCCGCGTTTCCTCCGACCAGGCTGATGCCCGGTCATACGTCCACTCGCCCAGCCCCTGCGCCACCTCCAGCGCGGGGGCGTAGCCTGTGCATTCGTAGGCACACAGCAGGCCGCTGAGGACCTTGTGGACATTGTACCACGGCACCCACGCCTCGGTGTAAATATTGGTTTTGCGCTTCTCCACGTTGTCGAACTGGATTTCCACCTGCTCCGGGTCAATCACCACGCCGCCAAAGATGAATCCCGGCTTGCCCTTGCTGTGCTGCTGGCACAGCTTCAGGCCGTCCACACAGGCGGTCAGATGCGCGTAGAGAGCCTGCCTGTCTGCCGGGCGAGTGCCTGCATTGGCATAGCCCTGCGCCGCGGCTGTCAGGTAATGCCCCAGCGTATGCCCCGCCAGCAGATGCTTTTCCCAGCCGCCATACCGCTGCGCCCCGGGCAATCCGGCATTCTCATAGAAGCCCGCTAGCAGCCGCTCCGGCTGGAGGGACATCAAGTAGTCCACATCCCGCTGAAGAGCGTTGCAGGCGTAAGCATCGGTCAATTCAATCTGGCTGAGCCCAAAGGACTGCATCCTGATGCTTGCGCTCACGTCGTATTCCTCCGATCAGCTCAGCCGCTCCAGCACGGGCATCACGTCCAGCGGCGCGGGCAGGGTGAAGCATGCACCCTTGCTCTCCAGCGTTTCGCCGGTGTCCACGTTGCGCCAGGTTCCGGCGGGGACATATACCTGCCGCTCCCGCAGGCCGGGGGCCATCACGGGGGCCACCAGATAGCGGCTGCCGTACATGTACTGATCCTTCAGGCTGTAGCAGACTTCATCCTCCGGGAACTCGTAGAACATCGGACGGATGACCGGCTTGCCTTCCTCGTGGGCCTCGGCCATGGCCTGATGGGTGTAGGGCCGCATTGCCTCGCGAACGAACAGGTACTTCTTGAGAATGGCATAGGCTTCCTCACCGAAGGACCACAGCTCGTTGTCCGCGCCGGTATGCTCGCGGCGGGTGCCGTCCCTGGCGATGATGTCCGTGAAGGGCTGACGGTCGCCGTGCAGGCGCATCACCGGGCAGTACGCTCCCCACTGGAACCAGCGCACCAGCAGCTCGCGGAAGTCCGCATTGGCCGTCACGCCGCCATGGAAGCCACCAATATCCGTCGTCCACCACGGGATACCCGCGATGCCCATGTTCAGACCCGCGCACACCTGCATCCGCAGGAACGCCCAGTTGCTGCCGATGTCGCCGCTCCACACCAGTGCGCCGTAACGCTGGCTGCCGGCCCATGCGCAGCGCACCAGATTCACGGGATTCTCCATGCCTTCGGCCTTCATGCCCTCATAGAAGCCGCGGGAGTAGGCCTGCGGATACACATTGCCCGCCTGCATCACCGGGCCGATGCTGTAACGGTAGTTGCTGTAATCATAGGTGCCGTATTCCGGCTCGGCCTCATCCAGCCAGAACATGCGCACGCCCTTGTCCCAGTAATTCTGCTTGCACTTGTCCCAGACATACTGCCGGGCGCGGGGGTTGGTGGCATCGTAGAACATGCTGTCGCCGCCGAAGCGCATGCCGACCTGCTCGCCATATTCGCTGCGCACCAGCAGATTTTGATGGCGCATCTCGTGGTAGTTTTCGCTCTCGAGGGACACCTGCGGCCACACGCTGACCATGCAGGTCACGCCCATGGCCCGCAGCTCATCACACATGGCCTGGGGGTCGGGGAAGAATTCGGGGTCGAAGCGGTAATCGCCCATCTTGGGCCAGTGGAAGAAGTCCACCACCATCACGTCCATGGGCAGGCCGCGCCGCTTGTACTCGCGGGCCACCTGCAAAACCTCCTCCTGATTCCAGTAGCGCAGCTTGCACTGCCACAGGCCCATCAGGTTATCCGGCATCATGGGCGCAAAGCCGGTGGCCTTTGCATAGCCCAGGCTGATTTCGGCAGGCGTATCCCCGGCAATCATCAGGTAGTCCATCTGCTTGGTGGACTGGGCCTGCCAGACGGTATAGTTCTTACCAAAGGTCGCGCTGCCCACAGCGGGATTGTGCCACAGGAAGCCATAGCCCAGACTGCTCATGTAGAAGGGTACGCTGGCCTGACTGTTGCGGTGCGCCAGCTCCAGCGTGGTGTACTTGAGGTCAAGCTCCTCCTGCTGATACTGGCCCATGCCGTAGATATGCTCACCCTCCTGGCCGTTGAAGTACACGGTCAGCTTGTGGTCGCCGCCCAGTGTCGGCTGGAAATGCCGTGCCTTGGCATCCACCGCGCCCTCGCTGTCGCGCTCCCGCAGCAGCACCTTGCCGTGCTGGTTGGTGAAGGTGATGCGGCCCCGCTCATGCCAGGGCTCCACGGTGATGGTAGCCGTGAGCTTCCCGCAGGTGATGGAGGCAGTGGTATCCTCGATGGTGATGGGGGCATCGCCCGTCCAGGTGGGGTCCAGCAGAGCCCAGCGGGTGTCCTCCACATCGCCCATCATGACGGAGCGGACGCGCAGGGCATTTTCGTTCCAGGGGGTCAGCACCAGCGTTTCACCATTGTTGCGAAAGACCAGTGCTTGCCCCTCACGGCTGAAATAGCGGGATTCCATCAGAAAAACCCTCCTTATCCTTGATTTGAAATGCACCCTGCACGATGGACAGCGCAGGGTGCGGAAATCAATGCGACACGTTCTTAGCCCTTGACGGCACCAATCATGACGCCCTTCTCGAAATACTTCTGCACGAAGGGGTACACGCACAGAATCGGAACCGTGGACACGATGATGACCGCGTACTTCACCTGGTCGGCAGAGGACTGGGCATAGCCGCCCTGCACGCCGCCGTTGCCGCTGGCGAAGGCCTCGTTTTGCAGCAGGATGCGGCGCAGCACCATCTGCAAAGGCTGCACCTCGGGGCTGGAGGTGTAAATCAGCGCGTTGAAGTAATCATTCCAGTGGAACACGGCGTAGTACAGGATTTCCACGGAGATGATGGCCTTGGACAGCGGCAGCACAATGCTCCAGAAGGTGCGGAAGTGGTTCGCACCGTCCAGCGTGGCGGATTCAAACAGATCCTGCGGAATGGTGTTCTGGATGAAGGTTCGGGCGATGATGAGGTTATAGGTATTCACCAGCACCATGATGAGCAGAATCCAGGGCGAGTTAATCATACCCAGGCTGTTGACCATCATGTAGGTCGGCACCAGGCCGCCGGAGAAGTACATGGTGAACACGAAATACAGCATGACGGCGTTGCGCGCCTTGAAGTCCTGACGGGACAGGGCATAGGCTGCCGGCATGGTCACGACGAGATTCAGCAGCGTGCCAACCACCACATAGAAGATGGTGTTGCGATAGCCCACCCAGATGCGCGAATCCTGGAAGATTTGCTCAAAGCCGTAGAAGCGGATATCCACCGGCAGGAACGTCACCTTGCCCTGATTCACCAGGTCGGAGTTGGAGATGGAGGCAATCACAACAAACCACAGCGGATAGAGGATGATGATTGCCACCAGAATGGAAGCAACCACCACGATTGCGTGGAAGATATGGTCAGACAGTTCCCTGTCGCGGATGCGGTTGCTCTCGGGAACGTAGCTCACAAGCTCTTTCTTTGCCATTGCTGTTCATCCTCCTTTCCTTACATCAGGCCGGAGCCGGTGACCTTCTTGCTCAGCCAGT
>JBJEUL010000335.1:0-1920 GCA_051883835.1 Aristaeellaceae bacterium
CCGTGGGTTCCGGCGTTATCGCCAAGGTCATCGAGTAATCGAATAGCCTGAACAAACAAGGGACGCTCTCTGCATGGGGAGCGTCCTTTTTTGATGGGCAGCGCACTCACAGGAACGCCGCTTGCCCAACCTCGCCGATGTGCAGCACCTGCGGCGGCTGAAAAGGCGAATGCAGCAGCTTCAATGCGCCCTGCACCGGGTCGGACAGCAGCAAGCGATGGCTCTGACTGTCTATGGAACGTATCAGTCCAAAGCCGCCCAGTGTGTGTCGCGGCGTGTATGTACCGGGCCAGAAGCCATACAGCCGCTCACCGGCAGCGGCCCACAGGCGACCTATGCCATCGGTGTGCAGGGCACCGGGCAGCCCCGGCAGCAGGCGCAGGGCTTCATAGCGTCCGCTGCGCAGGTCAATGCGGCCCAGCAGACAGCCCTCCTCCACGGCACACAGCACATGCAGCAGGCTTCCGCGCCCTGTGATGCGTTGAGCATGCCCCGGCACGGGCAGCCTCCGTATCACCTGCAAGCCCGGCAGGCGCAGCAGCAGCACGCCCTCTCCGCCACCGCACACCGCCACCATGTCTCCGGGCAGCAGACACATGTCCTGCGGGTACACGCCTGCCGGAGCGAGATACAGTGGCATGCCCTGCGCATCGTAGAGCGTCAGGCTGTCCGCCTCCCCGGAGAGAACAAGGAGCTTCCCCTGCCACAGCCGCAGGGCTTCCACCCCGCCTGCCACCGGGAACAGCGCATCCCCCATCCAGACCAGCCGCTGCGTGTTGTCCGCCAACGCCGTCACGCCATCACGAGCCGCCAGCAGGGTCGGCACGGGCAGCGGACAGGACAGCCGCCGCCACGTCCCATCCCACACCATCAGCCCACCGCTCCCGCGGCAAAGCAGCACCGCCATCCCACGCACCTCCCTTCTGCCTCAGGGTATGCGTTTTTTCCGTTCGCGGTGCGCACGGCAGGAAAACGCACCGTCAGCGGCGAAATGAATTGGGTAACACCTATATAGGAAAGGATGACGCTGATGTTCAGCTACAAGACCCATGGTACCTGTTCGACCCAGATTGACCTGGAAATTCGTGATGGCATCATCACTTACTGCAAGTTCACCCGGGGCTGCACCGGCAACACCGAGGGGCTGGCCCGCATGGTCGTTGGCCAGAAGGCCGAGGATGTGGCGGCCCGTCTGGCGGGCGTGCCCTGCCGCGGCAACACCTCCTGCCCCGACCAGCTCTCCAAGGCCATCCGCGCCTATCATGACTGACGCGGCTACCCTGCCGCCGAAAGGAGCCTTCCCTTGTCCGAAACCCAGACCGTGCCCACATCCTTTGCCGACATGGACCTCTCCCCGGAGATTCTCCGTGCCGTGGAGGATATGGGCTTCACGACCCCATCCACCATCCAGGCCCGCACCATTCCGCTCATGATGGCCGGTGCGGACATCAACGCCATCGCCCCCACCGGCACCGGCAAAACCTGCGCTTTCGGCATTCCCATGCTGGAATATGTGCAGCTCAAGGACAGCCGTGTGCAGGAAATCGTGCTGGCCCCCACCCGGGAGCTGGCCATTCAAATCGCCGATGAGCTGACCCGGCTGGCCAAGTTCATCAAGGGCGTGCGCATCGCTGTCATTTACGGCGGACAGCCCATTGCCAAGCAGCTGAACGCCCTCAAGCGCAAGCCGCAAATCCTCGTGGCGACGCCGGGCCGCCTGCTGGACCACATGAACCGTGGCAATGTGCATCTGGATGCCGTCCACACCATGGTGCTGGACGAGGCCGACGAGATGCTCAACATGGGCTTTGTCAAGGACGTGACGAAAATCATGGATGCCACGCCCATCGACCGCCAACTGGTGCTGTTCTCCGCCACCACCAATCAGGACGTGCTGACCATCGCCTGGAAGTACCAGCA
>JBJEUL010000336.1:0-34214 GCA_051883835.1 Aristaeellaceae bacterium
AGACCTGCCGTACCTTTGAGGAGCTGTTCCAGCTGGTGAAATCCATCCCCTGGGAAGAGCTGCTGCCCGGCGATGCGAAAATCAACATTTCGGGCAAATGTGCCCGCAGTCAGCTCATGAGTGTGCGGGACTGTCAGGCCATCGCCAAGAAAGCAGTCATCGAACGCCTGCGCCAGCGCACCCGTCGGGATGTGTTCCCGGAGACCGGCGTTGCTTATCCCATTGGCGTTGCCCTGCATGCCGATGTAGCCCGCATCACCCTTGACCTGTCCGGCGAGGCCCTCAACCGCCGCGGCTACCGCACCTGGAACGGCGAGGCTCCCCTGCGGGAAACTCTGGCCGCTGCACTGGTGGAGCTGTCTCCCTGGCGGCCCGGCATGCGTCTGCACGACCCCTGCTGCGGCACAGGGACGCTGCTGATTGAAGCGGCGTTCCGGCAGGGCCATCGCGCACCCGGTTTGACCCGGCATTTCTCGATGGAGGACTTCTCGTTCTTCTCCAGGGATGAAGCGGAAGCCATTCGCCGTCAGGCCCGGTTCGACTTTGAGCCGGAGCGCATCAGCGGCATCACTGGCAGTGACATTGACCCGTCTGCCCTGGAGCTGGCCAACCGCCATATCCGGCAAGCGGGACTGGAAGGCAAAGTCACGGTGGCTCAACAAGCTCTGGAAACCCTTCAACTGCCGGACGAAAAGGGTGTGTTCCTGTGCAATCCGCCCTATGGCGAGCGGCTCAGTGACCGCAAGAGCTGCCAGAAGCTCTATGGTGAGATGCGTCGCCTGAAGGAACGCCATCCCGGCTGGAGCCTGTGCGCCATTTCCTCTGACCCGTCCTTTGAACGGGCTTACGGCAAGCGTGCAGACAAGAAGCGTCGCCTGTACAACGGTCGGCTGGAATGCGAGTTCCTGATTTATCGTTAAGACCGCAGGCAGAAGGAGGTGTGCCCATGGCGGAGAAGCTGCCCCGGGATGCGCTGGATGTGCTGGAGGAGCGATTCGGCAAGGATTCCCTGATTGCACTGGCAACGCTGGACGGACAGCGGCCCAGCGTCCGAACGGTCAACGCCTATTACGAGGACGGCGCATTCTATGTGATTACCCACGCCCTTTCCGGGAAAATGTGCCATATTGCCGCCCATCCTGCCGTGGCTGTCTGTGGCGAGTGGTTCACAGCCCATGGCACAGGCAAGAATCTTGGCCATCTGTGCGCAGCGGAGAATCAGTGGATTGCCACAAAGCTCAAAGCCGCCTTTGCTGCATGGTATGACAATGGGCATATCAATGAGTGTGATCCGAACACCTGCATTCTGTGCATCAGACTGACCGATGGCGTGCTGCTGTCCCATGGCATACGCTACGAGCTGGATTTCACAGATACTTGACCGAATCAAAAGCATCCGCAGGGCGTATAGGCTGCCTTGCGGATGCTTTTGTTGATGGATGCGCCGCGCTCACTGTCTGGCCGGGAAATACATGCTTTCCCGCAGGATGATGCCGCTGTCCGCCTGAATCTTATTCCAGATGCGTTCCCTGTCATCGCCTGTGACAACAACGGGGCGGAAATCGTTCAGGCCGATGCTGGCGGAGGTGCTGGTCAGAATAGGAATCATCTCCAGGGTACAGCCCGTATAGCCATGCTCGTCAAAACGAAGGCGAAGCTGGGCCAGTGCCGCGTCAAAGGTGGTCATATCATGTGTTCCGCCAAACATCAGGTTGCCCAGGCTCCATACCACCAGTGTGCCATCCACCGTGTCCACGCCCTGCACCACATGCGGATGTGCGCCAATGACGATATCCACCCCTGCCTCAGCGGCTGCGGCAGCCATTTCCTCCTGCAGCGTGTTGTGGCCGGGGCTGTATTCCGTTCCCCAGTGGCACAGATAGATGATGACATCGCAATCCTGCGCTTTCAGCGCGTCCACATCCTGTGCAATGACTTGCTTGTTCTGACGGTATGTGGTTTCACGGCATCCGCCAAAGCCGACCCGGTAGCCATCCTTTTCCCATACCCAGGTATAGCCGTATCCGCTGTACGGGATACCTGCCTGTTCCAAAGCCGCACGGGTTTCATCCTTGCCTGCCTTGCCATAGTCAATGTAATGATTGTTGGCGATGTTCACCAGTTCAATGGAGCCTTCGGTCAGCACGCCGGTATAGGACGGCAGACCCCGGAAGCGATAGAGCTTGTCCTTATCCTCGCCTTTGCTGGTTTCCTTGAGCACACATTCCAGGTTGACCATGGTCAAATCATCTGCCGCAAAAATACTTTGCAGGCCGCTGAAGGGATAGGCCATGCCATTGCGGGTGATGTAAGCCGGGAAGGCTTCCGTCTTGTTCCACCACGCCTCCCGGGTTCCCAGCACCGCGTCACCGCCAAAGGTCAGTACAAGCTCCTGTTCGCCTGCTGCCAAGGAAGCAGGAGTTGATGCTTCCACCCGCTCCATGGCTTTGAGCGGGTCACGTCCGCCCGAAACGGCGGCTGCCTGCGCCTGACGCTGCTCAGGGTCATCCAGAATGATGAGCCGGGTATGATAGGGCAGATGCGTCCACAGCCAATAGGCATTGATGCCGCTCTCCCCCTTGTCCCGCGGCAGACGAATGCAGCCATGGGATGCCTTTTGTCCCAGCTCCAGCGTATAGGGGGCAAAATCCTTATAGCGACCGATGCGCCGGTAGGGCAGCTGATGCAGCAGATTGCCGCCATCGTAGCGAATCACATAGTCATATTTTTTGCCTTCCATGCTGAAAGGCTCCAGATGTTCCACCGTCAGGAAGGAGCCTGCCGCCGTTTCCTGATAGAGCTTGTTTTTGCCAATGAGCCCGGTGGACACATCAATTTCCGCGATGCGTTTCCCCTGATAGAAAAGCGTCATCCTTTGCTGTGCCTTGTCCAGCAGCAGACCGTATTCGCTGTTGGGCTGAACCATTTTCAGCCTGCTCTGCGGGATGTAACCCTCCACATACACGCCGCCGTCATGGTTCCATGCACCCACATACGCCCAGCCATCCTCGCGCAGCTCCTTGATATCCACTGCCTGAGACTGACCGTGAATTTGCCCCAGTGACGGACTGCTTTTGTCCGGCTGCTCATAGATTTCCTGATGCGCCACAAAACGGATGTCCACGACAGCAGAAGGCTTCTGCATCAGCTGCCAGACAGCCTCATCGCTGTCATCATAGGCCGGGAGATACTCGCCTGTGACTTGAAGCGGGATAACAGGCGCACTCCCCTCCCGAATGGTCAGGTGAATCTCCTTGACCCAGCTTGTGTTATTGGCAGCGTAATAGCGCAGGACATATTCCCCCGCAGGAAGGGATGCGCTGCCGTCCTTGCCGTTCCATGTCAGCTTGTAGGGGTCGGAGCCGTTGATACTGTACTTTTTCGTATAGCAGATGGTTGATGGCTGTTCAGCCGGACTGACTTCCATGACCAGCGTCCCTGCACGCACCAGACACACCTCGGCAAACCATCCTCCATCGTCCAGGTACATCGTATCTGCACCGGGCAAGGCGAAAATGACTGCATTCCGGCACCGCTCGAAGGTGATGGGCCGCGAAAGGGTCGCTTCCCCATCCTCCCAGACCAGCGTTGCCGTCAGCTCCCAGGTGCCGTCCGGGATGCGCTCATCGTTGTCACCAAGGCCGTTCCAGGGAATGCGGTTCTCCCCTTGTGATACCGCCATGGTCCAGCGCAGCCAGTCGTTGTGACCATCATTGACCACCAGCGTCAGCTGACCGGCATGACGGGTCGTCACCGTCATTTCGCAGCTCTGATAGCCTCGGATGGTATCTGCCCAGGTGATATCGAATACAGCCTCCTCTGCAAAGGTGCAAAGGGGCAAAAGCAGGAATACCGATAACAGCATCAGCCATCGTTTCATGGTCATCCTCGGTCTCCTTTGTGTCGGGCTTGGTGAATGCGTTCTTCGCATGCCGGGCAAGCATGTCCTCATCTGCAAGAGCAATCATACCAGTTTAGCGGCATCACGTCAATTCTGATGCAGCATTGTTTACAAGCACCCGCCCGTTTGTAGTATCCTCTCCTCTATCAGACGATGTACAGCTCCTGAATGTTCAGTGCGATGCAAAATATTCATACCGGATGGTCCATCAGTGTGTCCGGGCAGAACCTGCCGTTTTCTGCATGGGTGTCCGCCTTGCATTTTCCAACGCAATGCTGTATACTGTTGGATGGAGAGGCAGATGCTTTTGCACACTGCCGATGATATAAGGAGGTTCTTTGCATGAAGCTGATTATCGCAATCGTCCAGGACGAGGATGCCTCCCGCCTGGTATCCCAACTGATGAACGATGGCTTTGGCGTGACCAAACTGGCTACCACCGGCGGATTCCTGCGCGCAGGCAACACAACGCTGCTTGTCGGCGTGGATGATGAGAAGTTCGACCGGGCCATGGCCGTCATTGAGCGCGTGTGCAAGTCCCGCAAGCAGATTGCGACGCAGCCCTCCTCTATGGCAGGCGTGTCCGGCGTGTATTCGCCTTATCCCATTGAGGTGACGGTGGGCGGCGCAACGGTGTTCGTGCTGACGGTGGATCAGTTTATCAAGCTGTAAGGAGATTGTCCCATTGGAACAGGAAACATGTGCAGCACCCGCTCTGGCGGATTTCGCGCGGCAGGGTGCTGTTTATGATGGACTGATCCGCACGCTGCGGGAAGGCAGCTTTGTCCATGCGTATCTGATCAGCGGTGCATCCGGCATGGGCAAGCGCACACTGGCCGCAAGGATCGCACAGTTTCTGGTATGCACGGGCCATGACAAGCCATGCGGTGTATGCCCGGCATGCGTGCAGCTGCTGACAGGCAATCATCCGGACGTGGTGACGGTGCAGCCGGGCGTGCCCATCCATCCCAAGGTAGAAAAGGGACTGAAAAGCATCCCGGTGGATGAAATCCGCATGGTTAACGAACTGGCCGGACAGCATACGTTTACCGGCGGACGGCGCGTGTTCATCATCCAGCGTGCCGACAGGATGGTGCCTCAGGCGCAGAATGCCCTGCTCAAGACCCTTGAGGAGCCCCTGGCTGACACCGTATTCCTGCTCACCAGTGATGCGCCTGAGCTGTTGCTGACCACCATTGTCAGCCGCTGCCGGGTGTTGAAGCTGCACCCGTGGCCGGATGATGTGATTCTGAACATCCTGAAGGCGCATGGTGTGGAGGACAGCCGCGCCCGGGAGGCTCTGCATGTTTCCGGCGGCTCCATTGGTCAGGCACTGGCCGTAGCGGCGGATGAAAGCTACTGGCAGCGGCGGCTGGAGGTTATGCGGGACTTCTTTGCCCTGGAGAGCCGCAGTGATATTCTGCGTGTATCCTCCGCATGGAAGGATCGCAAGGATGCCGCTGAGGAACTGCTGAACGATATCGAAGACATGCTCCGCTCATTGCTGCTGGTACGACTGGGACAGCGAGAACCATCATTGCTGACGGACTATCCGCAGGCATGGCAGCGCATGGCCCGGGAAGGCGACCTGGCCGCCTTTTCCGCGTTGCTGGACGCTGTCCGTCAAGCGCGTCAGCTGCGGGCAAATCAGGTAACATGGCAGGCGGTGGTCGAACGGCTGCTGCTTCGCCTGATGGAGGAAAAAAGCAAATGGTCAACGTAATTGGCGTTCGCTTTCAGAACGCCGGCAAGCTCTATTTTTTTGATCCCGGCCCCTATTGGCCTACGCCCGGCGATTTCGTTGTGGTGGAGACGACCCGGGGAATCGAGTTTGGCGAGGTCGTGACCTCGATCCGGGAAATCAACGATGAACTGCTGCAAACGCCGCTGAAAAAGGTCGTCCGTGTGGCTACAGCGGAGGATATCCAGCACGCAAAGGACAACAAGGCTGCTGAAAAGGAAGCCTATGCCATCTGCCAGAAGAAAATCGGCGAGCATAAGCTGGACATGAAGCTGGTCAGCGTGGAGTACACCTTTGACAACAGCAAGATTCTGTTCTACTTTACCGCCAATGGGCGCGTGGATTTCCGCAGTCTGGTGAAGGATCTGGCATCTGTGTTCAAGACGCGCATCGAGCTTCGGCAAATCGGTGTGCGTGATGAAGCAAAAATGCTGGGCGGTCTCGGCCCCTGCGGCAGGCCCATCTGCTGCGGTGCGTTTCTGGGGGATTTCCAGCCTGTATCCATCAAGATGGCCAAGGAGCAGAACCTTTCCCTGAATCCCACGAAAATCAGCGGTGTATGCGGCAGGCTCATGTGCTGCCTGAAGTATGAGCAGGAGAATTACGAGCAGACGCGCAAGCGCATGCCCAAGGTGGGCAAAGAGGTCATCACACCGGACGGCACGGGCGTTGTATGGGATTTGAACATCATCAAGGAAACGGTTCGTGTCAGAATCCAAAAAGGCGATTCCAGCGAATTGAAGGATTATCCTGTGGCCGATGTGCAGCGTCCCGGACAGCCTACCCCCGCCAAAGAGGAAACGATACCTGACGAGCAGCCTGCCATGGAGAGCATCCCTGATGAGCAGCCTGCCGATGAACCGGATACCGCTGTGGAAGCCCAGGCGGAGGAACAGCAGCCTGCTCCGCAGCAGCCCCGTCAGCCCAAGGGCCAGCGTCAGCGCGGCGAGCAGCCCTCCCAGCCAAAGGAGCCCCGCGAGCGCAAGGACAAGCATGCCCGCACGCAGGACAGCGACAAGCTGGGCAAGCCCGTTCAACGGGAGAAGCCTGAAAAGAAGCCGCGCGCGGAAAAGCAGGAGCCGTCCGAACGCAGGGAGTCCACGCAGGTCAAGGGAGAGCACACATCCCGGCAGCCTGTGGACAGCACAAGTCCCTGGAAGATGGCCGTGGAGCGTGCCCTGCGCGCTGCCCAGAATGATGAAGCCGATGAGAAGATTGCCGATCCTGTCCCGGAAGAACAGCCTGCCGTTCCGGATGTGCTCACCGATGACAGCGATGCTTTCGCCGGCATCATGCCGTTGGAAAGCGATGATGACGATACCATTTGATTGACCACGCTGGGGGAATTTCCAGCTTCAAGGGCTTGCAATTGCAATCTGAGCGTGGTATCATACATGCATGGACACGCAAGAAGTGTGTTTCAAGGAGGTGAAACCGCTATGGCATACAAGATTACCGATGAGTGCATCAGCTGCGGCGCATGCGCTGCTGAGTGCCCCGTGGAGGCTATTGCCGAGGGTGATGGCAAGTACGAAATCAATCCCGATGTCTGCATCGAGTGCGGCGCGTGTGCTGCCACCTGCCCCGTGGGTGCCCCGGTTCAGGACTAATTTGTGCTGAGAAAACCTCCGTTCTCTTGTGAGAGCGGAGGTTTTTTGTGTCATCGTTCAGCACCCATGGCTTGTACTGTGACAGAGCTTTATCTTCGTTCGTAGCGCATGCAGGCTGTTATCGCCAGTATTTGCCGTCCAGTTCGCGGTATTGAATGGCCTCTGCCACATGCGTAGTGGCAATGTGTTCTTCCCCGGCCAAATCCGCAATGGTGCGGGCGACCTTCAGCACGCGGCCATATGCACGCATGCTCATGCCCATGCGGTCAACCGCCATGTGCAGCACCTGGGTGGCTTCCGGGGTCAGGGCGCAGTAACGCCGGGTCAGCCGTGCATCCAGCTGGGCGTTGCAGTGGATGCCTTCCCCCTTGTACCGCTGCTGCTGAATGGCCCGTGCCTTGCGCACGCGCTCCCCTACTACCGCCGATGATTCCGCCGGTGCACCCGTGCTGATTTCCCGCACAGGCACCGCATCCACCTCAATCTGGATATCAATACGATCCAGCAGCGGCCCGGACACCCGGTCCAGATACCGGCGAATCTCGTGCTGACTGCACCGGCATTGACGCTGCTTGCTCCCATAGAAGCCGCAGGGACAGGGGTTCATGCTGGCCACCAGCATAAAGCTGGACTGATACTCCGCCTGTGTGCGAACACGCGTGACCGATACCACGCCATCCTCCAGCGGCTGGCGCAGGGCTTCCAGCGCGTTGCGGCTGAACTCCGGCAGCTCGTCCAGGAACAGCACGCCATTGTGGGACATGCTGACCTCGCCAGGCCGGGCATTGGGGCCGCCGCCAATCAGGCTGGCCACGGATGCGCTGTGATGCGGCGCACAGAAGGGCCGCGTTGCCATCAGCCCCGCACCTGGCGGCAGCTTCCCGGCAATGGAATGGATTCTGGTGGTTTCCAGGGCCTCATCGAAGGTCAATGGCGGTAATATCCCCGGCAGGCATCGCGCCAGCATGGTCTTGCCGGAACCCGGCACGCCGATCATGAGCATGTTGTGACCGCCAGCCGCAGCAATCTCCAGCGCACGCCTTGCGCCAAGCTGCCCCTGCACCTGGCTCAAATCGACTGCACAGCGGCTCTCTTGCAGGATTTCCTGATAGGAACGCTGTGCCTGCGCTGCAATCCGCTCTTTCCCCCTGAGATGCTCCACCACCTGCCGCAGCGTCCGCGCAGGATACACGCGAATGCCCTGAATGCAGGCAACCTCCTCCGCATTACCTGCAGGCAGAATGATATCCTCAACGCCCTGCTCGCTTGCACTGATAACCATGGGCAGTGCACCGCGCACCGGCTGAAGGCTGCCGTCCAGCGACAATTCGCCCAGCATCAGTGTGTCAGTCAGCATCCGGTTGTCCAGCTGGCCGGAAGCCATCAGGATGCACACCGCGACCGGCAGGTCAAAGGCAGGGCCTTCCTTCTTCACATCCGCAGGAGCCAGATTCACCGTGAGCTTCGCCACAGGCATGGCAAATCCGCTGTTGACAATGGCCGCGCTGACGCGGTCGCGGCTTTCCTTGACCGATGCGTCCGGCAAACCAATGATTTCCAGCGCAGGCAGACCATTGGCTGCATAGACCTCAACCTTCACCGGAAAACCGCTGACGCCGCTCAACCCGTAGCCCAGCGTTCTTGCCAACATAGGGATACCTCCCACCCTTGTCATTTGTTCGGAGTCACACTATCCGCTTCATTCGACCCGGAGCATGTCAATCCCTGCCGGTATGGCGGCAAAAGAAAAGGCGTCGGATATACCAACGCCCTGTATGTTTCATCATGCTCAGAACAGCTTCTGGAATTTCGCTGTAATGGCGGAAATCACCGGCCCCATGAAGAAGCATACGAACATCGTCACCACGCCCACCGTGCCGCCAATCAAATAGCCGATCCCCGTGGAGATGATGTCCAACGCCATGCGCAGGGGCGTAAAGCCGATTTTCTTCTGCCGCTTGGCCAAAATTTGAGGGATGGCATCATAGGGAGCCGCGCCCAAATCCACCACCATGTAGAAGGAAACCACAATCAGGAACAAGGCCATGGTCGGCAGGAAAACAGCAATCTTGACCATCATCACCTCGCCGCTCAAGGGATGGATGCAGTTGAACACCCAATCAAAGAAATCCTTTGAGTAGCCTACCAGCATCATGTTGGCCACGGAGCCAAAGCCCAGCCAGGTAATGTCCTTCAGGCTCAGCAGAACCACGCAAGCTATCAAATTCACCAGCAGCTGGCATGTACCATACTGAATACCTGTGGTGCGGGACAAGCCCTGCGTCATCACAGCGCAAGGGTCCGAGCCGAAGCTGATTTGCTGGAAGATGGACACACAGAAGCCCATCATCACCACACTGAGAATCAGAACCACCAATCTCCTCGGCATGTTCGGCTTGAATAGCAACTGCCGAATCTGCATACGCTTTCCTCCGTATCCTCATCCTGCCTGAAAGTGACACAACCGGGGGTATTATAGCATAACCCGACACAAAGTCAAGCGGCCTGCGGGACAGAAATTTGTCACCGCAGGCCGCCTTGTTCAGCTGTGATACACCCTCAGGAAACGGGACATGAAATCCAGCCAGCCATCCGACACCGGCATGCCGCTGGCATAGGGATAATAGGCCACGAACATGCTCAGACACGCCAGAAGATACAGCGTCAGCACACCCCGTCCTATCTGAGGAAAGCGTTCGCTCAGCCAGTGCAGGAGCAGCATCGTCCCAAGAATCAGGAACGGTATGCTGGCAAAGTAATGGTAGATGTAGGTTCCGCGGGGTACCAGCACCCATGGCAGGAACTGTGCCAGCAGGCCAATCAGCACGAAGGAGGGCGCAACGCTCCAATGGTCAGCGGCAGCATGCCACAGACTACCAGCATCATACAGGCTGTAGCAGTGCCGACGTAGCCATACTGCCAGTGTTGCCGCTATACCAACCAAGCCTGTCAGCCACACCGCCGGGTTGCCGAAGCAGAAAATGGACATGCTGATGCCCTCGGGCAAGAACTGTGCCATGGCATAGTACATGGGACGCTTAATCAGCGGCCACTCATACCACGGCGAATGGAAGGGATGATCCATGCCCAGCCCGGGTGTCGCATGGTAATTGAACATGCCTTCCTGCGCATTCCATACCAGACGGATGAAGTCCAACAGGCCGTCCTTATGCGCATAGGCAAAGTACGGGATGTAGGATAGGAGGTAAATCACCACTGGAATAGCCACAAAGAACAGCACGCACCACAAGCACAGGGTCAGGATACGCTTCCATACGGCTTGTTCACGTTTGCGGAGCATGGCTGTTTGTTCCCCGGTCAGGTCATCCCGCTCCGCCAGCAACGCTGTACTTTGAATCGACAGATGGACATGCCGCGCACAGGTCCAGAAGTACAGCACCGCAAGCCCCGCGCCTGCGTAAACACCAATCCACTTGCTGGCGATGCCGCAGCCCATGAACAGCCCGGACAGGGCCAAATCGGGCAGGAGCTTTTTCACCGGGGTCAGCATCATGTCCCGCTGCATGAAGCGCAGCATGAACAGATAGCTCAGGATGATGAACAGCACCGGGAAGCTGTCGATGGTCGCAATACGGGTCTGGGTCAGGTGCATGCAGTCCAGTGCCATCATGGTCATGGCAGCAAAGGCCATGTCCGTGCGCTTGGTCAGTTGCTTGCCCAGCACATACATGGCCGGAAGCATCAGGATACCTGCGACAGCTCCGGCAATGCGCCAGCCGAAGGGGGTCATGCCAAACAGGAGAATGCCCACGCTCATCAACAGCTTGCCCAGCGGCGGATGGGAGGTTTCATAGGGTGCGGTTCCCCGCAGATGCTCCATGGCTGTGCGGGCATGGTAGATTTCATCAAAGTAGGTGCTGTTGTACCAGCTCGGCTCGTCCTTGACCTCCGCGCCGCCGTACAGGCCCGGTACGCCCTCGATGGTGTCCTGCTCATCCAGCAGATGCTTGGGGTCGGACAGGAGCGGCGACTCCTCGTTGGCGTTGAGACGGTCGACCACCACCGCGTCAATGCGGTTGCCTGCTGCATCCCGGAAGATGACCTCATTGAGAATCAGCCCAATCTGCTGCGCGGTAATGCGCACATAGCGACCGCTGAAATGCTGTACCTGTTCGGTGGTGCTTGCACTGGAAAAGCTGCGGGTACCGTTTGCCGCCTCATAGCAGGGCATGAGGTATTTCCAGCGGTAGCACTGGCCCTGATTCATTTCCGCCCAGTACTCCCCCGACCAGACCTGCCGGTCATCGCTGGTGGCAATGGAGAAATCGCTGTACACCACCTCACAGTAATACAGCATGGACACATCATCGTAGTGCTTGCCCAAATCAAGGATGACGGCCTCATTGCTCGCCGTGGACTTCCAGGGCTTTTGTGGGGCCTTCATGCTGCCCAGATTCCACAGAGCCACCACGCTGTACAGCAGCGTGACAGCCAGCACCAGCACCGTATCCCGCCTGCACCAGCGCAGGGATACGTCCGGCTTGAAATTCAGCGGTGTGCAGGGCGGCTGCGCATAACGGGGCAACCCTTTGGGCACGGCGGATGTGCCCAGCTGCGGCTGGCTGTCCTCGACGCAGATTCGGTAGCAAGCCCATATGGCCAGCGGTACGCACAGCACATTCAAAGAGGAAAGCAGCATGTTCAGCCACCGGGTATCGCTGTTGAGATGCCCCATTGCAGAGCCAAGGCGCACCGAATTGTCCAGCACAATACCCTCATTGATGAACATGGTGCAGCTCATCACCATCAGCAGGAAAAGCACACGCCTATCCCGATGAATGGCGCAAGCCATCCCCAGCAGCAGCAGGGCCGGGAACAGATACCGCTCGTGCATCTTGATGCCCAGCACATACAGCAGGATGAACAGCACCCCGCCGCACAAGGGCAGCGTGTCCATCCGCCCGGAGCGGATGAACATAGGCAGCACCACCGCGAAGGCCAACGCCATGGCCGCTGTACCGACCACCGTCCAGCTGACATTCAGGAATGCCATGACGGCGAAGGTCAGCGCAAACACAGCCATCATGGCAGGCTCCAGCCAGAACAACTTCTTGCCCTTCTGTCGCCAGAACAGCACGCCGCACCAGATGCCGCACACGGCTGCGAAGAACGCAGGAGCCATCGGGCCGCAGGCGTTGGCAATCGGTGTCCAGTTGGCCCCCATCCAATAATACAGGTTGGCTGTGTTCACAGTCGCGTAGGGATAGGAAGCCAGCGTATTGGCATACAAATCAATCAGCCATGTGGCAGACTCCTGATGGATGCTGAAGGGAATCACGATGACCGCCGCTGTCAGCACCGACCACACCACGCCCATCAGGATGCTCCTGCGCTCCTCCCGATGGCGCACCCACGCCATGATGATGGCCGCCAGCCCCAGAAAGCCCAGCATCAGTGCCTGCGGCTTGATAAGGGCACACAGCACATAGACCGGCAGTGCCACGTCCCATTTGCGCCGGATGGCCAGCCATGCCACCAGCATCAATCCCAGTGCCAGCACGCTGTCCATCTGCCCCCATGCTGCACTGTTGATGATGATGGCTGGATTGAAGGCCACCAACATGCCCAGCATCCCCGCCTGATTCCGGCTGAGCTTTCGCTCGCGGGCAAAACTGTATGTCAGCACCGCTGCCGCCAAATCACAGAGCATGGGAACGGTCTTGTACACCAGCACCTGCGCCCACCGCTGGCTGAACAGCTGTGACACCAGCCCGTTCAAGCCCAGCACATACAGATACGCCGGTGTGTAATCGCAGAATCGCCCCGGCTGATAGAAGGTGAGCGGGCCTTCCGATGCCATGATGCTGCCCCATGCCAGAAAGCAGTTCACGTCCACCTGATAGCCTTCCACCACTGTGCAGATGATCCGGACTGCCGCAGCCGCCATCAGCCCCACCACGAAGAATACTGGCAGGCCCTTCTTTTCCGTCAGCTCCCGTTCATCCTGCTGCAAGGGCCAAACCATAAAGGCCGTCATGACCGCATACAGCAAGGACAGCACCAACAGCCACGGCCAGAAGGGATCCGCTTCTGCTTCCGTCTCCACAGCCGTGATGATTTGAGGCGTTTCCGCCTTGAACCACAGGGAGGCCGCAGCGTCACCGGGAACAGCGTTCACTTCCACCAGTGACAGGTCGTCAAAGGCTGCACGGCCCTGACTTTCGCCGCTGTACCCGCCCACACGGGCAAAGACCGTCACCTCATACTGGTTCTCGCCGGTTTCGCCGTACAGCTCCACATACTGCCATTCGCCCTCGGTCTGGTAGACGCTTTCACTGAATACATACACGCCTTCGATGGACAGGTTCGCGCCCTTGCCGCTGTCCAGAATGCCGTCAGCACGAATCCAGCCGGACAGGCGGTAGAGCGACTCCGGCTTCACGGAAACACTCTGGGCAAAGCGCGCATCGTTCATGCCGATGTTGTTAACCACGGCGGCATGCGCGCCGGTGCGGGCATCCTCATCCGTGGTGTACAGGGTAAAGCCCTCCTGCCGCACATAGGCATCGGTATACCAGCCCTCAGGCAGACCGTCCTCGTCCAGATATTCAAAGCCGCCATTCCATAAAAGATTGTCCCCTGTGTCCTCTGCCAGCGCGGAACACGGCCACGCCAGCAGCATCACAAGGAACAGCGTCATCACGTGCAGGAGTCGGTTCATCGTACTGCCATGACGCAAATGCACACTGCTCACTCCCCCAGCCGGAAAGCATCCTGCACATGCCGCAGGCCATCCCGGGTCATTTCTACAACATCAAAACGAGCGGCGCAACCCAGATATTCCCGCTGCACCAGAAAAGCCAGTGCCGCATGGGCCATTCTGCGCCGCTTGGCAGGGGTCACGGCCAGCATGCCATCCCCCATGCGTCCCTGTGGACGGCTCTTGACCTCGACAAAAACAAGGCAGGTGCCGTCCCGCATCACCAGGTCGATTTCCCCGTCCGCAGCACGCCAGCGGCGGCAGAGCGTTTCATAGCCTTTGGCGTGCAGGTATGCCTCCGCCTGCTGCTCGCCGCCCAAGCCCTTCTGATAAACGCTCATGGCCAGAAATGCCCGATGAAGCTCCGCCGATGCTCCGGGCAAGGGCCTATGCTGCGCAGCGCGGCGATATGCTCTGCGGTGCCATAGCCCTTGTTACGGACAAAGCCATAGGCCGGATACTTGGCGTCCAGCTCCAGCAATTGATGGTCGCGGGTCACTTTCGCCACGATGCTGGCCGCAGCAATGCTGTAAGAGGTGGCATCACCCTTAATCATGGGAATTTCCTGCCCCTGCAACCCCAGGTTCGTGACTGCATCAATCAGAAAGACCTCCGCCGGCACCTGCGCCGCTGCTTCCCGCATCACCTTGCGGGTCGCTTCCAGAATGTTCATTTCGTCAATTTCCGCTGGCGTTGCCTGGCCGATACCCACATACAGGGCTGTGGCCATAATCTCCTGATACACCAGCTCCCGGCGTTTTTCCGACAGCTTCTTGCTGTCATCCACCCAGGGGAGCAGCGGACTTGCGGGCATGACGACACACGCCGCCACCACATTGCCCACCAACGGCCCACGGCCTGCTTCGTCCATGCCCGCCAGTACAATGCCCTGACTCCAGAAGGCTTCATCCGTCTGGGCCAATTGGCGCACCTTGGCTTCCCGGTCAATCTTCGCCATGGCTGTCCTCCGGTGTTTCTTCCTTCGCACCGCGGATGACCGGGCGCAGACGCTCCTTCTGCGGTGCTTCCAGGCTGATACGGCCCAGCTTGCCCCCACGGAACTCATCCAGCACCACCGCACAGCAGCGGTCATAATCGCATACGCCGCCCTTCATCAGGAAGCCCCTGCCACGGCACACCGCCTCCAGCAAAGCCTCGCCCCTGAGATCCGGCTCCTTGATGCGGAAACGCTCCATCACTGCCTGCGGCTTGACCGTCAGCATATCCTCCAGCAGGTGGATGGTCAGCATGGGCAAATCCACCACATCATCCTTGACCGTTCCGATGTAGCACAGCCGTCGGGCCGCTACCTGATCGTCCAGACGGGGCCAGAGCAAGCCGGGCGTATCCATCAATTCCAGATAGGGCGTGATGCGCACCCACTGGTTGGAGCGGGTTACGCCGGGCCGGTCACCCGTCTTGGCAATAGCCCCGCCATGGAGCCTGTTGGTGAAGGTGCTTTTGCCCACATTGGGCACACCCACCACCATCACGCGCACAGTTTTGCGCATACCCTTCTGAGCAGCACGCTCGACCATATCCCGGGCAGCCTGGTCGATGAGGTTCAGCGCGTCCTTGGCTTTGCCGGAAGCCGCATTGAAGGGGGCGCAGTCAATGCCCTGTGCGCGGAAATGATTCAGCCACATCTGCGTCACGGCGGGATCGGCCAAATCCGCCTTGTTCATCAGCAGCACCCGCTTCTTGCCTGCAAGGAGCCTGTCCAGATCGGGATTGCGGCTGGCATGCGGAAGCCGCGCATCGCACAGCTCAATCACCACATCCACCCTGCCCAGCTGCTCTGCCAGCTGACGCTTTGCCTTGGCCATATGGCCCGGATACCAGTTGATTTCCATCGTGTTACCATCCTGCTTCATTCCATATTGAGGTTACGCTTCATTAAACCATGCCCGCCGGGAAATTGCAAGGGGATAATTCCGCGAACCTGCGGCCTTGGGAAGAATCCCCTTGTACCTTACCCGTTTTCGGCGTATAATAAGCACGATATGCAATAGGATGCTTCCCGGTGGAACAAGGAAAGGAACTGTTTATGGCAAAAACAAAGTCAATCGTGGGCGGCATGACGGTCCTGGGCCTGACCGGCATCATCTGCAAGCTGGTGGGCGTGCTGTTCGTCATCCCGCTGACATGGCTCATCGGTGCGGATGGTCTGGGCATTTATCAGTCGGTCTTTCCCACCTACAACCTGCTGCTGACGGTTTCCTCTGCGGGGTTGCCTGTGGCGATTTCCCGCATGGTCAGCCACTGTCTTGCCAAGGATGACCCCCGCAACGCACGTCGGGTGTTCCGGGTCGCGCTGTGGCTGCTGACAGGGCTGGGGTGCCTTTGCACCATCCTGATTCTTGCAGGCAGCGGTATGCTGGCCCAGCGGGTCAACATGCCCGAGAGCGAGCTTGGCTTTCTGGTCATTGCACCATGCGTTGTGATTGTCTGTGTGCTGTCCGCCTTCCGCGGCTTCATGCAGGGACAGCAGAACATGGTGCCTACGGCCACCTCCCAGCTCATTGAGCAGGTTGGCAAGGTGTTCGTTTCCCTGCCGCTGGCCTATATGGGCTCCCGGATTGGCATTGCAGAGGGCGCGGCAGGTGCACTGCTGGGTACAACGCTGGTGGAAGCCATCGCCCTGCTGTACATGGTCATCCTTTTCCTGCGCAGCCGTCAAACCTTCTCCGCTATGCCGCAGCTGAGTCAGGATGAGCCAATGCCATCCGGCAAGCTGGCCCAGCGGCTGATGAAAATTTCGATTCCCATCACCATCAGCGCGTGCATCGTTCCTCTGGCGCAGTTTGTGGATTCCGCCATGCTGGTCAACCGCATGGTGGACGCTGGTATGACCCGGGAAATGGCCCGTCCGCTCTATGGCCTGTTCTCGGGCATGGTGATCCGGCTGATTAACATCCCCACCGCGCTTGCTCTGGCCGTATCCATGAGTCTGGTGCCTGCCATTTCTTCCGCCAAGGCTACGGAGGATTACGACAGCATCCGCCGTCAGAGTGATTTAGGCTTGCGCTTTGCCTTCCTGATTGGCTTCCCCTGCTCCATTGGCATGAGCCTGCTGTCCCGGGAAATCATCTCCTTCTTCTATGCCTCGACGCTGACAGCCGAGCAGCTTCAGGTGTCCAGTGAGCTACTGAGTGTTTCAGCCCTGACGGTGGTGCTTTTCACCGTGGTGCAAGCCACCAGCAGTATCCTGCAAGGCCTGCATAAGCAGCGCATCCCCATGTACACGCTGGTGGCAGGCGTTGTCTGCAAAATCGTCCTGAATTACATTTTGGTGGGCATACCTGAGATTAACATTCACGGTGCACCGGTGGCATCCATTGTGTGCTATTCCGTATCCATGCTACCCAATCTGTATTTTGTGCTGAAATACGGCAGGCTGCGCTTCAACTGGGCCGGATGGCTGCTGCGGCCCGGCGCGGCAACGGCAGCGATGGGCCTGGTAACGTGGGGACTGCGAAGCATCCTGCCCATGAATCCTTTCACCACGCTGCTCATCATTGCCATTGCCGTGGCTGTCTATATTGGGTCGGCACTGCTGTTCAAGGCTGTAACGCCCGCTGATTTCAAGACCCTTCGCCGTAGAAAGAAAGCATGAGGTGACGTGCCATGAAGTCTGTTATCACCGTTGTATCCCTTGGCCCGGGTGACCCGTCCCTGCTGACGCTGCAAACAGCAGATGCTCTGCGCCATGCCAAACGGCTGATGCTCCGCACCGAGCAGCATCCCGTTGCCGCATGGCTCAAGGAACAGGGCATTCCCTATGTATCCTTTGACCCGTATTACGACCATTTCTGGGACTTTGACGAATTGAATCAGGCCATCGCCCGCAAGCTGTGGGAGGAGGCCGCCATGCAGCCCGTGACCTACGCTGTCATGGACGCGACAGGTGACAGCAGCCTGTCCGCCCTTGATGCGCTTAGGCCCGAGGATGGCCGCCTGGTACGTCTTGCGGGGGTCAGCCGTGCGGATGCCTGCCTGTGCGATGTTCCCGCCAGGGAGCTGCATGCCGATGGGCTGCGGGTGCTTCCTGCGCTCTCCTGTGCGGGTGCAGTCCATGACCCGCATCTGCCTTTGCTCATCACCGAGATGGACAACCCTGCCCTGGCTGGGGATGTGAAGCTGTGGCTCAGCGACCTCTACGATGAGGAAATGTCCGTGACCTTCTTTCCCTCCAGTGTCAAGGGCAGCCGTAAAGCCGTGTCCATGCCCCTGATGGAGCTGGACAGGCAAAAGACCTATGACCATACCGTCAGCGTCTATGTGCCCGCTGTTCCCCTGCAAGCCCGACAGCGGTTCTGCTTCGCGGATCTGGTGGAAATCATGGACATTCTCCGCGGCGAACACGGCTGTCCCTGGGATCGGGAGCAAACCCATCAATCCCTGCGCAAATACCTGATTGAGGAAGCCTATGAAACTGTTGCCGCCATTGATGAGGATGACCCCGACCACATCGCTGACGAGCTGGGCGATGTGTTGCTTCAGGTGGTGTTCCATGCCCATGTAGGCAAGAGCCATGGCAACTTCACCATCAGCGATGTGACCACGGATATCTGCCGGAAGATGATTTACCGCCATGCACATATCTTTGGCACGGCACAATGCGCGACATCGCAGGATGTCTCCCGCAACTGGGAACAGCTGAAAAAAGCTGAAAAGCATCTGACCACGCAGGGTGATGTACTGGCGGATGTCTCCCGTGGTCTGCCTGCGCTGATGCGTGCTGCCAAGGTACAGAAGAAGGCCGCGCAGGTCGGTTTCGACTGGGACAGCGCGGAGGAAGCCCTGCCCAAGGTCACGGAGGAGGCGCAGGAGGTGCAGGCTGAGCTGTCGGCGCATCGCGACCCCGGCGAGGAGCTGGGTGACCTGCTGTTCTCCTGTGTGAATGTGGCTCGGCTATGCGGCAAGGACCCCGAGGAGATGCTGACGCAGGCCACCGAGAAATTCATCCGACGCTTTCAGGCGATGGAAAATCTCATAATTTCAGATGGAAAAACGTTGGAGGGCTTGACTTTGGCTGAAATGGATGTATACTGGAGTCAGGTCAAGTTGGCGCAGAGCTGCTGTCATGCGACTTGACCAGGCCATCCGCCAATGATGCGACACCACTGCATGGGCGGATGAAATGCTCTTCCCGCGAATGCTCATAGACCGCGCACATGCTGGGCGCGGTGCCATCAACAAGGAGGAAATTTATTCATGAACAAGACCGAACTGACTGCTGCTCTGGCTTCCAAGACCGGCCTGTCCAAGAAGGATGCCGAGAAGGCTTTGAACGCTTTTGTGGACGTTGTGACCGAAGCCCTGACCACTGGTGAGAAGGTTCAGGTAGTTGGCTTTGGCTCCTTCGAGGTGAAGGTGCGTCCCGCTCGCGTTGCCCGCAATCCCCGCACTGGCGAGGAGCTGCATATTGAAGCCTCCAAGGCTCCTGTTTTCAAGGCTGGTAAGGCTCTGAAGGACGCTGTGAACGCGTAAGTTCCGTTCGTGGTTCTCTCGCCGCAGGTATGATGCCTGCGGCTCTTTTCATCATAAGGAAGGAGATGGATTCCATGCGTCTTGACAAGTATCTGAAGGTTTCCCGCATCATCAAACGCCGCACCGTGGCCAATGAGGCATGCAGCGGTGGGCGCGTTTCCCTCAATGGCAAGGTCTGCAAGCCCGGCGCAGAGGTCAAGCCCGGGGATATCATGACCATTCGCTTCGGGGACCGCTACGGCAAGTACGAGATTCTCGCCGTGGCTGAAACCGTGCGCAAGGATGGTGCTGCTGAACTGTACCGCATCCTCTCCGAGGACGAGGGTGTGGCTGCTGAACGCAACTGACGGAGGTGTCCGGCATGTGGTATGCGATTCTTCTGGCAGGCGGCAGCGGCGCACGCATGGGCGCGGCGTGCAACAAGGTGCTGCTTCCCCTTCGGGGCGAAACGGTGATTGCACGTTCCGCAAGGGCCTTTGGCGGATTGGTAGACGGCATGGTCGTTGTTGTCCGCCCGGAGGATGAAGCCGCTGTCCGCACCGCCCTGGAAGCCGCCGCACTTCCCTTTCCGCTGCTGTATGCCTACGGCGGCGATACCCGGCAGGCATCTGTCTGGAGCGGCCTTTGCGCCTTGCCGGAAGCCGCAGACAAGGTACTGATTCACGATGGTGCACGCTGTCTGGTGGACGAAGGCGTGATACGTCGGGTGCAGGAAGCAGTGGATGCCTGCTCCAGCGGCGTGGCCTCGGTGGCATCGGTGGACACCATCAAAGTGGCCGATGCGTCCATGCGGGCTATCGACACCCCGGATAGGGCTTCCCTGCGCTGCGTACAGACGCCGCAGGGCTTCACCGCCGCACTAATCCGTCAGGCCCATCAAAAAGCACAGCAGGACGGCTATCAGGGCACGGATGACGCTTCTTTGGTGGAGCATATGGGTCTGTCTGTGCAGCTGACGGAGGGCAGCCGCCGCAATATCAAGCTGACAACGCCGGAGGACAGAATCATGGCAGAAGCGTTTCTCAATGAAGCACCTGAACTTCCCACGCTTCGTGTGGGACAGGGCTATGATGTCCACCGCCTGGTGGAGGGCCGTGCGCTGGTGCTGTGCGGCGTGACCGTTCCCCACTCGTTGGGTCTGCTGGGGCACAGCGATGCTGACGTAGCCCTGCACGCGCTCATGGATGCCATGCTCGGCGCAGCGGCCCTGGGGGATATCGGTAAGCATTTTCCTGACACGAACCCCCAGTACAAGGGCATTTCCTCTATGAAGCTGCTGATGCATGTTGTTGCGCTGCTTCGGGCGCATGGTCTGCGCGTCACCAACGCGGATGTCACCATTGTAGCGCAGCGGCCCAAGCTCCTGTCCTATATCCCGCAGATGCGTCAAAATGTGGCTGACGCACTATCCCTGCCCGTTGACCGAGTGAATATCAAGGCCACCACCACCGAACGCCTTGCTTTCGAGGGGCGTGAGGAGGGCATCAGCGCACAGGCTGTGTGCATGCTTCAGGGCTAAGCCAGCACGCACTATCATCATCTGAACAAAGCAAAGCCGGACATCGTCCCCGTAAGGGTGGTGTCCGGCTTTGTTATATCCTCACTGCATCAGGAGCAGAAGCTCGGCTGGCAGCATTTTGAAAAGCGTTATCGAAAGCTCCATGGTGTACTGGTTCATCACCTGCATCAGCGTGTCGGCCGTTGCCTCATCCATCGTGTCCAGGTTCACCGCTGTCAGACCCTCCATGTCCACCTCGAACGGCTCGGTTTCCCGGGTGGTCAGGTGCAGGGTCAGCAGCGAATCCTCATCTCCCGCATGGTACCAGTCAGCAGTGGCATTCACAGCGGAGGTTTCCCCGTTGTATGTTCCCTGCCAGCTCAAGGTGACATTCTCTGCCGGTGTGACATAGATGTACTGGCCAGAGAAGCCCGTTTCAGTGTCCGACGGTGTACAAGCCAGGCTCAGCCTATGTTCTTCCAACGCTGCGCCATCCAGTTGGCTGACCATGGCATAGCCCCAATGCTGCACATCCTGAAAAATGGAGAGCTGCATACCCAGTGACTGTGTGCCATCCGCGGTTTCCTCCGTGACAGCAAGGAGCCGCCAATAGTAATTCACGCCTCCCATACCGTAGCCCCACACCATGGAGATGCCGCCTTCTACGGGAGCAACAGACAGGGTGCTAATCTGTTTCTCCCCTTCCATGGCCGTCAGTGAGATGCCAATCAGCGTATCCTGTGCATCATACACAAGACTGAGCTGATAGCGATAGACATTTTCCAGTGCGCCGGGCAGCAGTTCCGTACGGATACCTGCCAGCGCATCATACCCGGAAGCCGCCTGATGATTCATCAAGCGCGCATAATCCTCGCTCTGGGCCAGCGCGTTCATCATACATTCTGCCAGCAAATAAACCGTCTGGTCATCCAGTTGAAAGGTCACGCGACGCACGCCGCCCTCATAGGCATCCCCCAGAAAGCTGCCCCGTTCCTCCGTCTGCTCCAGCGAAGCCAGCAAGGTTTCTGCCTGCGTCAGAAAGTATGACCATTCATCCGACCAGTCACACTGTTCCAACACCGCCCAGTTGATCTCAGCCTCACGCGCCATGTGCAGGGCATAGCCGGGAATGAGATTGCTCGTGATGGAAGCTGCATCCTCCATGTAGCGTATGGTGTAGGTCAGCAGCGTTTCCCCGTTCAGGCTGAATGTCGTAACAGTCGCGTCCTCCTGCCAGCGGCCTTCCAGCACACAGGTGTTCAGAAGGGCTGCCAGCTTCTCACAAAGTGCAGGCTGCTCCTTGCCCGTCAGCGCGGTCATCAGGGGCGACAGGCGTGCTGCATCGGTTTGAAGGGTCAGCGTCATGGACTGTGTGCCGTCACCCAAGGCCACCATTGGCTGACACAGCAGCATTGCAGCCAGTATACAGACAATCAGCCTTTTCATCGGTATCTGCCCTCCTCCTGCGTTATGGTGCGGTTTGTGCAGCAGTATCTGCGGTCAACTCTGTGGTGGTCGCAGCATTCTCCACCACAATGGCGGTGATCTGTACCGGCAAATCCGTGCTGGAAGCAATCATATCCGTATGGGTTGCAAGGCCATCGTCCCCAGCAGACGCATCCGGTACATCGTCATTCATTCCGGGTACAGGCAGTTCATCGGGATGCAGGGCCGACAGGAGCGAGCGCAGGTTTTCCCACAGCATACCCATGATTTCAGCTCGGTAACTCGCCGTCATGGCCGTAAGTTCCTCCGCTCCCTGCGTTGGCAGCGTATCCAGCACCCACGGACTGGTGGTTTTGATGCTTCCGGCCAGGGACAGGGATTCTGTTCCCTGTGCAAGGGATGCGGTCAGCTCCAGCGTCGTGGCATTGCGCTTGGCATTCTTGCTATGGAAGTGGGTCATCAGCGATGCCTGCACCGGCTCAAAGGTGATGTAGTCCTCATCCCCTACCACAGCTTCGTCCATGGCAAGCTCCAAGCTCCAGGTGGTCACATCATGCTCGCGGGTATCAGCATCCACGGTATGGGTATAGACCTTCTTCAGCGTAAAGGCCACCGCCAGGCCCTGCTTGTCCTCCTGTTCCACCCGCAGCATGCCTGCATATCTGGCACTGTTGGCGGTGGACTGTGCTGTTTTCATCACCAGTGTGACATCCGATGCCTCGCCCGTCAGGGAGAACGTCGTGTCTTGACCATCCTGTTCCAGCGTCAGTGTCTGCCAGCCGAATCCTGCTGGCAACGGCAGACTGATGGCCGTGCTGATGGATTCGCCGCGCGTGGACATGTCGCGCTCCAGAACGACTTCCCCCGCCAGCGGCAGCGCATCCATGATAGCCTCGTAGTAATACAGGAAACCCGGCGTCAGATACACATCAGCCTGTTCTTCCGTCACATGCTCCCGCAGCAGGGACAGCAGCGTTTCATCCGTCAGCACCTGCGCCAGCAGAGCCTTCAATTCCGCTTTCACAGCGTCCACAGGAACAGCATAACGTACCGTCATCAGCGTTTCGCCCTGCTTGCCCTGACCAACCACGGGCGTGGCGGCGTACTCGCTCAGCCACAGTTCCAGTGCGGTACTGTAGGCATTCAGGGCAGGCGTCCAGGACTGTTCCCATTCCTCATCCGTCAGCGCAAGCAGACTGGCCGCTGCACTGTACCAGGTCGGATTATCGCCTTCTTCGCGTCCGGCAAGCCGCTCCAGCCAGTCCTCCCCCAGCGGATAACGCAGCAGCAGCTCCGGCAGCATGTCCGTGCGCAGGTACAGGTTTTCGCTGTCACCATAGAGTTGCGTCAGACCAAGCTGCGTGTCACCATCCAGCGTGTAGAAGGATGTCTGATAGCTGCCATCCTGCATGATGCCGCGGATTTGAATTTCCGTGCCGTTCAGGACGGAAAGCATCTGTGTCAGCGCGCTTTCCCCGGAAGCCGTGAGCATCATCGCACCCTTGACACCATTGCCAAACTCAATCTGCATGCGCAGCTTCTCCGGCAGTGTGTACTCCTCGGCAGCCAGCGCGGTCATCGTCGTCAAGCTGAGTGTCAGGCACAGCATCAGACACCAAAACCGTTTCATCATGGAATTTCCTCCTATTGCAGCGCACTACGAGCGGCATCAACAATCTGCTGCCACACCTCCGGGGCCAGACCGGCAGACAGGAATGCCGTATCCTCCTCCGGCAGAAGGACAAGATGACGCACCAGCGCAACCGTTGCTTCCTGCATGAGCCTCGTTTGGACACTGCTGATATTGTCCTCGTTCACCTCAATGACGCTGGGCTGAAGCTCCCAGGACATCCAGTTGCCTGGTCGGACTTCCAGCTGAATCGTTGCCTGCTCCTTGAGCTTCTTGCCCGTAGACTGGGACAGCGCAAGCTTGCCTGTCACCATGCAGTCCGCCGAATCCATCGTCAGCATCAGCTCCGGTTCCAGCGTGAGCGACTCGGCATCCTCCGAATCAGTCTGTCGCTTCACCGTCACTTTGCCGGACAGCTGCGTACCATCCGTCTGCACTTTTCGCGTCAGGTCAACGGTACTCGTCAGGACATTCTTGACCTTGTTTTCCAACACCTCGTAGCGCAGGTCGATGGCCAGCGTGGACTGTTCATCCTTCATGGTGAGCGTCCGACTGAACACCACATTGTTACGCCCGCTGCCCTTGACCCTCGGCGTACGCAGGGTCAAGGTGTCGAGCACCTTCTCACTGCCCCGCAGCATCTTCCATATCAGCGACACGTCCCGCATATCCTCCTGGCTGAGTCCGGCCTTGCCCGCGTAGTCCAAGCGGAGGATACTGTCGGAGCTGTTGCGCCACACCGTGATGGTCTGCTTGCCGGAAAAGGTCAGCTTTTCCAGCATAGCCTGCACCTTTCCCTCAGGAACCAGGCCAGCCAGCCGGGAACCAAGGCCCTCTGCCTCACTGGACGGAATGGTCAGCACCTGCTTTTGGGTTGCCTTGCCAATGCCCTTGATGCTGGTGGATATCTTGGAGGTCTTGACCTTCTCCGGCATCGCATCCAGCATGCCGTCCAGCAGGATCAGCGCATCCTCCAGCCAGCTTTCATCCCATTCATCCAGGCTCCAGAGGTCAACATCCGTACTGGTACTACCCAGCACACCCATCAACGTGGCGTCATTCACAGGCCATTGATAGCTCTCGTCCGGCAAGAAGGAAAACTGAACCTGCTCCATACCGTCTTCCCGCCGTGTGTTGAAGGACATGACCTCCTCTTCATCACACAGCACTGTCGTCTGGCTCCATAACGCATCATCCGTCCAATGGAACCCCAGTCGCAGGGACAGGTGGCGCAGCATGGCGTTGAACTGTGTCAGCCGTTCCTCGCCAAAGGGCATGTGTGACTGCACATCCACCTGCATCTTGACTTCCAGCGGCTGCTCCTCCAGGGAAAAGCCCGTCAGCTCCGGCAGAAATGTATTCTCTGCCAGCGCGGAAGCACTCAGGCACATCCAGAGCAGGACCATCATCACCAACCGCATCAGCTTTCGCATGAAAACCACTTCCTCTCCAGTGAAGATAACGTATGCAGCGCATTCATTCATGCTTCCTGTTCCAAGGATATGGTCTGCGCATACGCCAGCAGCGCAGCTTTTACCTCTGCAGGATCTTCCATCAGGTTAATCTTTGTTCGCATCTGTGCCGCACCGCGCATGCCGGAAATATACCAGCCGATATGCTTGCGCATCTCCCGCACCGCGATATGCGCAGGTTTCCATTGCAGGAGCATGTCATAATGCCGCATCACGGTTTCCATCTTCTCATGAACCGTGGGAACAGCCGGCTCCTGACCGGCCAGGCATGCCTTGATTTGCCGGAACAGCCATGGATTGCCCATGGCACCCCGGGCAATCATCACGCCGTCCACACCGGTTTCCTGTACCCTGCGGATCGCGTTATCAGCCGTAAAAATATCGCCATTGCCAAACACTGGCACATGCACCGCCTGCTTCACCTTGGCAATCCACGTCCAGTCTGCCTTACCTCCGTACTGCTGCATGCGGGTTCTGCCATGCACAGTGATTTCCTGCACACCGCAATCCTCGGCGGCGCGGGCCAGCTCCACCACATTGATGGATTGCTCATCCCAGCCAAGGCGGAACTTGACACTGACCGGCAGCTTCGTGGCACCGACCACAGCCTTCATGATGCGCACGGCATTCTCCGGGTTCCGCATCAGGCCGCTGCCTTCCCCGGAAGCCGCTACCTTGTGCGCAGGGCAGCCCATATTCAGGTCAATGCCGTCATAGCGGCCCGTCGCGGACAGCTCCTCTGCCGCTCGCGCCATCAAATCAGCTTCCTTGCCAAAGAGCTGCAAAATCAGCTTCTTCTCCCCCGGCGCACGGGTCAGCAGGCTCACGGTGGCCGTGTGATCCTTGGGCGCGTACAGATAGCCCATGGCACTGACCATCTCGGTGTAGGCACAATCGCAGCCCTGCTCAAAGCACAGCAGGCGGAAGGGCCAGTCCGTCACACCGGCCAGGGGAGCCAGACGAACGCTGGTCATGCCTGCTTCCCCCGGGGCAGCAGGGCCAGACGAACGGGTGAGAGCGCATAGGGCACCAACGCCACATGCAGCGTATCGCCTTCCGTTTCAGGCAGCACAGGCAAATCAGCCGGGATGCCGCCGCGCTTGCGCCACTCCGGCACACGCTTCACAGGCGCGATGACCTTGCCATCCTCCAGCACAGGATCGCCGCACAGCGCAACAGCCCAGTTTTCCTCGGGAACATAGGCCATCACCTGCGCACCGTAGCGAATCAAGCAGGACTGATGATGGCCATCGCGCACCATGATGTGCCGGGCAAAGCGTACGCGGATGGTGTCTCCGCTCTCCCAGGTGCGTTCGATGGTCAGATACTGGCCTGCGTGGCCTTCCTGGCCGCCCTCGTCGTTGACCGTGACGCAGGCATCTGCCGTCCAGTCAGGAATGCGCAGGGACAGTGCTGCCTTCACCGGCTGCTTCATGGTCAGGGTCAGGGTGTATGTGCCTTCCTCACCGGCCATTTGCAGCACGCACGCGCCATCCTTGAGCGGCAGGGCATAACGGCCCGGCACATACAGGTTCACCTGTGCGCCGGTTTCCATGATGCCCACCGCACCGCTGAGCAGTGCGGCATAACCACGGCTGAGCCGCTTCAGCGCACGCCAGAGCTGCTCCGTCTCCTCGTGGACATGATAGCAGTCCCGGGTGCCACAGTTCACAGCAAGGCTGTTCACCCGCTGGAAGGGAATCAGCTTTCCCTCGTACAGGGCGGCGGGCATGCCATTGGCCAGCAGGGTTTCCGCAGCCTGCCAGGCCCAGACGGCATCCTTGTCCGCACCGCAGGCAGCGAAGGCTTCCGCCCACGCACCAAGGCTCGCTGCATCCACGGCCATGGAGGGCGATGTTCCGCCCAGCGTCTCGTCAGCCGTCACGCCGCCGCATGCGGCACCGTGATACCGGCTGATTTTCTCCCAGCCTGCCTTGCCCGCAGACAGCTCACGGCCATTCCCGCTGAACCGGCCTGCCGCCTGCGCAGCACGGACACCATCCGCCAGCGACTCGCCGTGGCAGGACAGATACTGCCGGGTGTAGAACCCAGCCTCATCGCCGCCTTCGGCCTCCAAACCAGCCTCCATGTCACGCCAGGGCGTCACGCGGCTCATGGGACGCTGTACCGCAAAGGTATGCAGAATGCCGCTCCAGTCCATGGCCTGCTGACGCAGCCTGTCACACAGGGACAGCAGAGCCTTTTTGCCCGTGACACGGTACAGATTTTCCAGCAGCTCCATCAGGTCGGCACTGTGGGCACGGTTTTGCGGACAGGCCATTACTGCGTCCCAATGCTCATACAGCCAGCCGCACCACAGCACCAGCTTCTCCAGCAGCGGACGGCGGGCATCATGCTCGTACACCGCCCAAGCCGCACGGATGACGGCCAGTGCTTCGGCCACATCATCATAGGGCAGGCTACCATCCTCCGCCTGATGCTCCATGGCAGCCGTAATCCACCCATACACGGGCTCCTGCTCAGGCTTCGTCCGCAGCAGGCAGGCCAGACGGAACGCACCTTCCCACTGGTCAGGACGCTCCGCGCTGGAAGCGGCAAGGGTATACAGGCTTTCCGCCTGCGACAGCGTGACCCTTGCCATGCCCGGACGAAGGGGCAGCGCGGACAGCGTGGTCAGCGGAGATTTGTCAAAAATCGGCTTCAGCGGCACGGTTGATTCCTCCATACTTATCCTAATTCACAAACCAAACCATGATATATTATAGCGCATTTTTCCTCTGATAGCAAGGGCGGCAGCGGGCTTCTGCGCTGTTCAGTCCATGGATTCAGGCGTGTTGCTTCTACTGCGGATGGCCTGACAGGCCCACGCCGCATGTTCCCGCACCGTGGGCGATGGATGCTCCGTCCATGATTCCACGACCGGCAGGAACGACGCATCCCCCTCGCTGCCTGCCATCACACAGGCCTGGGACAATACCCGGTTCGGGATGGTCAGGTTCACACCAATCAACGGGCGCAGCGTCTCCACAGCTGCCTTCGGTTCCCGCAAAAGCCTGTCCAGCGGTATGCCGGGCATGCAATCCCCCATCGGCGGCGGATTGTGCGGGCAGCACCGCTGACAGGCATCACAGCCGATGAGCCTGTTGCCCATGGCATGGCGCACATCCTCCGGGATGGGCTTGCCGGACATCATCCAGTTGCGGATGCACCGTTCACGGTGAAAGCCCTCCTCGTCAATGGCATGATTGGGACAGGCATCCATGCACGCCCGGCAATGCCCGCAGTGCAGCGCATGGATTTCCGGCTCCAGCGGTGTAACATCCGGCCATGCGTCATCCACCAGCAGAATTTGCACATGGAAGCGGCTCCCTGCCCCTTCCACATAGGACAAGGTGTTTCTTCCCTGCGTGAAGCCCGGCAGGCGGGCAAAGATTGGCTTGACCCGCACATCATCCCGCAGCGTGATGCCCATCCCCTGCACCTGTGCCGCCTTCACCACGCCTGCTGCCGCCAAATAGGCTTTCTGGGATGCAAAATAGTACGGATGGATCCAGGCATGGGTCATATCCGGCTCGCGCTCTGCCTCGTAAAACCACAGGGCCAGCAGCAGTGTGCCATGGTCAAGCCCCTCGCACAGCCGTGCATCCACGGGAATCACGCGATGAAAACCGGCTTCCTTCAGTGCGGCAGCCACATCCATTGCCCCATCCTCCTTCATGATGAAAAACGGGAGTCTCCCCCGCGGAAGACTCCCACCCTGTGCGTGTTCCTTACTTGGTGCCAAAGAGACGGTCGCCCGCGTCACCCAGACCCGGAACGATATAGGCATGCTCATTCAGGCACTGATCCAAACCAGCAACATAAATGTCCACATCGGGATGATCCTTTTGCACCCGTGCAATGCCCTCCGGAGCAGCAATCAGGTTCACCAGACGGATGTGGGTGCAGCCGCGCTTCTTAATCAGGGTAATGGCATCGCTGGCGGAGCCGCCCGTGGCCAGCATGGGATCCAGCACCAGCAGCTCGCGGTTCTCGCTGTCGGCGGGCAGCTTGCAGTAGTATTCCACAGGCTCATGGGTCTCAGGGTCACGGTACAGGCCAATATGGCCCACACGGGCAGCAGGAATCAGCTTCGTCACTGCTTCCACCATGCCCAGACCGGCGCGCAGAATCGGCACAATGCCCAGCTTCTTGCCCGTCAGCTGACGGGCCTTGCATTTGCAGATAGGGGTCTCGATTTCCACTTCCTCCGTGGGCAGGTCACGGGTCACTTCGTAAACCATCAGCATGGCAATCTCATTGAGCAGTTCGCGGAATTCCTTGGTACCGGTTTCCTTGCTGCGCATGATGGACAGCTTATGCTGGATGAGCGGATGGTCAAAAATAACAACCTTTCCCATGAAAAATGCCTCCTTACGGCACAGACGGAACCTGTCCGCCTGTTCAACGATTCTTTCCATCCAGCATTATATAGCATCTTGCCGCCGGGCGCAAGGGATTTTTCGGCTTTGGCGTATGCTTGACACGCCCAAAGGAAAACTCTATAATTGAAACCAATTTCAGGAGGTGTTTGCATGCCTGCCATGCCTGTCAGCCGCTATATCATTGGTACGCTTCCCTGGTACAGCGTACTGATCGTTGCCGGCATGTGCGCTGCGCTGCTGGTGGCCAGCCGGGAGGAAAAGCGTCTTGGTCTGCCTGCGGATACCACGGTGGATTTGGCCCTGTGGGTGATTCCCTTTGGCATCATCGGGGCGCGGCTGTACTATGTGGCCTTTGCCTGGGATGTGTTCAGAGAGCATCCCATCACGATTCTGAAAATCTGGCAGGGCGGTCTGGCCATTTACGGGGGCATCATCGGCGGCGTTTTCGCTGGATGGGCATTCTGCCGCCACCGTCATCTGCCCATGACCAGCATCATGGATATGGTGGCTCCGGCACTGCCGCTGGCGCAGGCTATTGGCCGCTGGGGCAACTACTTCAATATGGAAGCCTATGGTGCGCCCATCACGAATCCAGCCTGGCAGTTCTTCCCTGTGGGGGTGCTGATTCCCACCGCCGCGGGGAACGTGTGGCACATGGCGACCTTCTTCTACGAATCCATATGGAACCTGGCCGTTTTCCTGCTGCTGATGCTCACCCGTCGCCGCATGAGCCGCTCGGGCGATGTGTTCCTGTGGTATACCGCGCTCTATGGCGCAGGACGCTATGTCATTGAAGGGCTCCGGGAGGACAGCCTGATGCTGGGCAGCCTGCGGGTCAGCCAACTGCTGAGTCTTGGCTTGTGCCTGGCGGCATTCATCATCCTTGCCCGGCGGGCTTTCCGCCTGCACAAGGGCCACACGGTGCTTGCCGCCGTAATGGTGGTGCTGCTCCTTGCCCTGAGCATCGCGGGCGGCACGCTGCTGCTGGTCACAGGCGGCGCGGCCCTGTCGATTTTCCCTCCCCTTTGCTTGCTCATTGCCTGCTTCTACCTGTACCATCACATGCAACCTGCCGCTACGGAGGTCTGAAATGCCTACCACACCCATGAAGAATCTGCTTTACCGTGCCGCACTGCCTGTTCTGTCGCCATCGCCCCGGGGACAGATGAAGCATACGTTCGCCGGTTATCCCCTCTGCAGCCTTGCCGCCTATGAAAAGCTGCTGGTCAGGCACCATGTTTTTGGCGCAACACTGCTGCTGCGGGACGGAACCCGGCAAGCCATCGTCCACACCTCGACGCGAACACCCCTGCATACCGCCACCGACGATACCCTGTATCGTGTCGCGTCCATCACCAAGATGGCTACTGCACTGGTCGCACTCATGCTCTGTGAGGATGGTCTGCTGACCCTCGATGCACTCATCGCACCGTTTTTGGCCGGTGGCACGGACGAGCCGCTGCTCACAGGCATCACTTTGCGTCAGCTGCTCTCCCATCGCTCCGGCTTACGGGATACACCCGCTTACGCCAACGCACTCAGCAAGGGTGACACCTGGCAGACCGTGCTGCACACCCCCGGTGTACAGGGCAGCAATCCCGGCGAGAGCTTTGCCTACTGCAACTTCGGTTTTGGGCTGGCAGGCTGTCTGATGGAGTCCGTCACTGGACAGAGCATTGCCGCACTGTTCCGGGAGCGGCTGTTCCGTCCCTTGGGCATGCGGGCGGAGCTGGATGCTTCCACGCTGGACGAGGCGCAGGTCATGCCCATTACCCGGGTACTGCCCTACCGCGCCGGGACGGACATGACCATCCCTCCGCTGGGCCGCCGTTCTTTAGCGGAACCTGACCCACTGCGGCATTTCGGGCATACCGCAGGGGCCATGTACACCGATGCGCCGAGCCTGTCCCGGCTGCTTGCGCTGATTGAAGGCCACGGTACGCTGGATGGCGTAACCCTTTTGCAGCCCGAATCCATTCGGGAAATGACCACGCTGCACGGCTTTTGTGGGCCTGCCAACCGGCCGACCCGCCGCTACGGGCTGGGTCTGGTGCTGCTGGACAGCCCGGACATATCCCATCAGCGGCTGCTGGGGCATCAGGGCTTTGCCTACGGCTGTGTGGACGGAGCCTTTGTCGAACAAGGTTCGGGACGGCAGGTGATATTCCTCAATGGCGGCAGCAGCGAGTGCCGTCAGGGACGTTTGGGGCTGGTCAACCGGGATATCCTCCGCTGGGCGATGAAGGAGGAAATGCCTTCATGGACATAATCACCGCTGTGACCCGGGAGCGGAGCAGGTTCCGCGTAACCATCAATCACGACACGGATGTGCTGGTACACAGCGCGATTTTCCGGGAACGTCCCCTGCATGAGGGCGAATCCATTGATTTGGCGGAATACGAGCAATGGCTGATGGTGCGCCAGTACCGTCAGGCCCTTGACCGGGCCGTTGCCGCGCTGGCCAGCCGCGCACACAGTAAGCATGAGCTGGAGACCAAGCTGCTGCGGGCCGGTTATCGCCCCTGCACGGTGGAAATGGTGCTGTACAAGCTGGAAACCGAGGGCTTCCTGAATGACGCCGACTTTGCACGTCAATGGGTCGAAGCGCGTACCTCCCGGCAGTTGGGAAATCGCCGCATCGCGCAGGAGCTTCGGCGCAAGGGCATTACCACGTCAGATGCGGAAGCAGCCCTTGCTGATGTGGACGAGGCGGAGCAGCTGTCCGCTGCTGTTGCCCTGGTGGAAAAGGCTGCTGCACGCATTCGCCCGGATGAGGATACCCACAAGACAGCCGCCCGCATTTCCGGCATGCTGGCCCGTCGGGGCTTTGGCTGGGATATCGCCCGTCAGGCCATCGAGCAGGTCATGAAGGCCATGGAAGAATAAACATCAGCCATCAAGAGCATTCAAGAGAAGGATATTCATATGGAGCGTATCACCTGTGTTCAAACCTACGTCAACCGGCTTCTGGACACCATTTCCGATGCGGAAGCCCATCGTACTGCCGCTGTGCATCTTTATGGTGTAGCAGGCTATGCGGCTCTGCTGGCCATGAAGCGTGGGATTTCCCCGGAGCTGGCCACCATTTGCGGCCTGCTGCATGACCTTTCCACCTATGCCACAGGGGACAGTCGTGAGCATGCCGGGCGCAGCGCAGGCATGGCACGGGGCTGTCTGCGAGGGTCAGGGCTGTTCACGCCGGAGGAAATCACCGCCGTGTGCAATGCCATCGCCCACCACAGTGACAAGGATGTGTGCCATGACCCTCTGGACGAGGTGCTCAAGGATGCGGATGTGCTGAGTCACAGTCTGCATCAGCCGACACAACAGCCTTCGGACAAGGATGCCCAACGCTATGCCCATCTGCTGACGGAGCTTTCCTGACCAGCAACGGATGCGGAATCCGCCGCCATATGTCGGTTATCCGTACCCGTTGTCTTTGGGTTCACCGGGAACGGCCAGCAAAAACGGCTCCCTTCCTTTTCGGAGGGGAGCCGCCGTTGTTATGCTCATCGGATGAACCGATACGCGCTGATTACTTGCCCTGCTTCTCCAGGATAGCAGCATGGGCAGCAGCCAGACGGGCAATCGGCACGCGGAAGGGAGAGCAGCTCACATAGTTCAGGCCAACCTTGTGGCAGAACATGACGGAGCTCGGGTCGCCACCGTGCTCGCCGCAGATGCCCAGCTTGATGTCGGGGCGGGTCTGACGGCCCAGGGTGGCAGCCATCTTCACCAGCTTGCCCACGCCCTCGGTGTCCAGACGGGCGAAGGGATCGCTCTCGAAGATCTTCGCGGTGTAATAGGAATCCAGGAACTTGCCGGCGTCGTCACGGGAGAAGCCGAAAGTCATCTGGGTCAGGTCGTTGGTGCCGAAGGAGAAGAACTCGGCTTCCTCGGCGATCTCGTCAGCGGTGACAGCCGCGCGCGGAATCTCGATCATGGTGCCCACATGATAGGGCAGCTCCATGCCCTGCTCAGCAAAGACCTTCTTGGCAGTTTCCACCACGATGGACTTCACATAGGCCAGTTCCTTCTTGGAGCCGACCAGGGGAATCATGATTTCGGGTACGATGTCGTAGCCGCACTCACGCTTCACGTTGATAGCGGCCTGCAGGACAGCGCGGGTCTGCATCTCGGCGATTTCCGGATAGGTCACAGCCAGACGGCAGCCACGATGGCCCATCATGGGGTTGGACTCATGCAGCGCGTTGATCTTGTAGATGACCTCGTCCACGGAGATGCCCAAGTTCTGAGCCAGACCCTCGATTTCCTCGGTCATGTCCACATGGGGCACGAACTCATGCAGCGGCGGAT
>JBJEUL010000337.1:0-8176 GCA_051883835.1 Aristaeellaceae bacterium
GTCCGTTGGACGGGGAACAGTCCACATCGCCCCTTGACCCCTTTCCGCTGGCGCGTTCCCTTGGAGATTATCGCTCAAAGACGGTGATGGCGCAGCCCATGTTGTCCAGAGAGGTGGTGTAGCGGCTGGCGTTGTTGCTGACGTTGATTTGGAAGGAGGAAGCGTCACCGACATACTGCCGCACAATCTCGTAGCGCAGCACGCCGTCCTCAAATACGGCAATGTGCGGATGCTCCTGCAAATACTCGATGTACTCCTCCAGACACAAATCAAGCGTGTGCATCACAGCGGCATGGGCCTTGCCCACATACCGATAGGCGCGCAGGGATACACTCACGCCTGTCTTGTAGCTCTTGTCCGCAGTGCCCTTGATGGGATAGTCCGTCTTGGGAAAGCGGAACACCAGGCCGTACTTCCAGCAGTTTTCCGACATCCACTGGCCCTCGGGCGTGTCCACATAGGTGGTATTGTTCACCGTTGCGTCACCGCGCTTGTACAGCCGGATGGTGAAGGCCAGGCCGGAGTTGAACTCGCTGGTGCCGGGATAGTTCACATCCTTCTTCGTGCGGGCAATCAGGGCATCGCCGGAATAGCGGCTGGCGTACTGCTCCATGTACTTGTTGAACAGGGCGTTCTGGTCATCATAGGAACGGTAGGCTTCATCCACCATGTAGTTCTCGTAACCCTCTGCGGCTGCGGCCGTCACAGCTTCCTGCAGGGCGTTGATGGCCTCGGGGAACAGGCGCAGGTTGTAGTTGGCCACCTGCAGCTTGCCGCTGGTATAGGTGCCGATGCTCACCAGTGCTTCCTCGGAGAAATCCTCCGGGCGGGAATGCCATTCGTTGACCAGCAGCAGGCCGGTGTTCATGGCTTCAGCGCGGGTGACGGTGATCTGCCCGGGATTCTCCAGCGGGTAGTTGGTCAGATCCACCACGTCCCAGCCCTCCGTTTTCTGCGGAGGCCAGGCAAGGTTCGCCCCGGACTGGGACTGGGCCTCGAACTCCGCCAGCGCACGGGCATATTCCTGATCCCTCTGCTCATTGATGGTCTCCACCTCAGCTTGCAGCTTGGCCAGGGTATTGCTCCGGTAGGTGGTGATGGCGTTGCCCAGCAGCATGCAGCCAGCGGCCAGCACGGCCATACATACGGTCAGGATGAGCATTACCTTGATGGGGTCACGTCGATTCTGCTTCTTCATTGTCGTGGAAGCACCTGCCTTCCGCAAGGTCATAGGATATCAAGATAACGGACAAGCACAGCCTTTTCCTGCATCACGGGCAGGCGTATCCGTATTCTTCCTTGAGATATTCTCCGCAGGCAGGGTGAGTTCCTTCTTTTTCCCGCAGGAAACCGGCATGGGACAACTCAGCGGCCATTTTTTCACATCTGCGCGGATTGCTTTCCCGCATGCAAGCGTCTATAATAAGGTACAAGACTTGCAACGCAGGAGGGTGCGCATGAGGATCAGGCGACGGAAAAACCAGTACATCTTTGCCCCGGAGGAGCCGAGGGCGCGCAGGAAGAGCATTGTCCTATGGCTGGGTATCTTCCTGCTGCTGGCCGTGGCAACGGTATGTACGGCCAACTTCGTGATGGATCATCAGGTGCAGTACCTGAAGCAGAGCGTCACGGTACAGAATCTGCCCAGCGACCTGGAAAACTGGACGATTCTGCATTTCAGCGACCTGCACGGCCGGGAGCTGGGGGATGGGCAGGCGGCCATTCAGTCTGCCATCAAGGGACTGGCGTATTCCTCGGTGGTCTTTACGGGAGACATGATTGGCGTGGGGGGCGATATCCAGCCCTTCCTTGACCTGGTGGCCCTGCTGCCGGCCAGCACGCCCAAGCTCTACATTCCCGGTGACAGCGACCCGGACTATCTCTCCGGCGTAGCCCATGGAAGCCTGAGCGTCTATACGGACTGGGCAGTGCGCCTGCAGGATGCGGGCGTGACCATTGTGGATGAGCCAATCTGCTTCACCCGTAACAAAAGCAACATCTACTTCATCCCCGAATACCTCTACACCCTCGATCTGGACAGCATGGAGGCTGCCTATCGGAGCCAGCTGGAGCAGCTGTCCATGTATCTGGATCTTTCGCCCGATGAGGCTGCCCAGCGGCGGCTGTGCGAATATCATCTGGGCCGTGTGCAGCGCATCCGGGACTTCAAGAGCTCCCTGACCGAAAAGGACATTCAAATTGTCTTGACGCATACGCCGCTGACCCGGGAGTATGTCTCCACCCTGCTGCAATGGAGCGACAAGAACGATCTGTTCTCCCTGCGGCATGCTGCGCTGGTGCTCTCCGGGCATTACTGCGGCGGGCAGTGGCGCATTCCCGGTGTGGGTGCGCTGTATGTCCCGGAGTACGGCTGGTTCCCGGATGACTCGCTGCTGCAGGGGCTGGATTATCTGGCAGGTATTCCGCAGTACATCAGCCCGGGCCTTGGCGCGTCGGATTACTACCGCTGGCAGCCGGGCCGTCTGTTCAACAGCCCTGTTGTCACCATGATTGCTCTGACGGCTCGCATGAAGTAACGCTGGCCGTGATGGCAAGCCTGCCGATGTCCAATGGCAGCCCATGCTCCTGCGTCATATGCTCTGCCAGGTCTGGAATGCTGCTGGCCAGCATCGCCAGCACCAGCACGGTATCCACAACATTCTTCATGGATAAGCCTCCTTTCGTCACGGTCATCATCCCACAGGAACCTGACCGGCCTATGAAGCCTATGTGAATCTTTTCGGGGATTGCATGCTTTCGTGCGAAAAAAAACAGGCAGGAGCGGTCACGGCTCCTGCCTTTCCTTTGTGGATGGCTGTGTGTGCTGCGCTGGGCTGCCGCCCAGACCTGCGCAGGGGTTTCACCCCTGCACCCCACAAGGGGCATCGCCCCTTGACCCCTTCGACGCTGGCGCGGTTCCTGGAGGGGCGTTAGACGGTGCGGCCCCAGTAGATGCCCTGGTAGCGGGTCGTCAGGGGGTCGCTGGACATGCGCATGCGTACACTGACGGTGCCGTCCTTTTCATAGATGAACAGCTCGGCACCGCAGGGGGAGTCACCCACGGCCTGGCAGCGCACATGCAGCGCACCGTTTTCCATCAGGCCCGCGCTGGTCAGGGCAGGAACATCGGTATTCGGCCAGATGCCCATCTTGTTCTGTCCCAGCACGTCCCATTGGAACACGTCCTCGCTGTCTTCCCAGACCACGCGGATGGCGTTTTCCTCCAGCACCAGCCGCTTGAGATGCTGCTCGTTGTCCTCCATGATGTAGGTGCGGCTCCCCTGCGGGCATGCGCCGCCCACATGCGGCACGCTGACCATCCGCAGATTGGCGAGCTTACGCTGCAGGGCTTCATCACTGCCGGGGATTTCCAGCTCGTTCACACGGTCAAGGATGTCCTCCTGGAAGGCATCGTGGAGCCGCTGAATGCCATAGGGGTCCAGCCGCGTATCCGCGATGGTACACAGCAGCACCCGCTTTTCCGGGCAGCACAGGGCCATCTGGCCGCCCATGCCGTACATGGCCCAGCCGTAACGGGTCATCCACAGCTGATAGCCATAGCCGTAGCCTTCCTCGGGGAAGTTGGGCGCGTCATTGCAGCTCTGTTTGCTGGTAGCGGCCCGGATGTATTCCGCGGATACCAACCCGCGGCCGCCGTCCATCATGAGCTGTGCCACCTTGGCCATGTCCCGCAGGGACATCATCAGGCCCGTGCCGCCCGTGGGGACGCCGGAGGGGTCAGTCAGCCAACGCTTCGGGTCATCCGCGCCGATGGGGCGGAAGATGCGCTCCTCCAGGAAGGCCAGCAGGCCCTTGCCTGACAGCCGCTCCGCCAGTGCCGCCAGCACCTGCGAGCAGGAGGTATCATAGTTGAACATGGTACCCGGTTCATGGGTGGGCTTCACGGTGAAGAAGGTACCGTCCCAGTTCTCGTCCACGCCCTCACGGTAGGTGGTTTTGCGGTGGCAGGTGGCCATGCGCAGCATGTCGTGGATGGTCAGGCGCAGGATGCGCGGGTCGGGATGCTGGGGCAGCTTGTCCGGGAAGAAGCTGGCAATCCTGTCATCCAGCCGCAGCTTGCCATCGTCCATCAGCAGGGCAATGGCAAGGCCCGTCATGGTCTTGCTGACGGAGTACATCCGATGCATGTCGCCCTTGCGGAAGGGCGCATAGTAGCCCTCTGCCCGGACGCTGCCGCCCACCCGCAGCTCAAAGCCGTGCAGACAGACCTGCTCCCGTTCCAGCCGCTCCACCATGCTGAGAATTGATGCCGAAGAAATCATGGTCATGCTTCATCCTCCTCTGCACTGTGCAATGCCGTGAAATCCGCTGTGCAGCCGATGGCATACACGCCCATCATGGCCCCGGTGAACCGCTTGCCCACATGCACGCCCTCGTCTGCCAGATACGTCACGTTGCCAAGGGTCATCACGTCCGCACCATCCAGCGACAGCACCCGCGTCAGGCCATCCGCCGCTGCATCCAGCCGAAGCTGCTGCCCCGGCTGCACGCGCACAGACAAGTCATGGCGGCGCGTTTCCAGCCCGATGCGCTCCGTGACCTCCATTCGGCCCTCCCGCACCCCAAGGGTCAGGAAGGAGTTTTCGTCATAATAGCAGGTGATGCCTGCCTCGCCCTGCTCAGGCACGGTCAGTGTCGCTCCGAAGCGGCAGCGGAAGGCCGTCTGACGCTGGAGCAGCACGCTCCGGCAGCGGGTGTCCGTCATGGGATGGCTACTTCCGCGAATGGTCACGCCGCCCGCATGCCAGCGGAACTGCCCGTCCTCCGGGGGCCGGGGCGATACCCAGTCCACCCGGGAAGCATCCACCGGCGCAGGGGGCAGGGGCAGGCGGTTTTGCGTGGAGATGCCCCTGCCGCCATGGAGCAGCGGCCAGCCGTCCTCCGTCCAGGTGAAGGGGTCAAGGGCCGTTTCCCGACCCAGCAGCGTCCATTGGCCATCCAACGCCCGTCCGCACAGGTACACGAAGTACCACCGTCCATCCGGGGTGGAAACAGGCTTGGCATGCCCGCACCGCTGAATCAGGGCGCGCTCGTCCCATTGACGGATGACGGGATTGTACGGGCTGGGCTGATACACGCCATGCAGTGTCCGTGACCGTGCCACGGTCTCCCGGTGGCCCATGCCGGTGCCGCCTTCCGCCTCAAACAGGTAATACCAGCCGTCATGCTTGAGCAGGTGCGGCCCCTCCGGTGCGCGGCCATGGCTGCCGTAGTACAGCAGGGTCGTGTCGGACAGGCGTTGGGTGGCTGTTTCGTCAATCTCGAAAATCCGTGCGCCACGGTTCAGCAGCATGTAATGCCTGCCGTCATCGTCATGGAAGATGCTGGGGTCAATGCCGTCCTCCTCGAAGAACACCGGCTCGGAGTAGGGGCCTTCCGGCTTGTCCGCCGTGACCACCATCTGACGGCGGCGCACTGCGCCCGTGTCATTGAGCCGCAGGGTCGCGCAGATGTAATACCGCCCGTTGCAGTAGGAGATATCCGGGGCCCAGTAGCCCCGGCCGCCCTCCAGACCTTCCAGATGCGCCCAGTCCGGGTTGGTGATGGCATGGCCGATGACCTCCCAGTGAATCAGGTCACGGCTGTGGCTGATGGGAATGCAGGGGAAGAAGATGAACGTGGAGTTCACCATGTAGTAATCCTCCCCCACCCGCACGATGGACGGGTCAGGGTAGAACCCCCGCCGAATCGGATTATGGTAGCTTTCCGCCCACGCGAAGCCCACCGCCTGCGCAAAATACGCTTCCAGCTCGGTATGGCCCCCATGATGGGCGATGTCAAAGGGCGTGACCAGACGGTTGTCACCCCGCAGCGGGTTCATGCCGCCCCGTTCCAGCAGGTAGCGGCACTTCTCCACGCTCCCGGACATGGCGGCGTAGTGGAGCATATCCCGGCCATGGGCATCCACGGCGTTCAGGTTCACCCGCAGGCCATACTCCACCAGATAGCGCAGGATGTCCGGGCTGCTCTCCCGCGCTGCCACAAACGTCAGCGGTATGCCGTCCTCTCCGGCCCAGTCCATCAGCGTTGGCTCCAGCGGCAGAGCCTGCCGGATGGCGGGGAGGTCATTGCGCACCAGCAGCTCCCGCAGCATCCCGCCCGTCATGCCTGCACCTCAAGGGGCTGCACATCGAAGGCACCGAAGTCCGCATAGCCGCCCTGCTCCCCCTGTCCGTTCATGGGCATGGCAAAGAGCGTCAGCCGCACGCCGACCCAGGTATGCCGCGCCGGTGCGAAGGGCTCACCGATGGGCTGGAAGTCCTCCCCGTTCAGGCTGTAGGCAAAGACGGTTTCCGCCTGTGCGAAGCCGGTGGGCGTCAGCGTCATGCGCATGGTGAGCTTCTCCTGGGCAAGGGGCAGCTCGGCAAGGGTCTTTTCCGTATGGGCATTGCCCTCGCTGACCACATAGGCCAGCTTCACGCCCTCTGCCGTGCGGCGCACCGCCAGGAACGCATACTGACCGCCCACCAGCGCAAGGCCCGCTTCCTCGCCGCACTGCAGGCCGGAAGCATCCATGCTGACGGTCGCCGTGAAGGCCGGGCAGCAGAGCTTCTGCGTCAGGGCCTGCGGGCACTGCCACAGCCTGTCGCCGCCATCGGGCAGCGGACGCGCAAACAGCCGCAGCTGTCCCTGTCCCACCTGATAGAAGTCCTCCCGCTGGTTGCCCATGAACTGCCACTGCAAACCCAGCCCCTGCTGGAAATCATCGCTGGCCTGCTCGGACACACGGGGGCATTCGGGGGCCACGGGCTTGCGCCAGGTCTGCACGGGGATACCGCAGTCAGCGGCATTGGCGCGCAGGGCGGCTTCGCCCACGTCCTCGCCTGCATGGATGGCTTCCGGCGGCACGGGGGTCGGGTCCTCCATGCCCATGCGGGGCCAGCCGTCCTCGTCCCAGGTCATGGGCTGCAAGTGGGTGATGCGCCCATACAGGCCGCGGCTCTGGAAGTGCAGGAACCAGTCCTCCCCATGGGGGGTATCCACCCACGCACCCTGATGAGGGCCATTGGTGACGCTGGAGCCCTGACGCAGCACCACCCGATCCTCATACGGCCCGGTGATGCTGCGGCTGCGCATGACCACCTGCCAGCCGGTCGCCACACCGCCTGCCGGGGCGAAAATGTAATACCAGCCGTCCCGCTTGTACACCTTGGGGCCTTCCAGCGTTGGATGGTCTTTCGTGCCGTCAAAGAGCAGATGGTCATCCCCGATGGCCCGGGTGCCGTCCGGGCTCATGGGGAAGATGCCCAGCCAGCTCTTGAAGCCGATGCGGCTCTTGGCATAGCCATGCACCACATAGGCGCGTCCGTCATCATCCCAGAAGGGGCAGGAGTCAATCAGGCCCTTACCGGCCAGTACCAGCACGGGCTTTTCCCATTCGCCCAGCGGATCCTCGGCACGCACCATGTAGATGCCCTCGTCCGGCATGCCGTAGTAGATATAGAACTTGCCATCATGATAACGGATGGCCGGAGCCCACACGCCCTGCGCGTGCCGGGGTGCGCCGTCGTAGCCGTCGGGAATGGTCTTGAGGGCGTAATTGACCAGCTGCCAGTTCACCAAATCACGGCTCGTGAGGATGGGCAGGCCGGGGGTATAGTTGAAGGTGGAAGCCGTCATGTAGTAGGTATCGCCCACGCGGATGGCATCCGGGTCGGAATAGTCGCAGAAGATGACCGGGTTGCGGTAGGTACCATCGCCGTTATCGGCAAACCACAGCTTGTCCATTACAGTTCAACCTCCTGTGCAGCGGAATCAGCCAGCCCGAAGTGTGCAGTCTCCTGCTGCCACTGGTCATAGCCATCGGTGAGGAGTGCGGCATACTTGCCGCCCAGCTCGTGCAGTGCCTTGGCAATCAGCCCCGCAAAGGCCAGCGCACCGGCAGGCTGCAAATGCGAATTGTCCTTCTGCCCATTGGGGAAGTGGGGATACACGCCTGCGGGCAGATTCATGTAGTAGGCAGTGCGGGCCTCCTCGCCCTTTTCGGCCACGAGGGCCTTGGACATGGCCGTCAGGTCGATGAGGGCAACATCCAGCTCCTTGGCCGTGCGGCGCATGGCGTCCGCCCAGCGCACATGGTTGTACATGTCATCCGCCGGGTCGCCGCCGTAGCGGGTCAGGGGCGTGATGAACACCGGCGTGGCCTTCTTGTTCC
>JBJEUL010000338.1:0-1881 GCA_051883835.1 Aristaeellaceae bacterium
CAGCAGCAGCGCATCATCAATGCCGTCAAGCACAACAACACCGCCGTCATCGACCAGGAGTTTGACCTGATTCTGCACGAGAACACGGTCAAGCGGCACCTGTCTGCGCTGATGAAGCGGACGCTGCTGTCCAGCATCGAGGCCCTGCTGATGATGGCTGCCGAGGACGTGACCCGTCAGGACAATCTGCCGGACTACCTGCGCGCCATCCATCAGCAGGAGGATTTCCGCGCAGGGCTGGAAACCCTGCGGCTGGAGTTCCACAGGATTGCCGAGCAGGTGGGCGGACGCTTTGCCCAAATCAGCAACCAGCGTGCCGCCATGGAGGACTATCTGGAAGGGCATTACAGCGACTCCATGCTGTCCATCGGCAGCATGGCGGAGAAATTCGGCTTTTCGGAATCGTATTTCTCCGTGCTGTTCAAGGATACGCTGGGGGAACCCTACAGCAGCTATCTGGAAAAGCTGCGCCTGAACAAGGCCGGGGAGCTGCTGCTGCAAACGGACAAGCTGGTGGAGGACATTGCGCAGATGGTCGGCTACAACAACTCGACGACCTTCCGCCGCGCCTTCAAGCGTGTGAAGGGCGTATCCCCCCAGCAATACCGCACCCAAGACGCAGACTAAACTTACTCCAGGGTTCGCGCCAGCGGAAAGGGGTCAAGGGGCGATGCCCCTTGCGGGGTGCAGAGGCAACGCCCCTGCGCAGGTCTGGGCGGCAGCCCAGCGCAACACATCCAACCACCCCAAAAGGGAAAGAAAAAAACCGAGCTTCCAAGCAGACGACGAAGCTCGTCCGCGTTGGAAGCGGCAGGTTCCGGGTACTGCAAGAGGAACGACACCTCATCCGCCCTCACTGCGCTGTGACAATGACTTCCTTGATATCAAATACAGGCCATCCCGCCGTTCATGGGCAAGGATGGCCTGTTATGCTTATGCCTTGGGCATGGCACAGCGGTCAAAGCGCAGGGCAAAGTCCTGCAAATAGTCCCTGCGCCAGCAGGATACGGTTTTCGCGCCGCAGTGGGGGCCTTCCGCCGCCTCCGGGGACAAATCATCCGACCACCACCGGGTCAGCGGGCCGTCGGGGTCAAGGCGGGTCGCCAGCTGCTCAGGGATGGCCCGAATCACGCCGGTGCAGCCCTCTGCCGCAGGTACGCCGCCGCGCACCGTGTACACAAAGTCACCCGCTTCCTTGGGGACAAAGCGCACACGGTATTCCCCCGGTGCCGTGCAGAAGCCCTCAAACTGCTGCCCACGTACCTCCAGCATGAATGCAGGCTTGTCGGCAGGCATGGCACCCGGCGCAGGAATCACCATCTCCACCACCGAGAACACCTCCACGGGCGTTTCGGCCGTGATGGGATGGTGCAGCGTGCAGGCAGGCATCTGCCGGACAGGCATGTAGCGTCCGCCCCAGCTGTCCTGACAGGGGTCGGTGGGTGTCCCCCGCAGCAGCCAGGCCACCGTCGGCGTGTCGCCCATCTTGATGACCCCGCCCAGATGCGTGGCGAAGTAATTGCCCAGCGCGCCATGCCCCGCTGCATGGGTCTGCACAAAGGTGTCATTGCCCCAGCAGCCGCTCATGTCGCCGCCGTTGAACCAGCCGCGATAGGTGGCATTGTTCTCAATCATCCACAGATGGGGGAAATGCTCGCGGATGTAAGCGTAGGCATTGGGCCCCCACTTCTTGTTCGGCCCGCCGATGTAGTGGACGCGCAGCTTGTCGGCAATGTCCGGGGCATCGTGGAGGGCCTGCGCCAAATCCTCCAGCAAGCCCCACATCAGCAGATACAGCGGACGGCTGTCCGGCTTTCGGGCGCAGCGGATGATCCACTCGGAGCCCTCCGTGGGCGTGCTGTAGCCGCAGTAGGGCGCAAA
>JBJEUL010000339.1:0-8130 GCA_051883835.1 Aristaeellaceae bacterium
GCAGGTTTCCTCGTAGAGCTTGCGGCTCTGGGCAAGGCCCGCCATGTTGTCGATGGCCCAGCGGTTGCTCCAGTCAAACAGCACTGCCGCCGGAGCGTGCAGCACGCTCCCGGCCACAGGGGCCAGCTTCCGAAGTGCGTCCCCGACCTGCGCCACCTCCCGGAATACCCGGGTATCGTCCCGGCCCAGATGATCCAGCACCGCGCCGTGATACTGCTCATAGGAGCCGCGCCCCTTGCGCCACTGGAAGTATTGTACCGTGTCCGAGCCGCAGGCAATGGCTTGCAGGCTGGTCAGCAGATGCGCCCCGGGCCGCTTCAATTTGTTGAAGGGATGCCAGTTGACCAGACTGGGAGTGCTTTCCATGAGCATGTAAGGTTGATGGGGCTTCATGCCGCGCATGACCGCGTGGTCAAAGGCCGTGGCGGCTGCGGTTTGGGACAGCGGTTCCGCGTCTGTGTGATACATGGGGTAGCTGTCCCAGGCAATGAGGTCCAGCTCCCGGGCCAGCAGATGATAGTCCAGCCCCTGATACAGCCGCATGAAATTGGTCGTGGCCGGGATGTCCGGCGCGATGTCCCGCAAAATGTCTCGCTCAAAGCGGATGTAGTCGGCCATGTTCCAGCTGGTGAATTCCTTCCATGCCAGATTCAGCCCCATGATGCTGCCCTCGCCGTTGGTATAGGGCAGCTCTACCTGCTCGAAGCTGGTGTAGGTGTGGCTCCAGAAGGCTGTCCACCAGGCGTGGTTCAGCTCGTCAATGTCGTTGTGGTAGCGCAGGCGCAGATAGTCCCGGAAACGGTTCTGGCACAGTTCACAGCAGCATTCGCCGCCCAGCTCGTTGGAGATGTGCCACAGGATGACCCCGGGATGCTGTCCCACGGCTTCCCCCAGACGGCGGATGATGGTTTCCGCGTGCTGGCGGAAGGCCGGGGAGGTCAGGCAGTGGTTGTGCCGCACGCCATGGTGATTCCGTACCCCAGCCCGGGAAACCCGCATGCACTCTGGGTGGCTGGCATCCAGCCACGCGGGGCGCGCGCCGGTGGGCGTGGCCAGCACGGTGTAAATGCCATTGGCATACAGCGCATCCATGATGTCCCGCAGCCAGTCAAAATGATACTCGCCCTCCCGGGGTTCATACGCCGACCAGGAAAACACGCCCAGCGTGACGCAGTTGACCCCGGCCTTCTGCATCAGGCGGATGTCCTCGGCCAGAATGTCCGGCCTGTCCAGCCACTGCTCCGGGTTGTAGTCGCCGCCGTGAAGCAGTCCGTTCAAGGCAGGAAACAGCGCGTTCGTCATCCGTCAGCCCTCCAGACGCAGCACCAGCACATCCCTGGGCGCAACCGTGACCTTGCCGGTCAGCTCCTCGCCGGTGGTCAGGCGGGTCAGACGGCGCACGCCAAAGTCCACCCATGCAGGCTCGTGATTGTGGTTCAGCACAAAGATGGTCGTGCCCTTGTCGTTGACGCGGCGGGTCACTTCCACATGCTCGGCTGCCGCGAAGGGGGCGGTCAGGCCGATGTCCTCGCACAGCTGGCCCATGAAGTCGTTCAGGAAGTCCTCGCTCGGCTCCGTGCCGATGTAATACGCCTTGCCCATGCCGAAGTGATTGCGCGTGATGACCGGCATGCCCGCGTAGAAGTCGCTCTCATACACCGCCAGGGCCTCGGCACTCCGGGTGTGCAGCAGGTCGCACAGGAAGCCGCACTCGTAGCTCTCCGCCATGCCGGGCATGGTACCGTTCATGAGGATGCGGTTGTGCTCGTCCGGGCGCAGTGCGTCCACTTCCTCCACCCAGATGCCCAGCACGTCCCGCAGCTTGCCGGGATATTCCCCAAAGATGCAGCGGTCGTTCTCGTCCACCAGACCCGACATCACGGTGGTCACCAGCGTGCCGCCCTGCCGCACAAATTCGGTGATTTTCTCGCCCACACCCTCCTTGGTCATGTACAGCATGGGGGCGACTACCAGGTCATAGCCTGTCAGCTCCCGGTCAGAGGGGTTCACGATATCGACGGGGATGTTGCGGCGGTGGAAGGCATGATAGTACCGGGAGAGGGTCTTGAGGTAGTCCATATCCTTGCTGGGGCCGCTGGTCAGTTCGAGGGCCCACCAGCTGTTCCAGTCCATCAGCATGGCGACACGGGCCGGGGTGCGACCCTCCAGGAAGGCATCCCCGATGGCCGCCAGCTCATGGCCCAGCACCTCGGATTCCCGGAACACGCGCGTATGCTCATGCCCCGCATGGCTGATGATGGCCCCGTGGAACTTCTCCTGTCCGCCGATGGACTGACGCATCTGGAAGAACAGGCAGGTGTCCGCGCCGTGAGCCATGGCCTGATAGCTGAGCAGGCGCACCTCGCCGGGCCGCTTGAGCTTGTTGTAGGGCTGCCAGTTCTGCTGATTGGGCGACTGCTCCGTCAGCACATAGGACTGACCGCCCTTCAGGCCGCGCATGATGTCGTGCTTCATGGCCACGAAGTAGGGCGGATCGTTGGGCCAGGGGTAGTTGTCCCAGCCCACCACGTCCAGACACTTGGTCAGCGTGAACTGATCCAGCTTCTTGATGAAGCCCGACATGTTGGTCTGCACGGGAATCTCCGGGTTGTACTTTTTCAGCACCCGGTATTCGTTCATGAAGCACTCGGCGGTGGAATCCGTGACGAAACGCATGTAATCCAATTGAATGGCGGGGTTGAAGCGGTAATCATCGTTGAGCTCCGTGGGCAGGGTGACTTCCTCAAAGCTGGTGACAATGCGCCCCCAGAAGGTGGTGTGCCAATGCTCGTTCAGGCCCTGCACCGTGCCGTACCGCTTGCGCAGCCACAGACGGAACTTCGCCTGACAGTTGGGGCAGTAGCAATAGGTGCCGTATTCGTTGGACACATGCCACATGGCCAGCGCGGGATGATGGGCGTACCGCTTGGCGAATTCCTCGGCAATGGCCGCGGCCCGTTCCCGGTATTTCAGGCTGTTGACGCAGAAGAACACGCGCATGCCATGAGTGCGCCTGCGCCCCTGAATATCCACGGGCAGCACCTCGGGATAGCGGGTGGACAGCCATGCAGGCTGGGCAGTGGTGGGGGTGGCCAGGCAGACGTGAATGCCATTGGCCCAAATCTGGTCGATAATCTTGTCCAGCCATGCAAAGTCATACACGCCCTCGTCCGGCTCCAGCTTCGCCCAGGAGAACACCGGCAGGGTCAGCAAATTGATGCCTGCCTGACGGAACAAGCGCATATCCTCGGCGATGGTCGCTTCGTCCCACTGGTCGGGGTTGTAATCGCCGCCATAATAAATCTTTTCTGCTTTCAGCATGTGTATTCCTCCTTGCTTGTGTGCTTATCGCAGGGTTTGGAGCATCGGCACGCCGCCCAGGCCCGTGGGGCCCAGCTGCAAATGGGTGGACGCGCCATCCTTGCGCTGCCAGACCAGCGTGGTGGAAAATTCCAGCCGCAGGGTGTTGGTGCCGTCCCGCAGGGCATCGGTCACATCCACCCAGCCGGGGAACTGGGCCAGATAGCCCAAATCGACCCCGTTGAGCACTACCTGCGCCGTGTCTCCGCCCCGGGGAATGGCCAGATGATACGCCGCGCCTTCTTCCTTGCGGCAGTCAAACACGCCGTCATAGCGGTACCAGCCTGTGAAGCCCGGCTGCTGACCGCGCCCGTTCATGTTGGGCAGGGGCTGTCCCGGCTCCAGGGTCATCAGCGGACGGAAGGCATCGTGGCTCAGTTCGTCCGCGCAGGAAACCGTCCAGTGCAAATCGAGGGGCATTTCGGCCTGAATGGTTTTGGCAGGGGCTGCACCTTCCCGGCCGTCCAGCAGGCACAGCAGGCACTCGCCCGGTGCCAGATGCAGGGGCATCCGGCCATCCGCGATGGCCACGGCTTCCTCCCGGTCAAACCACGGGTCATACCACAGCACGGCCGTGTCCTGCCTGTCCCGGAAGGACACGCGGGTGTCCACGGCTTTCGTGACGCTCTCGTTGAAGAACATGACCGCCTGCCCGTCCGGGTAGGCAACGCTCATGACCCGCAGGTCAGGCCAGCAACCCTCGCAGGTCACATGGCCCGGCACCTCCGCCGCTACGCGCTGTGCCAGCCCGGACAGGGGAACCACCTGTACACTGCCTTGCAGGGCCGACAGGATATCCGCAGGAAGGGGCTGCTGCGCCGTGTCCATGGCGGCAATGCCATCCACCGCGTATACCCGCAAGCCCTGTGCTGCCGCACGGATGATGAAATCCGCCGTGTCCCGCCGGATGCACGCCGCATAGGGCAGCACCAGACAGGGATAGCAGGCGTTGCCGATGCGCATGCACTCTTCCCGGATAACGGCATCCGCCAGCGCGTCGCAGGGGATGACATCCGCGTCCAGCTGACGCTCCGCAAGGGCGCGCATGGGCTTCTGATAGAGCATCATGGCCGCGCCGCTCCATTCGGCTTCCGCGTGATACAGCACGGCTGCGTCCGCCATCGGGGTACCGTCCCCCAGCAGATGGGCTGCCCGCTGCATGAACCGCATCAATTGCCCGAAGGCATCAAATTGCGGATTGTTGCCCCGGGCATAGAAGTGGGGCGGACAGTCCCGGTCAGGATAGGTCATGGAAAAGGCGTGGGGCGTGAACACATTGATGCCCCGCACCAGCATGTGGCAGGTCAGCCAGCGCATCAGCGATACGCCCTCGGCCCAGCCATAGTTGCCGAAGATTTCGCACAGGGCGCGGCCCTGCTTTTTGGGATCGATGTGCGCTGCGGAGCTGGCCAGCTTTGCCAGACCGAAGTGGAAGAATTCCCCGTCCGAGTCCCCGGCAATCCACTGATGAATGCGTCCCGTGAAGCCCGGCACGATTTGGTGATGCACCACGTCCACACCGGCCATGTGCTGGCCCTGCATCTCCCGGAAATAGTGGCCCACGCTGCATCCCATGCGGGTGTGGGCGTTGTCGTCCTCAATGACGTGGCCGATGTATTCCACGCCATGCTCGGCGCACCACTGCCCCACCTGCCCGGTGAAGCACTCGTACACCAGAGAGGTCATGGCATCCATGTAGCCGGAGCGGGTACCGGCGGTCTTGTTCCCGGCCTCGTACCACAGCCCGGGCAGACGGGTCAGGAATTCTGCGCCCCAGGCTTCCCGCAGCCGCGCTTCCAGCTGCGCACTCCAGGGCAGGCGTACGTCCCGCTTGCCCAGCGTCTGGTCGAAGGGATAGCCCTTCACATTGCCCAGCTCCGGCTCATCGGAGAAGAACCCCGCGATGACGCTGCCGAAATCCGCCGCGTAATGCTGGTAGTGCTTTTCATACACCTCATCCAGCAGCACACGCACGGAGTCCGCGTCAATCAGGTTCATATAGTTCTCGCGCCCGCCGAAGGCCCGGGTGGTGAACAGGATGAACAGCCGGTATGCGCCTTCCGGCAGGTCAAAGTACACAAAGCCGTTTTCCACCTGATTGGTCAGGTCAATCACGCCCTCGCCGCTGACGGCCAGGGTATCGCTGTCCGGCTTGGGTACGGCAAGGATGCCCAGCAGCGTGCCGTTGCCCACGAAATTCTCCACCAGCACCGCGCCATCCCGGCAGGGGCCGAGGATGTCCATGTGCCGCTCGGCCAGATAGATTTTCGCCTTGTCCGGCTGACGCTCAAAGCCGCCGTTGGCATAGCCGGTGGGGAACTTGCGGTCATCGAGAATCCACATGCGCATACCGCGCCGCTTCATCTCCGGCATCAAAAAGTCCAGCGTGGCCCACCACTTCGGGCCGCAGAAGTCCGGGTAGGGGCGGCTCTCCAGGCAGACCTCCTTCACCCCGCAGGCCTCGATGGCATCCAGCTCCTCCCGGATGGTGGCCTCGTCCTCGCCCTTCATCCACAGGAAGGGCAGGATGCGCGGGGGCATGCTGCCCTGCCGCAGTGCGTCATATTGCTTCATGCGTCATGCCTCCTCCAGGGGCTTGCTGGTGGCCACGCAGATGGTGCGCAGCTCTGCCCACGGCTCCTCAAAGACCTTCGTGGGGTCGCCGGGCTGCCATGGCCGCGTCCCGCAGTAGAAGTGGTACAGAATGCCTTGCCAGTATACCATCGCCGCCTTGTGGGCGTGGCCGCTGTCGTAGGAGCCGGGCTGGCCGTGGGGGATGATGGGCGCGTCCACCTTTTCCCAGCGCAGCAGGTCATGGGACAGGGCAAGGCCCTCCTGCGCATGACCCGGCCCCAGGCCGAAGTAGAAGTTCACCCAGGTATCGCCGTCCCGCACCACATAGGGGTCGGACACGAACCGCCTGTCCCAGGCATCGGGCGTGACCCGCAGGATGGGGTTGCCTGCATAGCGCGTCCAGTGGGTCAAATCCTCGGAGAAGGCCACGCCGGTCTGCTCCGTCCATGCGGCGGCTTCATCCTTGGCATTGTAGAACATCAGCCAGCGGCTGCCATCCCGGATGACGCAGGCCTTGTACAGGCCGCCTTTTTCCCAGGCCTCGCCGTCCTTCCAGGAGAACACCGGCTCATCCAGCCGATGCCACTCGGAGAGGTCATCCTTCTCGCACCAAATCATGCTGATTTGTGCGGGGCCGGTTTCGTAGCCCTCGCCGGGATAGGAGTGATACACGCCCCAGTAGCGGCCATTCACCTTGCGCAGGGTGGGCACGTCCCACAGATTGTCGCTTTCCTTGATGAGCCATGTCACCGCGCCGCTGCCGCCGTCCCAGCGTTGGGCCTCCTTGGGCAGCCGGGGGAGGATGACGCGCTCATGCGTCCAGTGCAGCAGGTCATCGGACACCGCCAGCGCGGACTGATACCCGATGCCGTCAAAGCCCGTATAGAGCATGTAGAACCTTCCACTGTGGCGGAACACAAAGGGGATGTCCACGGATTGCTGGTCAAAGGCCCCGGGTATGCCCGAGCCGGTCAGCACGGGCCGGGGATAACGGTAGGGGGTCAAATAGGGAGCGATACGCTCGTCGTGAATGGAAATCATCGTCTTTGTCCTCCTGATGATTCAACGTGTTGCGCTGGGCTGCCGCCCAGACCTGCGCAGGGGTTTCACCCCTGCACCCCACAAGGGGCATCGCCCCTTGACCCCTTTCCGCTGGCGCGGTCCTTTGGAGGGGTCAGCCTTTGCAGCAATAAGTATAGTCGCCGGAGCCAACGTGTACATCAATGTCGCCGGATTCCGTGCGGATGTGGGCGGTGGTGTTGGGCGGCACGGTTACGCTCAGACGTACCTGTGCGCCTTCCCGCGTCCACTGGACGGCCAGTCGGCCATAGGGGTGCATCGTCCATGCGCTCACCTTGCCCAGGCCCTGCGCAAAGTGCGGGCAGATGGTCAGCTGGTCGAACTGTTCCTGCGTGCGGATGGAGCCAATCCCCGCCAGCCCGCTGAAGAACCACTCGTCCAGACTGCCCAGCATCAAATGATTCTGTGAGCCGTGGGGGCGGGCCGGGTCGGGGCCGTCCCATTCCTCGGTGAGGGTGGTGGCACCGCAGCGCACCTGATAGCCGTAGCCGGGCGTTTCGGTCATCTGCGTCATGGTATGGAGGATATCGGACATGCCGAAGGTCATCAGCGCGGAAACCAGATAGGGGTGTCCCACGTCCCCGGCGGTGATGGCGTACTTCCGCTTGACCACCTCGTCCTTCATCTGCTTCACGGCCTTTTCCCGGAAGCCCTCCGGCACCATGCCCGCCATCAGGCTCAGGGCCTGACAGGCCTGACTGCCGTTGGCATAGCGGCCTGTCTGGTCATCGAGGAACTGCGCGTTGTATTCCTCCCGGACATAGGCCAGCTGCTGCTCGTAGGCCTGCGCGTCCTCCGGCATGCCCAGCAGATGGGCGGCCTGGGCCATGATGTCCAGGTCAATGGCGTACAGGCAGGTGGCGGTGACGGGGACGGGAGTGTTCTGGGAATAGGGGGTGCAGGGGCCGATGTCCAGCCAGTCACCCAGCCCATGGTGCAGCACGCCATGATGGGTGCGGCTGGTCAGGTAATCCACATACCGCTTCATGGTGGGATAGGCATGGCGCAGGGCACGGAGGTTGCCGTACTTGCGGTAGAGGTGCCAGGGGTTCAGCACGCACGCGCTGCCCCATTCCGGGGAATCCACAAAGCCCTTGTGCCACTTGTCGAAGCCTG
>JBJEUL010000340.1:0-8130 GCA_051883835.1 Aristaeellaceae bacterium
AGCAACATCACCCAAAGCACTGGCGGCCTGTCCGCCTATTTTGCCCAGCAGTTTGCCAGCCTGACCCCCATGAAGGTGGTGCTGGCCCTGGCCCTGGGCTTTGTGGTGGGCCTCATCATCGCCTTTGTGTACAAGAAGTGCTACCGGGGTGTGCTGTACAGCCCCAGCTTTGCCATGACGCTGGTGATGCTGACGCTCATTACCACCCCCGTGGTCATGTGTATCAAGTCCGACCTGTCGCTGTCCATGGGCATGGTGGGCGCACTGTCCATCGTGCGCTTCCGCACGGCAGTGAAGGATCCCATGGATACGGCCTATATGTTCTGGGCCCTGACGATGGGTATCCTGCTGGGCGCGGAGCTGTACGTTATCGCGCTGGTGGTGGTGCTGGGCATTGCCGTGGTGCTGTTCCTGATGACCTTCATCCACTTCACCAATCCCAATGCCTACCTGCTGGTGCTGCACTATGACGAGGATGCCGAGTATGACATCAACCAGAAGCTGCGCCGCATGGTCAAGCAGCGTCGCCTGCGCTCCAAGACCGTGACCCGCACCGGTGCGGAGATGACCTTCGAGGTGCGGCTGGACAACAAGCAGGATCTGGTGGCCGAAATGCTCAACATCGAGGGCGTGCATGACGCGACGCTGGTGGCCTGCCAGAGCGAAGCCGGCGCGTAACATCAGCCGGAAAGAGGTGAGCCCATGGCGTTCAATCAGCCGCTGCGGCATGAATTGAAATTCTTCATCAATGAGGGGCAGCACTATCTCCTGTCCCAGGCCCTGGATCGCGTGCTGGACAGGGATCCCAACGGCGATGAACACAACGAGTACCACATCCGCAGTCTGTACTTCGATACCGTGTTCAACACTGCCCTGTACGACAAGCTCGACGGCGACCAGAACCGCGACAAGTACCGCATCCGCATCTACAACCTGTCCGACCGGGTCATCAAGCTGGAATGCAAGACCAAGGTGGGAAATCTCATCAGCAAGCGGAGCCTGAGTATCCCCCGCGACCTGTGCGAGCAGCTGATGGCCGGCGACCCCTACGGGCTGGAAACGACCCGCTCCGGTCTGCTGACGGACATGTACCGGGAAATGACGGTGAACCTGCTGCGCCCTGTGGTGCTGGTGGACTATGTACGGGAGGCCTACCTGCATCCGGCGGAGGAGGTACGCATCACCTTCGACAAGCAGCTGCGCACCGGGATGCGCTCCACGGAGCTGTTCAACCCCGATGTACCGACGGTATCGCCCTTTGACCATGGCATGATGATTCTGGAGGTCAAGTACAATCAGGTGATGCCGCCCTACATCCGAGACCTGCTGGGCACCTACTGTCCCAACGCCCAGCAGAGTGCCATCAGCAAATATACCTGGTGCCGCCGCTTTGAGGAGCTGGAGGCGTGAAACACAAAAGCTGCGTCCCTTGGGGGGTGCAGCTTTTCTTACCCCCCAAGGGATCGCGCCAGCGTCGAAGGGGTCAAGGGGCGATGCCCCTTGTGGGGTGCAGGGGTGAAACCCCTGCGCAGGTCTGGGCGGCAGCCCAGCGCAACACGCCCAAATGGCAAATAGGAACCGAAAAAAGCGCGAGTTTCCAAGCAGACGACGCAGTCCGTCCGCGCCGGAAACGGCAGGTTCCCAAAACCAGCAAGGAACGTCCCTATTCCCCCGCGTGACTGAACACCGCAAAAACACGTCTGGAAAGTTTGTTTTCTATCTTGCGGCATAAGGAAAAATGCAGTAAAATATATGTATAAGGGGAGGTTTGGAGCATGACGCATACCGAGGCCCTGAGGGCTCTGGAAGCCTCGCTGCAAACACTGGCACCCACCCTGCGACTGGAAAAACAGGCACCCATGGCCAACTATACCACCCTGCATCTGGGCGGCCCGGCTGATTTGCTGGCCCAGCCCACCACCCCGGCACAGCTGCGAATGCTTCTGACAGAAGCAGGGCGGCTGAATGTGCCGGTGACGCTCATCGGCCACGGCAGCAACCTGCTGGTGCGCGACGGCGGCATACGGGGTCTGGTGGTTCGGATGTGCCGCGGCATGCGGGAAATCACCGCCGAGGGCAATCTGCTCCATGCCCAGGCGGGAGCCATGCTGACGGCCCTGGCCATGGCGGCGGCGGAGCATTCGCTGGGCGGGCTGGTCTTTGCCAGCGGCATTCCCGGCACGGTGGGCGGTGGCGTGTACATGAACGCCGGAGCCTATGGCGGGGAAATGTGCCAGGTTGTCACCCGGGTGGAGGGCCTGTGCATGGACGGTACACCCTTTGCCTATACCCGGGAAGAGCTGGACTTCGGCCACCGGCATTCCCGACTGATGGATGAGGACAAGGTGGTCACGCAGGTAACGTGCCAGCTTGTTCCGGCCGACCGTGACAGCCTGCTGAAGGACATGGCCGAGCTGAACCGCCGCCGTGCGGAGAAGCAGCCGCTGAACGTCCCCAGCGCAGGCAGTACCTTCAAGCGACCCGCAGGGGGCTATGCTTCCGCGATGATTGATGCGTGCGGCCTGAAGGGCCTGAGCGTAGGCGGCGCACAGGTCAGTGAGAAGCATGCCGGCTTTCTGGTGAACCGGGGCGGCACAGCGGCGGATTTCCTGGCCCTGATGGCCCAGGTGCAGCAGGCCGTGCATGAACGCTTCGGCGTGATGCTGGAGCCGGAAGTGCGCATTCTGGGCGAGGACAGCCCGGTGCGCGCCCTGTGAGGGATACAAGATACGAAAGAGAGGCGTCAAGTTTGCGTTTCCTGCTTTTGACCGGGATGAGCGGCGGCGGCAAGACCATCGCCACCCGCTATCTGGAGGACATGGGCGCGTTCTGCGTGGATAATCTGCCGCCCATGATGATGGTGAAGTTCATGGAGGCCTGCGAAACATCCTCCCTGCAATGCAAATTCGTGGCCTTCGCGGTGGATGTGCGCAGCGGCGAGTTCTTCGATGCCCACGCTGTGAGCAAGCTCATCACCGAGGCGCGGCATATCGGCTATCGAATGGAAACGCTGTTCCTGGAAGCCTCGGATGACGTGCTGCTCAGCCGCTACAAGGAAACGCGCCGTGATCATCCGCTGGCCAGCGATACGGTCAGCCTGGTGGATGCCATCGCCGAGGAACGGGCGATGCTCCAACCCTTGCGGGAGATGGCGGACTATGTGATTGATACCTCCGCGCTGCGCCCCAAGACGCTGCAAAAGAAGCTGAATGATATCCTCTCCAGCGATGGCGAAAGCGTGCAGCTGCATGTGGAGGTCATGTCCTTCGGCTTCAAGCGGGGGCTGCCCCGGCAGGCCGATTTGGTGTGGGATGTACGCTTCCTGCCCAATCCCTTCTATATTGAAGGGCTGGGCCGCCATACCGGGCTGGACGCGGACGTGCGGGACTTCGTGATGGAGCATCCCGTGACCCGGGAATTTATGGAGAAGGCCAAGAACATGCTGGACTTCCTGATGCCCCACTATGTGGAGGAAGGCAAGCACCGGCTGATGATTGCCATCGGCTGCACGGGCGGTGCGCACCGCAGTGTGGCCATTGCAGAGGCTATCGGGGCCTATCTGCGGGGTCTGTACCGGCAGGTGTCGGTGAACCACCGTGACCTTGATGTGGAGCAGGCCCATTGGAAAACCATTGAAACCAAGGAGTAAGGCATGTCCTTTTCGTCAACAGCCAAGGAGGAGCTGATGCGCCAGCCGCTGGGCAAGAGCTGCTGCATCCTCAGTGAGCTTTCCGCCCTCACGCAGACCTCCGGCAGTCTGGCCCTGCGCGGTGCGGGCCGCATTCAGGTGACATACCGGGTGGAGAATGCCGCACTGGCCCGGCGTATCTTCCTGCTGCTGCGCACACAGCTCAACATTGTGGCCAAGCTGCATTTTGTGCAGCATGCCCGGCTGGGCGGCCGCCGCAGCTGCGTGCTGACCCTGGGGGACAAGGATTCCCAGCGGCTGCTCATCGCTCTGCACATGATGGAGCAGGAGGAGGACGGCAGCATCACCCTGCGGCGCACCACGCCCCGGCATCCCATGACGCGGCAGTGCTGCCGCAGGGCCTACCTGCGCGGTGCGTTCCTGGGGGCGGGGAGCATCACCAACCCGGACAAGAGCTATCACTTCGAGGTGGTGGCGGGCGAGGAGCACCTGCGCAAGACCCTCTGCCGCCTGCTGGAAAAATCCGGCCTGCCCGTGCATACCTTCCAGCGCAAGGGGCAGACCGTGATCTACCTCAAGAGCGCGCAGCAGATTGCGGACGTGCTGGCCCTGATGGGCGCATCCTCCAGCGTGCTGGAGCTGGAGAACATCCGCATCACCCGGCAGATGCGGGCCGGGGCCAACCGGGCCTCCAACTGCGACGAGCATAACAGTGAAAAGATGCTCAACGCCGCCGACAGGCAGATTGAGGCCATCAAGCTCATCTCCATCCAGCGGGGGTTGTATACCCTGCCTCCGGCGTTGCAGGAGATTGCCCGGCTCCGGCTGGACAACACCTCCCTGAGCCTGACGGAGCTGGGTCAAATGATGGAACCGCCCGTGGGCAAGAGCGGCGTCAACCACCGCATGCGCCGCATCATGGAAATCGCCCGGGAAATCGAGGAAGCACTCACACAGCAGCCCGAATCTACCAAAGGAGACGTCTACCCATGATTCGACAGCCTATTCATTTTCCCGGTGGAAAGCCCCTGACCCGCAATGCTGCCGCGCAGATTGTGCAGGTGACTGCACGCTTCAGCTGCCGGCTGATGATTGAGCGGGAGCAGAAGATCATCAATGCCAAGTCCATGCTGGGACTTTTGTCCCTTGGCCTGGACGCGAACAAGCCCATGACGCTGCTGGCCGACGGCGTGGACGAGGCCGAAGCCGTGGCCGCCATCCAGCAGCTGCTGGACGCGGAAGCATAAGCCGGTACGGGCAACGCATCCGCCCCAATGGGGGCGTGTGTTTGCTGTTGCTGAAAATAGGAAGAAACGCGGCCACAGACCGCATGAAAACGGGCCCTTCATCAGGAAAGGGGCCGTTTTTTTATCACGCGGGGAAAAGGTGGCAGTCGCCGCAGAAATGTGCTATAATGGGGCATATCGTCCGCCAGGCCATGGCCTGACGGGCAGATGCGATACAGGAGGGAAAGCATGGACATACAGAAGGTTCTGTCCGAGGCCGCAGCCATATGCGGCCCCAGCGGACAGGAAAAGCGTATCGCGGAGCATTATGCCGCGCTGTTCCGTCCGCTGGTGGATGAGGTCAGGGTGGACAAGCTGTACAACGTCATTGCCCACCGCAAGGGCAGCGGCCCCAGGGTGATGCTCTGCGCCCACATGGATGAAATCTCCCTGATGGTCACGAAAATCGAGGATGACGGCTCCCTGCGCATGGGCATGGTGGGCGGCGTTGACCCGCGCATCCTGCCTGCCAGCCGGGTATGGGTGCATGGCCGGGAGAAGCTGTTCGGCACCATCGGCGCACTGCCGCCCCACCTGATGAGTCAGGAGGACCGGGAACGCAACTACGCCATGAAGGAGCTGCATGTGGACGTGGGCCTGCCCGCCGACAAGGTGCGGGAGCTGGTGCAGGTGGGCGACCTGGTGACGCTGGATGCCACCGCCAAGTCCCTGCTCAACGGCCAGATGTCCTCCAAAACCATGGATGACCGCGCCTGCGTAGCCCTGATGCTCCTGACGGCGGAGAAGCTCCAGCGCATGCGCTGTGATGCGGATGTGTACTTTGTGGCCACCACGCAGGAAGAGGTGGGCAGTCAGGGCGCAATGACCGCTGCCTTTGGTATTGAGCCTGATTTGGGCATCATGCTGGATGTTCAGTTTGCCCATCAGCTTGGTGTCAGCAAGGACAAAACGGTGCCGCTGGATACCCTGACCGTCTGCGTAGGCCCGTATTTGCAGCCCAGGCTGAACCGTCGGCTCACCGACTGCGCCAAGGCGAACAACATTGCCCTGACCACCGTGATTGCCAATCGCGCCACCTGGACCGACGCGGACGAGGTGGGCATCGCCCGGGCGGGTGTGCCCTGCGTGCTGATATCTCCGCCGGTGAAGTACATGCACACCTCGGTGGAAACCATTGACACCCACACGCTGGAGGAGGGCAGCCGTCTGCTGACCAGCTTCCTCAGCGAGCTGGAGCCGGGCTGGGAGGTAGACCTATGGATTTGAAAACACTGACGGAAATCAATGCGCCTTCCGGCTATGAGCAGCCCCTGCGCCGCTATCTGCTGGAGGAGTTGCAGGCTGCAGGCCAGAAACCGGTGATTGACCGGATGGGCAATGTGGTGGTCGTGCGCGAGGGCAAGGGAGAGAACCGCAAGCGGGTGATGCTCTCCGCCCATATGGACGAGGTGGGCTTCATCGTCCGCGCTGCCACGGAGGACGGCTTTTTGAAGGTGCTGCCCCTGGGCGGCGTTGACCCGCGGGTCATTATCTCCAAGCGTGTGCTGGTGGGCGATGACAAGCTCCCCGGCGTGATTGGTGCCGCGCCCATCCATTTGCAGTCCAGCGCGGACAGAAAGCGCGTGCTGGGCTATGATGATGTGTACGTGGACATTGGTGCCAAGGACAAGAAGGAAGCCGAAGCCAAGGCTCCCGTGGGTACGCAGATTTGCTTTGATACGCCCTATGTGACCTACGGCGAGGGCTATGTGTGCGCCAAGGCTCTGGATGACCGGGTGGGCATTTACAACCTGTTCCGGCTGGTGACGGCGCAGGAGGAGTACCCCTGCGATGTGGTAGCGGTGTTTGCTTCCGAGGAGGAAGTGGGCTGCCGCGGCGCGAAGGGCGCAGCCTTTGCCCAGGCCCCGGACGTGGGCATCGCGCTGGAGGGTACCACCTGCAACGATTTGGGTGATGTGCCGGAAGCCTGCCAGGTGTGCCGCACCGGGGACGGCGTGGCGGTGTCCTTTGGCGATGGTTCCTCGCTGGTGAACCGGGATTTGTTCCGCCATACGCTGAGCATCGCCGAGGAGCAGGGCCTGCATTGTCAGGTGAAGGGCTCCGTGTCCGGCGGCAATGAGGCCGGTGTGATGCAGCGGGCGCGTCAGGGCATTCCGACCATCGTGCTGTCCGTACCCTGCCGGTATATCCACAGCCCCTCCACCGTCTGCTGCATGCAGGACGTGGAGGATCAGCTGACAGTGGCCCGGGCGTTGCTCATGAGCCTGTAACAATCAAAAAGGAGATAGATCGCTATGTTTGATACGCTCAAGAAGGTTCTCGCGCCCATTGGCCCCTCGGGCATGGAAGCACCGGTGGCCGCTGTCATCCGGGAAGCGTTGCAGGGCTGCGTGGATACCATCACCACCGATGCCATGGGCAACCTCATCTGCGTGAAGAACGGCAAGGGCGAGCATCCCCGCCGCATCATGCTCTCCGCCCATATGGATCATATCGGCTTTGTGGTCACGGGCATTGAGAAGGAGGGCTTCCTCCGCGTGACCAATGTGGGCGGCGTGGGCCTGAACGTCACGCTGACCCGCCATGTGGTGTTCGCCAATGGGGTGCATGGCGTGGTGGTATCCGAGCCGGTGGAGGGTGCGCGGATGATGAAGCACATGTTCATCGACATCGGTGCGCAGGATAAGGAGGACGCGCAGCGCATGGTGCAGCTGGGCGACATGGCCGTGTTCGCGCCGGATTGCTTCCGCCTGGGCGAAAACCGGGTGGGCAGTCCCGCCATGGATGACCGCTGCGCCTGCGCCCTGCTGGTGAAGCTGATGCAGACCCTGGGCGACACGCAGGATACCGTGCTGGCCGTGTTCTCCGTGCAGGAGGAGGTCGGCTGCCGCGGTGCCAAGACCGCGTCCTTCGCGCTGGAGCCGGATATCGGCATCGCGCTGGATGTGACCGCCTGGGGCGATACCCCCGGCCAGACGCAGCCGGAAATCAAGCTGGGCGAGGGCGTGGCCGTGAAGGTCATGGATCGCGGCAGCATCTCCAACCCCGAGCTGCGGGAGGAGCTGCTGGCATGCGGCAAGGCGGCAGGCGTCAAGACGCAAAGGGAGGTGCTGCCCTTCGGCGGCACGGATGCTTCCGCCATGCAGACCAGCCGGGGCGGCATTCCGGTGTGTACGATTTCGATTCCCTGCCGCTATGTCCACTCCGCCTGCGAGGTCATCGACATGCGGGATA
>JBJEUL010000341.1:0-8107 GCA_051883835.1 Aristaeellaceae bacterium
GCCAATGGCCACCGGCTCACCCTTGATGCCGCGGACGCACTTGCCCTCGCACTGGGTCTCCTGGGGGCAGACGCGGCCGCATACCGCAGGCAGGCTGGAGGACTGGGCGATGATCTGATACGCGCCCTCGAAGTCACCCTCGGCCACAGCCTTGATGAATTCAGGAATGCGAATTTTCACCGGGCAGCCGCTGACGCAGGGCTTGTGCTTGCAGTTCAGGCAACGCTTGGCCTCGTCCATGGCGGTCTCGGGGGTATAGCCCAGAGCCACCTCGGAGAAATTCTTGTTGCGCACGTCCGGGGCCTGGGAGGGCATGGGGTTCTTGACCAGAGACATGTTCGGCATTGTATTTCAACTCCCGTATGCAGTCGGTGGGGTCAGTGCTGCGCGGCCTTGAACAGGTTGCAGGCTTCCTCGTGGGCATGACGCTCGAAATCGCGGTAGGTGGCACTGCGGGCGATGGCCTCGTCAAAGTCAATGAGATGGCCGTCAAACTCCGGGCCGTCCACGCAGGCGAACATGGTCTTGCCGCCCACGGTCAGGCGGCAGCCGCCGCACATGCCCGTGCCGTCAATCATGATGGGGTTCATGCTGGCGATGGTCTTGATGCCATATTCCTTGGTCAGCTTGCAGACAAACTTCATCATCGGCAGCGGGCCGATGGTGATGACCTCGTCATACTGCTCGCCGCTCTCAATGAGCTTGCGCAGCGCATCGGTTACAAGGCCCTTTTCGCCCCAGGAGCCGTCATCGCTCATGCACACCAGCTTGGTGGAATTGGCGGCGAACTCCTGCTCCAGAATGACCAGATCCTTGTTGCGGAAGCCCACGACGGCATGCACCTCGGTGCCCTGCTGATGCAGCTTCTTCGCCACCGGGAAGGCAATGGCGCAGCCCACGCCGCCGCCCACCACAGCGACCTTCTTCAGGCCCTCGGTGTGGGTGGCACGGCCCAGCGGGCCAACGAAATCGTGGATGTAATCGCCCTCGTTGAGATGATTCAGCTTTTCCGTGGAGCCGCCCACCACCTGGAAAATGATGGTGATGGTGCCCTTTTCGCGGTCATAATCTGCCACGGTCAGGGGGATGCGTTCGCCCTGCTCATCCACGCGCAGGATGATGAACTGCCCCGGCTCGGCCTTGCGGGCCACCAGCGGCGCGTCCACCTCCATGAGGGTGACGGTAGGATTGAGAACCTTCTTCTTGAGAATCCTGTTCACGGCTGTACCTCCTCGATGGATATGGGAATGGCGCAGCGGATGCGCCGTCGGGCTTGGCTTGCTTGCCTGCCGCCCGGGGTGCCGAACGACAGCCATCTGATAGTTTACTTCATAAACGAATAGAAGTCAATTGCCAATAAACAAAAAATTAACAAAGAAAGACAACTTTCGCGTACGCAGGGAGAATTGTCGTGCCTTGGCAGGAAACAAGGGGTTTGTGCGCGAAATGGAACGGGAAACCTTATCACACAGCGGGAGGATTGCTGCTCCATGTACAAGACAGGTGTTTATTTCGGCCGGTTCTGTCCGCCCCACCGCGGCCATCTCTATCAAATCATGGTGGCCTCCACCAAGTGCGAGCGGCTGATTGTGGTCATCTCCGACAACAAATATCAAACCGAGGCCATCTGCCGGGAAGCGGGGCTGCCTGTCATCACCTACCAGCTGCGCAAGCAGTGGCTGGCCCAGCAGGTGCAGGACATGGAGCATATTCAGGTGCGCGTGCTGGATGAAACGGACATTCCCGTGTATCCGGACGGCTGGCAGATGTGGTCGGACAGGATGCGGCAGGTGGTGCCGGAGGGCATTGATGCCTTCTTCGTGGGGGATCAGGAATATGACCTACCGCTGAAGCAGTATTTCCCCAACAGTGCCATCGAGCTGTTCGACCCCGCCCGCAGCCGCTATCCCATCTCCGCTACGGAGATTCGCCGGGATATCCTGAACAACTGGCACTACATCCTGGGCCCGGCTCGTCCCTTCTTTGCCAAGAAGGTGCTCATCGCCGGTACCGAGTCCTGCGGCAAGACCACCCTGACCAAGTGCCTGGCCAAGCTCTACAACACCTCCTGGTCGGAGGAGGTGGGCCGCTACTATGCCGAGAAGTATCTGGGCGGGGATGAAAGCATCTACACGGATGCGGACTTCGGGCGCATGGCGCATTTGCAGGCCGAGCAGGACTATCAGGCCCTGCGCAACGCCAACAAGGTCTGCTTCTTCGACACGGATGCCGTGGTGACGGACTACTATTCCGAGCTGTACATGGGCCACCGCAACCGTCTGGTGGAGGCCTACATCGACCCGGACAAGTATGACGTGCTGCTGTTCCTGACCCCGGATGTGAAGTGGGTGGCCGACGGCCAGCGGCTCAACGGCGACCAGGCGCGCCGCGAACGGCTCAATGACCGGCTGCTGAGCATGTACCGGGAATTCGGCTTCGGCGGCAAGACCATCATTGTGGGCGGCAACTACAACCAGCGGCTGACCTGCGCCATTGGGCTGGTGGATGACATGCTCCGCCTCATCACCCATTGACGATGGCCCGCTGCATGCCGTCAGGATTGTTCTTCAACTGTTTTTCATTGTACTTTGTCTGTACTTGCCCTTGACGCAGGGGCAAACAGGGTGATATCATCAATCGCAACAACCGATGCGGGCAGCAATGTCCGCGGCAAAGGCTGAGAAGAGCAGCAGTAGCCGATCCCCATCCTTTCCAGAGAGCCGTGTCAAGGTGCGAGTACGGCAGGGATGCCCGGTGAAGGAACAGCTCGGAGCCGCCGCCCCAAAGGCTTGACACCCAGTAGGCGCGGACGGGAGAAGCCCGTGACAGCTTCAGGCAATCGCCGTCATGGCCGTTGCCGGGAAAGGCTTCTTTCGCGTATGCGGGAGAGGTGAATGTGGGTGGTACCGCGGAAGATGACCGTCTTTCGCCCCTGATGCAAGGGGGCAGAAGGACGGATTTTTTATTGCCCGGGCCGTCAAAGTAAGGAGGACATCAAGGTATGAAGCGGACACATTACTGCGGAAGCATCCGCCGGGAGCATATGGGTCAGCGGGCCGTGCTGTGCGGCTGGGTACAGGTCAAGCGCGACATGGGCGGCGTGGTCTTTCTGGATGTGAAGGACAGAGAGGGTGTGGCGCAGGTGGTGTGCGACCTGCATCTGCTGCGTGGGGAGGACTTCCACCGGGCAGAGAGCGTGCACCTGCAAAGCGTGGTGCAGGTGGAGGGTGAAATCCGCCTGCGTGACGAAAGCACCTACAATCCCCGGCTGCAAACCGGCGAGGTGGAGCTGGCTGCCACGTCCCTGACCGTGCTGTCCGAGGCCCAGCCCCTGCCCTATTCCATGGAGGAGGATGCCAAGGTGCGCGAGGAGCTGCGGCTCAAGTACCGCTACCTCGACCTGCGCCGCCCCGCCATGCAGAAGGCGTTGAAGTTCCGCCATCAGGTGCAGTACGCCGCCGAAACGTATCTCAACGGCGATGGCTTCTATCAGGTGGAAACCCCCATGCTCTGCAAGTCCACCCCCGAGGGTGCGCGGGACTATCTGGTGCCCAGCCGCGTGCATCCCGGTACCTTCTATGCCCTGCCCCAGTCCCCGCAAATCTTCAAGCAGCTGCTGATGGTGGGCGGCATCGACAAGTATTATCAGATTGCCCGGTGCTTTCGCGATGAGGATTTGCGCGCTGACCGTCAGCCGGAGTTCACGCAGGTGGACATGGAGCTGTCCTTTGTGGATCAGGAGGACATCCTTCAACATTTGGAGCGGCTGTTCAAGAGCATTTTCGCCCAGACCATGGGCCGGGAAATCGACTACACCTTCCCCCGCATGACCTGGCAGGAAGCCATGGACCGCTACGGCTGCGACAAGCCCGATATGCGCTTTGGCATGACCATCCGGGACGTGACGGAGCTGGCGGCATCATGCTCCTTCTCCGTGTTCCGCCGTGTGGCGGACAAGGGCGGCAAGGTTCGCGCTCTGAACTGCAAGGGCTGCGCGGAAAAGTTCACTCGCACCACCATTGAGACGCTGACTGACCACGCCATCGGCTACGGGGCCAAGGGCATGGCCTGGATTCTCATCCACGAGGACGGCGAGGTCAACTCCATCCTGCAAAAGTATTTCACCAAGGCCCAGTGGCAGGAGCTGCTCCGGCAGCTGGATGCGGAAAGGGGCGATTTCATCCTGTTCTGTGCGGACAAGTTCAGCGTGGTGTGCCGGACGCTGTGCGGTCTGCGCCTGGAGGTCGGTGACATGCTGGGCCTGCGGGACAAGCAGGACTTCCGCTTCTGCTTTGTCACGGACTTCCCGGAGTTCGAGTGGTCGGAGGAGGAAGGCCGCTATCTGGCCATGCACCATCCCTTCACCATGCCCTACGAGGAGGATTTGCCCTACCTGCTCACCGACCCGGGCCGGGTGCGCTCCCAGGCCTATGACGTGGTGCTCAACGGCGTGGAGCTGGGCAGCGGTTCCATCCGTATCCACCGCCCGGAGGTGCAGGCCCTCATGTTCAAGGCACTGGGCTTCTCCGAGGAGAGTGCGCGGCAGCGGTTCGGCTTCCTGATTGATGCCTTCCGCTATGGCACACCGCCCCATGGCGGCTTTGCCTTCGGCCTTGACCGTCTGGTGATGCTCCTGCTGGGCGCGGACAGCCTGCGGGATGTGATTGCCTTCCCCAAGGTGCGTGACGCTTCCTGCCTGATGACCGGCGCGCCGGACTTTGTGGACGCGGAGCAGCTGGAAGTGCTGCAGCTGGGCACAGCGGCGGCGCAGGAAATCCACAAGGCAGCCCAGGCCAAGCCCCAAATCGTGGTGCAGCAGGTGGCGCAGCTGGCCAAGCTGGCCCTCACCCCGGAGGAAGAAACGCGCATGGGCGGCGAGCTGGCCGGTATCCTGTCCTTCGCGCAGGCCCTGCAGCAGGTGGACACCACCGGCGTTCCCATGACGGCCCACGTCATTCCCACCGAAAACGTGCTTCGTGAGGACGAACCGGCCCAGCCCTTTGACCGGGAACGGCTGTTGGCCAGCGCACCCACCCGCACGGACACCTGCGTCACCGTGCCCAAGACCTTTGAGTAAGGGAGGAAAGCAACAATGAAGCCGATCACATCCATGACCATGGCAGAGCTGGCGGAGCAGCTGGCCTGCGGTGCCTTGTCCTCCCGGGAGATTACGCAGGCATACCTGACGCGCATCGCCCAGACGGAGGACAAGGTGGGCGCGTATATCACCGTATGCCCGGAGGAAGCCCTCCGTCAGGCAGACGAGGCCGATGCCCGCCGTGCCTCCGGGGAAGCAGTGCATCCCCTGTGCGGCGTGCCGGTGGCGGTGAAGGACAACATCTGCATCAGCGGCATGCCCACCACCTGCGCCTCCAAAATGCTGGAAACCTTCGTTCCGCCCTATGATGCGGCAGTGTGGGAGAAGCTGCGCTCGGCTGGCTGCGTGCTGCTGGGCAAGACCAACCTGGACGAGTTCGCCATGGGTTCCTCCACGGAGAACAGCGCGTTCCACCTGACCCGCAACCCCCGCAATCTGCAGCATGTGCCGGGCGGTTCCTCCGGTGGCAGCGCGGCCTGCGTGGCGGCGGCGGAAGCTCCCTTCGCCCTGGGCAGCGACACCGGCGGCTCCATTCGCCAGCCTGCGGCCTTCTGCGGCGTGGTGGGCATGAAGCCCACCTACGGCATGGTCAGCCGCTATGGTCTGATTGCCTTTGCATCCTCGCTGGATCAGATTGGCCCCATGACCCGCACGGTGGAGGACAACGCCATGGCCCTCGAATTGCTGGCCGGGCATGACGGGCGGGACACCACCTCGGTTGACCGCACCTATGGCAGCATGCGGACAGCGTTGAAGGACGGCGTACAGGGCATGACCATCGGCCTACCCCGGGAGATGTTCGCACCGGGCCTGAGCGAGGGCGTGCGGGAAGCTGTGATGCACGCGGCGGACACCCTGCGCACGCTGGGCGCAACCGTCAAGGAGGTCAGCCTGCCCTCCCTGCAATACGCGCTCCCGGCCTATTACGTCATTTCCAGTGCGGAGGCTTCCTCCAATCTGGCCCGCTTCGACGGCGTGCGCTATGGCCGCCGCACCGCGGAATACGCCGACCTGGAGGAACTGTACGTCAAGAGCCGCAGCGAGGGCTTCGGCCCGGAGGTCAAGCGGCGCATCCTGCTGGGAACCTACACCCTGTCGGCTGGCTACTTTGATGCGTATTACAAGAAAGCCCTGGAGGTGCGGACGCTGGTCATCCGGGACTTCCAGAAGGCCCTGAGCGGCTGTGACGCACTGCTTGGCCCCGTGGCCCCCACCACGGCCTACAGAATCGGGGAAAAGTCAACTGACCCGCTGGAAATGTATCTGGGCGATATCCATACCGTGCCGGTGAATATCGCGGGCATTCCCGCGCTGTCCATGCCCTGCGGCGTGGATGGTCAGGGCCTGCCGGTAGGCCTGCAATTGATGGGTGCGACCTTCTCCGAGCCGCGGCTGTACCGCATTGGCTACGCGCTGGAGCAGGCACTGGGCGCGATGAAGGAGGTTGAGCTGTAATGGCAGCATTCCGAATGATGGACGGGTACGAGATGGTCATCGGCCTGGAAGTGCATGTGGAATTGAAAACCCGGACGAAAATTTTCTGTTCCTGTCCCACCACCTTTGGCGCGGCCCCCAATACCCAGTGCTGCCCGGTGTGCATGGGCTTTCCGGGGACGCTGCCGGTGCTGAACCGGCAGGTGGTGCATTACGCCGTGCTGGCGGGTCTGGCCACGGACTGCACCATTGCCCGCTATGCCAAGCAGGACAGGAAGAACTATTTCTATCCCGACCTGCCCAAGGCCTATCAAATCAGCCAGTATGACCTGCCCCTGTGCGTGGGCGGCCATCTCACCATTGAAACCGAGGAAGGCGAGAAGCGCGTGGGCATCACCCGCATCCACATCGAGGAGGACGCGGGCAAGCTGATTCACGACCCGGAGCAGGGGACGCTCATCGACTGCAACCGCTGCGGTGTGCCGCTCATTGAGATTGTGTCCGAGCCGGACATCCGCACCCCGCAGGAGGCCGTGGCCTATCTGCGCAAATTGAAGGCCGTCATTGCCTACACGGGCATCAGCGACTGCCGCATGCAGGAAGGCTCCCTGCGCTGCGACGTGAACCTGTCCATTCACAAGCCCGGTGAGCCCTTCGGCACCCGCACGGAGATGAAGAACCTGAACTCCTTTGCCTCCGTGCAGCATGCCATTGAGGAGGAATACCGCCGTCAGGTGGAGGCCGTGCGCAAGGGCGAGGCCATCGTGCAGGAGACGCGCCGCTTCGACCAGCTCACCGGCAAGACATCCTCCATGCGCCGCAAGGAGGACGCAAACGATTACCGCTATTTCCCCGACCCCGACTTGGCCCCCATCGTGCTGGCGGAGAGCCTGATTGCCCAGTGGAAGGACGAGCTGCCCCTGCTGCCCGACCAGCGCAAGGCAGCCTACATCCGCGACTATGGCCTGACCGCCTATGCCGCCGAGCAGCTGGCGGCAGATAAGGGGCTGGCGGACTACTTTGAGCAGGCGGCAGCGTCCACCACAGCGGTCAGGACGCTGGCGAACCTGATGATTACCGAGGTATTCCGCTTGCTGGAGGGCGAGGACGCACAGGTGCCGGTGGCCCCGGCGCATCTGGCGGAGATTGCGTCCATGGTGGAGCAGGGCATCATCAACAGCGGCGCGGCCCGGAAGGTCATCGCGGCCCTGTGGCAGCAGGATGAAGCCCCGGCCGATTATGTGCGCCGCAGTGGACTGGAGCAGCTCAGCGATGCGGCCCAGCTGTCCGCGCTGGTGACGCAAGCCATGACGGAGCATGCTGATTTGGTGGAAGGCTACCGCAGCGGCAAGCCCCAGCTGAAAAAGGCCCTGATGGGCGCGGCCATGGGGCTGAGCGGCGGCAGGGCCAACCCGGTCATGCTGCAGAAGTTGATGGACGCGGCACTGGACAAGTGAATGCTGACCGGCTGGCTATAAGGGGCTGGCCGGTTTCGCTTTTTCCTTGTTGAATCGTCGGTCGTGCTGCGCTGGGCTGCTGCCCAGACCTGCGCAGGGGTTTCACCCCTGCACCCCA
>JBJEUL010000342.1:0-8089 GCA_051883835.1 Aristaeellaceae bacterium
CTGCCGTTTCCAACGCGGACGAACTGCGTCGTCTGCTTGGAAACTCTGATTTTTTGCGATTCCTTTTTCACTGTTCAAACCTGTTGCGCTGGGCTGCCGCCCAGACCTGCGCAGGGGTTTCACCCCTGCACCCCACAAGGGGCATCGCCCCTTGACCCCTTTCCGCTGGCGCGGTCCCTTGGTGTTGGGCGCACTTTTGCTGTTCTTCCTCGCTGGTCAATCGCTGCCGTGCTTTACATTCCAGCGCAAAACATGTATAATGATGTCATCTGCACGCCATCGTGCCTGTCGCCGGGAGCTCGCGCACCGGACGAAACCTCAGGCCCCGGCAGGCAGAAATTCATATCGTAGGGTATCCGCATACGGAACCCGAACGGAGGTAATACCACCATGGCACGCAAACAACTCAACAACCTCGTCCTGCTGGCCCTCTTCGTCGGTCTGATCTTCCTCCTGGGACAGACACCCCTCGGCCTGATTCCCCTGGGCTGGTGCAATGTCACATTGCTGGTCATCCCCGTGGCCATCGGCACCATCTACATGGGCCTGAAAAACGGTCTGGTGCTGGGCCTGGCCTTCGGCGCAACGAGCATGGTCTCCGCGCTCATCAAGCCCTCGGTGCTGGTGGGTACGCTCATGGGCGCATCCCCGCTGGCCGTGGTGGTGATGACCTTCCTGCCCCGGCTGTGCATCCCGCTGGTCATCTGGGGCGTGTACTCGCTCCTGTCGAAAAAGCAGAAGCACATGGCCGTCGCCGTGGCGGCTGCCTGCGGCTCTCTGACCAATACCGTGCTGTATCTGGGCCTGATGCTCATTTTCTACATGATGGCCGGCATTGACAACACCGCCGTGCTGACGGCCATCGGTGCCACCGCCGGTGGTGCAGGCCCCTGCGAGGCCATTGCCGCCGCGCTGATTTGCCCGCCCATCCTCACGGCCCTGTGGCGCGTGCGCCGGGCCTGACCCTTTTGATTTCCCTGCTTCCCCCGTCCGCCGCACGAAGGCAGGCGGGGGAAGCATCATCCTGACCCCCAAGGAGGCGTTCCTTCCATGATCCTGACGCTGGATATTGGCAATACCAACATCAAGACAGCCCTGTTCGATGGCGATGTCATGGTCAAGTACTGGCGCGTATCCACCAACAGGATGTATTCCTCCGATGAATACGGCATCCTGTTCATGAACCTGTTCCAGCACGAGCAGGTGGATCCGGCACAGGTGGAGGGCATTGTGATTTCCAGCGTGGTGCCCACCATCAATTTCACCATTGAGCATATGTGCCAGAATTACTTTGGTCTTGCGCCCATGCTGGTGGCTCCGGGCATCAAAACCGGCATCAACATCCGCTATGAGAATCCCCGTGAGCTGGGCAGTGACCGCATTGCCAACGCGGTGGCCGCTTACAGCGAGTACGGCGGGCCGTGCATCTTCATCGACTTTGGCACGGCGACCACCTTTGGCGTGGTGGACGAGCACGGCTCGTTCCTGGGGGGGTGCATCTGCCCGGGCATCAAGCTGGCCAGTGAAGCCCTGGTGTCCGGCACAGCCAAGCTGCCCCGCTTTGCCCTGACCAAGCCGGAGAGCATCATTGCCCGCACCACGCTGACCAATTTGCAGGCAGGCATGTACTACGGCTATGCGGGACTGGTGAGCAACATCGTCCATCAAATCAAGCAGGAGCTGGGCTGCGAGGCGAAGGTCATCGCCACGGGCGGCATGGCCGTCATGGTGGCGGAGGAAGCCAAGGTCATTGACAAGCTGGACGGCCTGCTCACCCTCAAGGGCCTGCGGCTCATCTACGAGCGGAACAAGGAAGGATGTATCGCGAAATGAAAGAGATTGTACTTGGTTTTCTGGGCTGCGGCAATGTGGGCGGCGGCGTGTGGAATCTGCTGAACACCTTTGCGGCGGAAATTGCCCACAGGGATCACATCACCGTGCGGGTAAAGAAGGTGCTGGTGCGCAGCCTGAGCAAGGCCCGCTCCTGCTCCGTCCCCCCGGAGGTGCTGACCACCAACCCCGCCGATGTGCTGGAGGACCCGGAAATCACCATGGTGGCGGAGTTCATGGGCGGCGAACAGCCTGCCACGGACTACCTGCTCTGCGCACTGGAACATGGCAAGACGGTCGTCACCGCCAACAAGGTGGCTGTCGCGCTGAACTGGCACCGCCTGCAGGAGGCCGCCCAGCGCAATCACGCCGGACTGTACTATGAAGCCAGCGTCTGCGGTGCGATTCCCATCATTTCCACGCTGATGACCCCCTTGCAGGCCAACCGCATTGACGCGCTGATGGGCATCATCAACGGCACGACCAACTACATCCTCTCCCGCATGTACGACTGCGGCGAGGACTATGCCGCTGTGCTGGCAGACGCCCAGCGGCTGGGCCTTGCCGAGCCCGACCCCGCCAATGATGTCGAGGGCATGGACGCAGCCTACAAGCTGTCCATCATGGCCTCGCTGGCCTTCCATGCCCGTGTGCCCTACAGCAAGGTGTACCGGGAGGGCATCACCCGCGTCACCGCTGCGGACATCTCCTGCGGCAAGGAAATGGGCTATGTGCTCAAGCTGCTGGCCATCGCCAAGCGGGACGGCTCCACCATCGAGGTTCGGGTGCATCCCACCTTCCTCAAGGCCGATCATCCCCTTGCGCAGGTCAACGGCAGCTTCAACGCCGTGTATCTGCACGGCCATGCCTGCAAGGAAATGATGCTCCAGGGCCGGGGCGCAGGCGATATGCCCACGGCCAGCGCAGTGGTGGGCGATATCCTGCATGCTGCCACGGTGGACGTGCATGTGCATCCCACCTTTGCCAACACGGCGGAGGCGGACGCGAGCCTGACCTTCACCGAGGACTGGCAGAGCAGCTTCTTCATCCGCCTGTCCGCGCAGGACAAGCCGGGCGTGCTGGCGGAGGTAGCCGGGTGCTTTGCCCGGGAGAACGTGTCCATCGCCACCATGCTGCAAAAGGGCAGGGTGGAGAATGGCCGTGTGCCGCTGATTTTCATCACCCATATGGCCTCCGAGAAGGCCATGCGCACGGCCCTGAGCCGTCTGAATCCCGACATTGCCCGGATTGAGAGCGTCATCCGGGTGGAAGAATAAGCCGAGCATGGAGGGAGGCTCCGTGATGCAGACCATCACTGTTGCGCTGGGACAGCGCAGCTACCCCATTCATATTGCCCCCGGGCTGATGGATCAGGCAGGTACCTTCCTGCTGGATACGCTGGGCCCGTGCGCCGTGGCCATCGTCACGGATGACAACGTGGCCCCGCTCTACCTGCACCGGGTAGAAGCATCCCTGCTGGCCGCAGGGCTGCGGGTGGTCTCCCATGTGCTGCCCCATGGCGAGCAGACCAAATGTCTTGACCGCCTGAGCGAGCTGTACACCTTCCTGTGCGAGAGCCGCATCACCCGCAAGGATGCCGTGGTGGCACTGGGCGGCGGCGTGATGGGTGATTTGGCCGGGCTGGCGGCAGCAACCTACCTGCGGGGCGTGCGGTTCGTGCAAATCCCCACGACCCTGCTGGCGCAGGTGGATTCCTCCGTGGGCGGCAAGGTGGCCGTTGACCTGCCGCAGGGCAAGAATCTGGTAGGTGCCTTCTGGCAGCCGAGCCTGGTGCTGTGCGACCCGGACACCCTGACCACCCTGACGGACGAATACTGGCGGGATGGTCTGGGCGAGGTGGTCAAGTACGGCTGCATTGGCGACAGTGACCTGTTCACGCTGCTGGAGGCCTGCGCTCCCGGCGGACGCGAAGCCCTCATGGGCCGCATGAACGAGATTCTGCGCCGGTGCATTCAAGCCAAGGCAGACGTGGTGGCGCAGGATGAAACGGACACCGGCCTGCGCATGACGCTGAACTTTGGCCATACCATCGCCCATGCAGTGGAGACCTGCCAGCATTACGCGGGGCTGCGCCACGGAGAAGCGGTGGCACTGGGCATGGCCGTCATCACGCGGCTGACGGAGGCACGGGGCATGACGGCTCCGGGGACATCCGCGCGGCTGGAGCAGCTGCTGCGGATGCTGGGCATGCCCATGGCGTTGCCGGACATCCCGGAGGACGCGTTGATTGCGGCCATGGGCATGGACAAGAAAAACGCCGGCAACTCTTTGCGTATTATCGTGCTGGATGAGATAGGCCGCTGCCGCATCCACGCCACCACGCCGCGCTTCTTCCAAGGGATCACGCCAGCGTCGAAGGGGTCAAGGGGCGATGCCCCTTGTGGGGTGCAGGGGTGAAACCCCTGCGCAGGTCTGGGCGGCAGCCCAGCGCAACACGTTCACACAACCCAAAGGGAAAGGAAAAAATCCGAGTTTCCAAGCAGACGACGCAGTTCGTCCGCGTTGGAAACGGCAGGTTCCGGGGACTGCACGAGGAACGACCTCATCTGCCCATGCTGTCTTTGCTGTGCTGAACGTCAGCAAACCCTTTTCAAATGCCGGAAAAAATGCTACAATCAGAACAGCCGCTTCCTGCTGATATGCGGAAGCGGCTGTTTCCATATCGATGGCCCCGGATGAACGAAAGGAGTTTGCCATGTCCCCAGTCATGCAAGCGCGTACACCCATGGACTGCCTGCTATTGGGGCAGGCCGTGGACAGCGCGTCTCTGCCCCCGAACCCTTATGCCTGGCGGATGCTCCGCTGGGAAGCCGACATGCCCCTGACCGACCCGGAGCGGGACGCACTGCTGGACTCGGTGAGCAAGGCCATGGGGCTGGCGGGTGAATCCGCCGCCTGCTTTTCCCCCGATGGGGACGCGATGACCATGCTGGTGTGCCTGACGCGCTTCCCCGCCCGCATTCACCGTGACACCGTGATGTGGCTGTGCGCCCACGCCCTGATGGAGCATGCGTCCATCACGCTGGAGCAGGAGGGCACCATGTTCATTGGCGAGGAGTTCACGGACCCGCTGTGCTGGCAGGAGCATCTCTCGCCCATGCCGGAAATGTCGGACTGGTGGAGTCAGGTCTCGCCCATGGACGGCTCGGCGGCCCACGCGCACCGCAACCACCTGCAAACCATCATCAAGCGGCGGCAGTACAACCTGCTGGGCGGCTATATCTCCCGCGCCCTGCGCACGGAGCCGGAGCCGGGCCGGGCATGCTTTGCCTTTGTGCCGCTGGTCATCGAGGCTGTGTGGAGCCAGCACGCGGAAATCAGCCTGAACCGCCTGACGGAGCACCTGAACCTGCCGGAGATGACCCGCCGCCCCAAGGACGCGCTGATGGCATGGCTGGCGGCCCTGTCCGGGCTGCTGCGCACCTGTCCCGCCGGGGTCACGGCTGCCCCGATTGACCGTGTTATCGCCTCCATTCAGGCGGACTGCTCCCTGCCCTACTCCCAGCAGAACCTGAGCCGCTCCCTTGGCTTGACCCCGGCCTACTTCTGCCGACTGTTCCACGAAAAGACCGGCCAGCACTTCTCCACCTTCCTCACGCGTACCCGCATGGAAAAGGCGCAGGAGCTGCTTGCCGAATCCTCCGGCCGCACCCTGGCCGATATCAGCGCATCCTGCGGCTACCCCAACAAAAGCTATTTCTGCCAGGTCTTTCGCAAATACACCGGCATCACCCCCGGCGAATACGAGCAACGCTGCCACGCCCCGCACCACGAATGAAAAACGCGGTTCAACACCGCACAGGAAGGAGCAAGCCTATGCCTGTCATGGTTGATTCAAGCACAAGAACCTTTCACTTGACGGACGGAGAACAGTTCAGCTACATCCTGCAAATCGGGACGGACCCCGCAGGCGGGGAAACAGTCTACCAGAGCTACTGGGGCGCGGCCATTGCGGACAGCGCACTGGCGTATCTGGCCGGGGAAGGCACCCGCGGATTGGCCTCCTTTGACAGCGACATGCAGCTGCCCGCCTTCGCCTATCCCACCAGCGGACGCGGCGATTTCCGCCCCGCTGCCCTGCGCGCCATCGGCCCGGATGGCACGGACTGCACCATCCTCCATTACGAGGGCTACACCACCGCCCCCGGCAAGCCCAGGCTGCCCGGCCTTCCTGCCGTGTATGTGGAGGATGATGCCGAGGCCGATACCCTCACCCTCCGTCTGCGCGACCCCAAGACCGGCCTGTGCGCCGAGCTGTGCTATACCGTGATGAATGACCTGCATGCCCTGACGCAAAGCGTGCGCCTGCTCAACGATGGCGATGCGGAAGTTATCCTCTGCGACCCCGCCAGCGCGTGCGTCACCCTCCGGGGCGGCTTTGACATGCTCCACCTCCACGGCGCGTGGGCCAAGGAGCGCAGCGTGGAGCGCGTGCCCTCCATGCACGGTGTCCGCGAAATCGGCAGCCCCCGGGGCGCAAGCAGCCATCAACATAATCCCTTCATCGCCATGGTGGAGCCCTCCGCCACGGAGTTCACCGGCGAATGCTACGGCCTGTGCCTGGTGTACAGCGGCAGTCACCGCATGCTGGCCGAGGAAAACGCCTACGGCTATACCCGCGTGCTGGGCGGCATCCAGCAATGCACCTGGCATTTGCAGCCCGGCGACAGCTTCCAGACCCCCGAAATGATGCTGGTGTATTCCCATCAGGGCCTCAACGGCATGTCGCACATCTTCCACCGGCTGATGCGCACCCGCGTGTGCCGGGGATGGTGGCGTGACCGGGAACGGCCTGTGCTGGTGAACAACTGGGAAGGTACGTATTTCAACTTCAACACGGACAAGCTGCTGGCCATCGCCCAAAAGGGCGCGGACATCGGCGCGGAGCTGTTCGTGCTGGATGACGGCTGGTTCGGCAAGCGCAACAACGACGACTGCTCGCTGGGCGACTGGGTGGTCAACGAGGAAAAGCTCCCCGGCGGCCTGAAGCTGCTGGCGGAAAAAATCAACGCCATGGGGCTGATGTTCGGGTTGTGGTTCGAGCCGGAAATGGTGTCCCCGGACTCCGACCTCTACTGTGCCCATCCCGACTGGTGCCTGCATGTGCCGGAGCGTCCCCGCAGCCAGCGGCGGCAGCAGCTAGTGCTGGACATGAGCCGCCGTGACGTGCAGGATTACGTCATCGAGGCCGTGAGCCGGGTGCTGAGCAGTGCGCCCATCGGCTATGTGAAGTGGGACATGAACCGCAACTTTGCCGAGACGGGCAGTGCGCTGCTGCCTGCCGCGCAGCAGGGGGAGGTGCATCACCGCTACATGCTGGGCGTGTACCGGGTGATGGAGGAAGTCACCAGCCGCTTCCCGCAGGTGCTGTTCGAGAGCTGCGCCGGCGGCGGCGGACGCTTTGACGCCGGCCTGATGTACTACATGCCGCAAGCCTGGACCAGCGATGACACCGACGCGGTGGAGCGGCTGTTCATCCAGTACGGCACATCCATGGCCTATCCGCCTGCCACCATGGGCGCGCATGTGAGTGCCGTGCCGAATCATCAGGTGGGGCGAGTCACCAGCCTGACCATGCGCGGCCATGTGGCCATGAGTGGCAATTTCGGCTATGAGCTTGACCTGACCAGCCTGCCGGAGGGCGAACTGGCGCAGATGAAGGAGCAAATCGCGCTGGTGAAGCAGGTGCGCCGCCTGACGCAGCAGGGCCGCTTCACGCGCCTGGCCTCGCCCTTTGAGAGCGACTTCGCCGCATGGCAGTTCAGCAGCGAGGACAACAGCGAGCTGCTGGTGCTGATGTTCCGCCGCTTTGCCCGGGCCAATGCCGCACATCCATTCATCCGCGTGCAGGACGTGGACACGACCGCCTGGTACGAGGATCAGCAGGGCCGCCGTTATCACGGCAGTGCGCTCAAGCACCTTGGCCTGCAGGCCGACTTCTCCGGTCTGCCCGACGCCGCCAGTCTCCTCTACCACTTCCACCGTCTCTAATTCGTTGCATGCTCCGCGTCGCGCCGCGCCCTCCGCGCGGCGTGACCCCTTCACCGAAGAAACCAAGCAACGCCCACCCGAAAGGGAGTCCAGAGGGGCAATGCCCCTCTGGTGGGGTGCAGGGGCAACGCCCCTGCCCGTCTCCCCTCCCGGCACACAAAAACCCCCGGCATGCAGCCGGGGGTTTCCTGTGAGGTGCCATCCAGATTCGAACTGGAGAATAAAGGTTTTGCAGACCTTCGCCTTA
>JBJEUL010000343.1:0-1867 GCA_051883835.1 Aristaeellaceae bacterium
TTGTAGTTGCCGGTGCCGATCTGCGTGATGTACTGGATGCCCTGCTCCGTCCGGCGGGTGATGAGGCACAGCTTGCTGTGCACCTTCAGCTTGTCCACGCCGTAGATCACATGGCATCCCGCCCGCTCCAGCTGACGGCTCCACTCGATGTTGTTTTCCTCGTCGAAGCGGGCCTTCAATTCCACCAGCACGTCCACCTGCTTGCCGTTCTCCGCCGCATCCACCAGGGCTTCCACCACCTTGGAGTTGCGGGCCAGGCGGTACAGCGTCATCTTGATGGACACCACCGTCGGGTCATGGGCAGCCTCGGACAGCATCCGCAGGAAGGGCTGGATGCTCTGGTAGGGATAGTGCAGCAGCACGTCCTTCTCCGCCACCTGATCCATCACCGGCCGGGCAGGATCCAGGTCGGGAGTCATTTGCGGATGCCGGGGCGCGTAGAACAGCTCGGCATGGGTGCGGAGCTTGTCCTCAATGCCGAAGAGGAAGGACACGTCCAGGGGCGTATCGTATTCAAAGACGCGATCCTCGTCCAGCTTCAGCTGGGTGCACAGGCGGGAGATGATGTCCTCGTCAATCTGCCGGGACAATTCCAGCCGCACCGGGCACAGCTTCTGCCGCAGGCGCACCACCTCGGCCATGTGGTCGCGGTAGTTCAGATCCTCATCGTAGATGCTGTCCGCGTCAATGTCCGCGTTGCGGGTAATGCGGGCCAGGGTCTTGCTGACCACCCGGTACTCCGGGAACATCATCGGCAGATAGTGCAGGATCAGCTCCTCCGCCAGCAGGTAGCAGCCGGTGCGCTCCGGCACGGCGATCAGCCGGGGGAACACGCCCTCCCCGCAGGGCACAATGCCGATCTTCTGCTTCTCGGTCTTGGTGTTGAGCACCGCCACGGCGTAGATCTGCTTGTTTTTCAGGAAGGGGAAGGTCTGCTTCTTGCCCACGATGTAGGTGGACAGGAGCGGCAGGAAGTCCCTGCGGAACATTTCCGCCAGGCCATGCTCGCTCTCCGGGCTGATGGAGCGGAAGTTCACCAGGGAGATACCCTGCTCCTCCAGCTTGCTGAGCAGCGCGGCGTAGGTCTTGTCCCGGCGGTGGCACAATTCCCGGATGCGGTGCATGGCCGCGTCGATCTGCTCGCCGGGGGTCATGAGGGTCTTGTTTTCCCGGGCTTCCTTGTCCAGCAGCATCTGATCGTGCAGGCTGCCGATGCGCACCATGAAGAACTCGTCCAGGTTGCTCTGGAAGATGGACAGGAAGGACAGCCGCTCGCACAGCGGCACGCGCTCGTCCTCGGCCTCCTCCAGCACGCGCTCGTTGAAGCGCAGCCAGGACAGCTCCCGGTTCTCAAAGCAAGTGGTCTCCATCGTCTCTCCGCTCCTTACAGACAAGGCCGTGCTGACGCGGCCGCATTGCATTCCATACCCGTTTATGATACCGCATTTTGCGCCGTTTTTCTACCATTATTTTGCCGAAAACCACGCAAAATGCCGCGTCAGTTCAGCGCAACCTGCGCCAGCCTGTCCCGGTAGGTGCGCAAGGCTTCGGCCTCAACGGCAAGGCGCTCCTCCTGCAATTCCGGCTTCTCCCGCAATTCCTTCATGCAGCGGCTTGCTTCCTCCAGCAGCCGCACGTCGCCGTCCAGCAGGAAGCCCGCCATCATTTCGCCGGACTGCCGGGTGCCCATCAGGTCGCCGGGGCCCCGCAGCTCCAGATCCTTCTGCGCCACCAGGAACCCGTCGTTGGTGGCAGTGAGGATCTTCAGCCGCTCATTCTCCTCCGCCAGCAGGAAGCACCAGCTTTCCGCCGAGCCCCGGCCCACCCGGCCCCGCAGCTGGTGCAGCTGGGACAGGCCGAAGCGCTC
>JBJEUL010000344.1:0-1862 GCA_051883835.1 Aristaeellaceae bacterium
CGCAGCGACGCCATGGTGGAATGGCGGCTCCAGCCCTGGGACTACTGCGCGGGCAGCCTGCTGATCGAGGAGGCCGGCGGGCGCTGCGGCAGCATCCTTGGGGGCGGGGTGATCCACGGGCAGCCCATGCCCTTCATGGCCGCCAATCCCCGCATCTTCGACGCCCTGCAGCAGCTGCTCCAGCAGCTTCATGCTGAGGAGGAAGCTGCCCGGGCATAACCTCTGGACAGACAAAGGCCGTATCGCACAACATCCGTGCGATACGGCCTTTTTGTTCATAACCGACCAAAGTCTGTATTGGCGATAAGTACATTCCTCTTGCCGGGGGAATCCATACTGCGGCATCCCGTGTCTTGCACGTTATGGGTGCATGTTTGCCCCGTTGCTGTGCAAACAATTCCGCCGGCAGGGACGCGCTGCCACCGCTGTCGGAAACATTCTGCTGCGCACAACCAACCAAAGTCGGTTTTGCATCCGATTCACCCCTGCCTGATCCATTCCTCCCAGGTGTCCGGCGCGTAGCCCACGGTCACCTTGCTGCCGTTGCGCAGGATGGGCGACTTCAGCAGCCAGGGTGTTTCCAGGATGGCTGAGAGCAGCAGGCTGTCCTGGTTGTAGTAGCAGGCGGGATGCTCCTTCACCTTCTTGTCCTCCCGGTCGATCAGGTTTTGCAGGCCGCCCGCCCGGGCCATGACCTGCACCTCCCGCTCGCCCAGCCTGTGCTTCTTCAGGTCCATCACCTGCACGGTGATCCGCCGTTCCTTGAAGAACCGCTCCGCCTTCTGCACGTCGAAGTTTTTCTTGCTCACATACATCTGAATGTTCATCAGCCGTTCCTCCTGCGCACGTCGTCGCCCATGAAGCGCAGCAGCTTGCACTGCCGGCTGTCCAGCAGGCGGGAGGCAATGCGCTCGGTGTAGCGCTCCCGCAGCTCCTTGGGGGTCAGGTTGGTGGAGAACACCGTGCCCTTGCCGCGGATCTGCCGCTCGTTGATCAGGTTGAACAGCTGCACGATGGTGATGTTCTCCATCAGCGGCTCGCTGCCCAGGTCGTCGATCATCAGCACGTCGGTGTCCATGAGGCTGTCCATGTCCTCGGTGTGCCCGCCGGAGAAGTACGCCTTCCGGGCCGTGTCCAGGAAGCGGTACGCGCTGACCAGCAGCACATTGAACCCCCGATCCAGCAGCCGCTTGGCCATGGCGTGCATCAGGAAGGTCTTGCCCAGGCCGCTCTGCCCGGTGAGCAGCAGGTCGCTGGTGGACGCGTCAGGATAGGCGTCCGCCCAGGCCCGGCACTCGTCCCGGTAGATGGTCATCATCTCCCGCTGGCTGAAGGGCTGGCCCTCCATGGGCTTATCGGGGAATACGGAAGGGTCGAAGGTCTCGAAGGATTGCTCTCCCCGCTCGCTCAGGCCCACCTGTTTATACAGCCGGGTGTAGAAGGCCGTGCGCATACAGTCGCACATCTCCCGCACCGGCTCGCCGCAGTAGCCCGTGTCACGGCACTTGCGGCAGCGGTAGACGGGCTCCAGGTAATCCTCCGGGAAGCCGTGCTGCCGGAGAAGCTCCCGCACCCGGCGGTTGGTCACGTCCATGCGGGCGGTCATGTCCTCCGCCCGCCCTGCCCCGTCCAGGATGCTCCGCAGGCCGGAGAAGATCATGTTCTCCCGGTCGCTGAGCAGCCGGGCGATCTCCGGGCAGGCCGCGATCACCTCCTGCCGGCGGCGATCCTCCTCCTGGGCGTTGCGCAGCCGCAGCTGCTCGTATTCCGCCTGCAGCTGGCGCAGGATGGCGTTACGCATCGTCCTTCATCTCCTTCAGCCGCTCCAGCATCCATGCCGGAAGCTCGTCGCTGTCCTCATA
>JBJEUL010000345.1:0-1859 GCA_051883835.1 Aristaeellaceae bacterium
CCCCACAAGGGGCATCGCCCCTTGACCCCTTTCCGCTGGCGCGATCCCTTGGAGATGTCTTTTTTTCTGGAAGGGATGAATTTTTTCTGCACTTCCCCTTGACGAACGAATCGCGTGGCCCTATACTGAAGCGTCTGAGTTTTCTGACCGGACAGGCGTTTCCCGCCTGATGCTGTTCTCGCGAAAGGGGTTTTCGTTCATGAGCACCAAGTTCATCTTCGTCACCGGCGGCGTGGTATCCTCCCTGGGCAAGGGCATCACCGCTGCTTCCCTGGGCCGCCTGCTCAAGTGCCGCGGACTGCGCGTATCCATCCAGAAGTTCGACCCTTATATCAATGTCGACCCCGGAACCATGAACCCCTATCAGCACGGAGAAGTCTTTGTGACCGATGACGGCGCAGAAACCGACCTCGACCTGGGCCACTACGAGCGTTTCGTGGACGAAAGCCTGACGCAGGCCGCCAACGTCACCTCCGGCCGGGTCTACAAGACCGTCATCGACCGGGAACGCCGGGGCGAGTATCTGGGCGCAACCATTCAGGTCATTCCCCATATCACCAATGAAATCAAGCGCAATATTCTGCTTGTGTCCCGCCAGCAGGATGCCCCGGACGTGGTCATCACCGAGATTGGCGGCACGGTGGGCGACATTGAGTCCCTGCCCTTCCTGGAGGCCATCCGGCAGATGCGGGCCGAGGTGGGCTTCGAGAACAGCCTGTATATCCATGTGACGCTTATCCCCTACATCAAGGCCGCGGGTGAGCTGAAAACCAAGCCCACCCAGCACTCTGTCAAGGAGCTGTGCGGCATCGGCATCAGCCCGGACATTCTGGTGTGCCGCTGCGAGCATCCCGTGCCTGCCGATGTGCGTGCCAAGATTGGCCTGTTCTGCAACCTGCCTGCTGACCGCGTGTTCCAGAATCTGAACGCCAAGTCCATCTATGAAGTGCCCCTGATGCTCCACGAGGAAGGGCTGGACGAGAAGGTCTGCCAGATGCTGGGGCTGGGTCACATGACCTGCGACCTGACGGAATGGTCGGGCATGGTGCAGCGTCAGCTCCACCCCACGCAGGAAACCACCATCGCGCTGGTGGGCAAGTATGTGGAGCTGCCCGATGCCTACCTGTCCATCGTCGAGGCCCTGACCCACGGCGGCATTGCCCACAGGGCCAAGGTGCATATCAAGTGGATTCAGTCCGCTGACCTGACGCAGGAAAACATCGCGCAGGCCCTGGAGGGCTGCCACGGCGTATTGGTGCCCGGCGGCTTTGGTCAGCGCGGTCTGGAGGGCAAGATGATTGCCATTCAGTATGCCCGCGAGCATGGCATTCCCTTCCTGGGCATCTGCCTGGGCATGCAGATGGCGGTGATTGAGTACGCCCGTCATGTGCTGGGCCTGCGGGGCGCGGACACCTCCGAGGTTGACCCCAACACCACCTATCCTGTCATTGACCTGATGCCCGACCAGAACCTTGAAAATCTGGGCCACACCATGCGTTTGGGCAAGTACCGCTGTGCGCTGCTGCCGGGCACCCGGAGCTATGCGGCCTATGGCGAGGATGTGATTGAGGAGCGGCATCGTCACCGCTACGAGTTCAACAATGAGTATCTCAAGCGGTTCATGGATGGCGGCATGACCATTGCCGGGCGCAACCCGGAGCGCAATCTGGTGGAGATTGTGGAAATTCCGAGTCATCCGTGGTTTGTTGGCGTGCAGTTCCATCCCGAGCTGAAGAGCCGACCCAACCGTCCCCACCCCCTGTTCCGTGACTTTGTTGGTGCCGCCCTCCAGCACAGCCAAGTATAACGCCAAGGGAACGCGCCAGCGGAAAAGGGTCAAGGGGCGATGCCCCTTGTGG
>JBJEUL010000346.1:0-8056 GCA_051883835.1 Aristaeellaceae bacterium
GCACCGTCAGGGCCGCACCGTGCTGCTCATCACCCATGACGCGAAGGTCGCCTGCCGCGCAGAGCGTCAGCTGTGCATTTCAGACGGATATTTGACAGAATCTTAAAGCATACAGGCATTTTTGTTGTGTTTTATGACGATTTTATTTCATTCCCGCTTGATTTTTCTTACATTTCATCGTACAATCTACATAGTATCCTATATAAACGCACATGAAGCGGGAAGGTGGTACCATGGGGAAGCGCATTTTACTGGTCGATGATGAGCCTTTGATCCTTAAGGGCCTGAAATATACGCTGGAGCAGGAAGGCTATGAAACAGACAGCGCGATGGATGGCGAGGAGGCACTGGCGAAATTCTTTGCGCAGCCTTATGACATGATCCTGCTGGATGTGATGCTGCCCAAGCTGGACGGCATCAGCGTGTGCCAGCGCATTCGCGAACATTCCAATGTGCCCATCATCATGCTCACCGCCAAGGGCGAGGACATGGACAAGATTCTCGGCCTGGAATACGGCGCGGACGATTACATGACCAAGCCCTTCAACATCCTGGAGGTCAAGGCCCGCATCAAGACCATCCTGCGCCGTGCGGGCGGTGCGCAGCCCCCGGAGGAGAAGAAGGTCATCCGCGTGCGGGACATGGAGGTCAATCTGGTCAAGCGCACCGTCACCCTGGCGGGGCGGGATGTGAAGCTCACGGCCAAGGAATTCGACCTTTTGCAGCTGTTCATGAGCAATCGGGGCAAGGTATTCAGCCGGGAGCAGATGCTGGAAACCGTCTGGAAGTACGACTATACCGGCGATGCCCGCACCGTGGACGTGCATATCCGCCGCCTGAGGGAGAAGATTGAGCGCAATACCTCCCAGCCGGAGTTCATCTTCACCAAGTGGGGAGTTGGTTACTATTTCACGGATAAGGATTAAACGCCTGCCGCTGGCAAGCATTCGCTGGAAGATTCTGCTGGCCTTCCTGCTGATCGTGGGCGTATCCTTTGCCGTCATGGCCTCCTCTCTGACCAATCTTGTCAGTGATTATCTGTATGAGCAGCGTATCCGTGAGGACAGCCTATCCGTTGAGAAGCTGGCCGCCACGGCTGCGCCGCTTTTTGCATCTGCCCGGATGGACGCCCTGACGGAATCGCTGATGGCCTCCTCCGGGGAGATGGGCGGACGGCTGCTGGTGGTGGACAGGGACGGCAAGGTGCAGGCGGACAGCTATGCCCTGCTGTGCGGTGTGCGCCTGTCCCTGTCGGAGGTGCTGGCTGTCTTGACCGGCGGGCAGACCTCCTCCTGGGGCATTCACCCCACCGGCAGCATTCTGGAGGGTGAAAGCAGTCAGTACGTGGCCATCGTCAGCGCGGCGTTGACGGACAACGGGGAAACGCTGGGCGTGATGGTGTTCGTCAGCCCTGTGCAGGAGATGATGGAAAGTCTCTCCCAGGTGCAGCGGCAGCTGCTGACGGTGTTCCTGGCAGTCGCTCTGGCGGCCATGACGGTTGCGCTGGTGTTCTCGCAGATTATCACCCGGCCCATTTCCGCCCTGACCGCGTCCATCCGCAAGATGGCCAAGGGCGACCTGTCTGTGCGCGTGAAGGTGCGCGGCTCAGGCGAATTGCGGGAGCTGGCGGAGAGCTACAACGCCATGGCCAAGCAGCTGGAGAGCATTGACCAGTCCCGCAGCCAGTTTGTTTCCAATGCTTCCCATGAGCTGAAAACACCCCTGGCGACCATGAAAATCATGCTGGAAACGCTGATGTACCAGCCGGACATGCCCTGGGAATTGCGCAGCGAATTCATGCAGGACATGAACCACGAAATTGACCGGCTGACCAGCATCATCACCGACCTGCTGACCCTGACGCAAAGCGACAGCCACACCCTGTCCATGCACATGGAGAGCGTCGATTTCTCCGCACTGGCCGAGGAAACGCTGCGCCTGCTCCAGCCCACCGCCGAAAGCCGCCATCAGCAGCTGCACAGCCTGATTGAGCCCGGCTGCGTGTTGCAGGCTGACCGCTCCAAGCTCAGCCAGGTTATCTACAACCTGACTGAGAATGCCCTCAAGTACACCCCCGATGAGGGCTGCATCACCGTATCGCTCCGCGCCGAGGGCGGAGAAGCCGTTCTCACCGTGGCGGACAACGGCGTGGGCATCCCCGAGGAGGATCAAACGCACATCTTTGACCGCTTCTACCGGGTGGACAAGGCCCGTTCCCGGGAGACAGGCGGCACAGGGCTGGGGCTGTCCATCGTGCGGCAGATGGTGTCGCTCCACGGCGGCGTGATTTCCGTGGAGAGCCACCCCGGTCAGGGCAGCGTGTTTACGGTTCGCATTCCACGCACACGCAAGGAGGGCAAGGCATGAAACGCATCAAACTCATGATGGTCGCTCTGCTGCTGACCGCGCTGCTCCTGCTGCTGGGCGCGTACAGCCTTCGTCCGGCTCCCTCCTCTGCCTCGGCAGCCTCCTCGGACATCCCGACAGCGGAGGCTCCGTCTGAAATGACCCGCCAGGGAGCAGCGACGCTGTATTTCCGCTATCTGGACGAGCCGTATCTGGCCCCGGAGACCCGCATGGTCAACCACACCCCCAGCCGTCCCTACGAGCAGGTGCTCATCAGCGCGCTGCTTTCCGGGCCAACCGGCCGTGACCTGACGGGGCTTTTCCCGCCCGGTACACGGGTGATTTCCACCAGCCGGCAGGGACGGACGCTGTTCGTCACCTTCAGCGCGGAACTGCTCTCCGCCTATGCCGATGAACCGGACACCTGGGCCGATGATCCCGCCTGGCAGCTGGAGGTACCGCTGCGCAGGCAGCTGTGCATGCAGGGCATTGTCGCCACCATCACCGAGAACTGCGATGTGGATCGTGTGCAGGTGCTGGTGCAGCAGGATACCGCCGTCATTGGCAGTCTGCGGCTGGAAAAACGTTACTTCATGAAGGGGGAAACAGGACTGGCAGACCCCATCGTGCGGGATGACAGCATGCTGCTCACGGCCCAGCGCACGCTATCGGTGGTGCTTGCGCTCTGGCAGCAGAAGGACTGGCAGCGGCTGTACGACTACATCGCCCGGCAGGACGGCGGCACCGGGCTGGATCGGCCCACCTATCGGGAGTTCGTGGCCACCATGGAAGCCCTGCCTGCACTGACAGACGCTTCCTTCACCGGCGACAGCGTGTCCACGGATGGTAGCGTAGCCACCTTTTCCCTGACCGCGCAGCTGCGCATGCCGGATGGCCGTCAGGAGCACCGCCCTGCCCGGACGCTTCGCCTGCGCCGGGAGGATGGGCTGTGGCGCATCACCATGACCCAGCTGACCGCATGGATGGAGGTGTCCTGATGAGGAAAGCTCTGCTCGCCCTGCTGCTGTGCATGACGCTGCTGACCTCCTGTGCCGCGCCAAAGAGCAATCCGGTGGCGGCACCGACCCTGCCCCCTGCCGTCAGTCCCTATGAGGCCCCCTTCGGGGATGAAGCCCTGCGCTACACTGCGCAGGCCGCCCTGTACCTGCCCAACCGCAGCAAACAGAAGCTGATTGTCCGCTATGAAACCATGGAGCTGCGATACGATGTCCACAGCGCACGGACCATTGTGGAAACGCTGCTGCGCTATCCCGACACGGACGACACCGCCTCTCTGGGCGGCGGCGTGAAGCTGGCACTCTATGGCAGCACGCCGGTGGAGGTTTCCGGCGGCATCTGCACGGTGAACCTGTCGGCCTCCGCGCTTCAGCTGGATCGCAGTGACCTGTATACGGCATGCCTGGCCATCGCTTCCACCCTGTGCGAGCTGCCGGACATTCAGTATGTGAACGTGCTGGTACTGGGGCAGGCCATTGCCATGGATATCACCGGCTGCCTGCCGCTGGGGGCCATCAATGCCCACCCGGGCGAGGAGCTTCCCGTCCTCTGGGAGCAGATGGATGCCCGCCGCGCCCCGTTGGGGCAGTCCCCTGCCACCGTGCCGGTCAATGCCACCGCCACGCTGTACTTTCCTCTGGCGGACGGCAGCGGCATTGTCCCGGAGACACGCGCCCTGTCCTTCCCCGGACAGGATCCGCAGCAGCTCGCCCTTGAACTGACCAATGCTCTCTCCGCCGGTGCGCAGTATGTGCAGGGCGCAGCGACAATGCCCAATGTGGGCAACCTGCTGACGATTGACCCCATCGTAACCGATCTGGAGGACGGTGGACGGCTGCTGACACTGCGCTTCAATCCCGGGCTGGAGGAGCAGCTGCGCAAGTACGCTCTGGATATGGCCAGCTTTCTGGCGGCGGTGCATCGGACGATGGTCACCTTCATTCCGCTGATTTCCGCCGTGCGTGTCTATGTGGGCGACACCCAGCTGACCAGCCTGTACAGCCGTGTTCACGGCTCCACCCTGCTGCCCGAGGGCGTGATGCTCCGCGCCCATTTCGATGCCTACCTGATGCGTCAGGTCACACTGTACATGGGCACAGGCTCACAGCTGCAAGCCGTGACACGCTCCCTGCATCATGCCCAGGCGGACAGCCTGCTCAAGCTCGTGGAACAGCTGATGCTCGGGCCCACGGAAGCGGAGCTGGCCCAGGGTCTGAGCGCGACCCTGTCCGCAGGCTTGACAGAGGAGGACGTGCTTGGGCTGGGCATAGAAAACGACACCCTGCTCATCAACCTGTCCCCTGCCTTTGCCGATGCCCTGCGTCAAAGCAGTCATGAAACACTGAGCTGCTACAGTATGGTCAACACCCTCTGCCAGGCCACGGGTGTGGCGCGTGTGCGTTTCTTCTTTGATGGTCAGAGTGTGGAGACGCTGGCCGGTATGCTGTACTGGAGCGGCGAGTTCCTGCGCAGTCCCGGCCTGATCCACTGACGAAAGGAGGCTTCCCCCCATGAGACTTCCCGCACAGCTTCATGCCTGGCTGTGGCGTCTGCGCCCGCTGTCCCTGCCCGAAGGCTGGAGCTTTTGCGGCCACGTGAACGCACCCATCCGCCGGGTGGTGGTAGACACCACGCTGCTGATGAACCGCCGCCATGTTTCGCTGACCTTTGCGCCGTTTGTTTCCTCGTCCCAGATGACGCTGCGTGCTGGCTCCGGCTTTCTGCTGATGGGTGCCGCCATAACCGTGATGGCCGACACCACGCCCGATGCATCCGCGCTGCTGTCCCTGGCGGCCACCATGGGCTTCAAGCCGGAAAAGTTCCTGCAGCGGTGCCCGGTGCTGGGGGTGACATCCCTGCAGGGGATTACGGGCAAGGTTGTCCGGGACGGCAAGGGCCGCAGGGCTTATTTCCTGTCCAGCCCGGCCCGGCTTGCCTCCGTGTGCGGCCTGATCTGGGAGGGCGGCGAACGTCCCATGACCGATGAGGACATCTGCCGTCTGCCCCGCATCAAGGGGACACACTATGCGCTGGCCACTGCCCCCATTGAGGAGGGCGGCCTGGGGAAGGTCACCTATCTGGGCAGTCTGCTGGTGGAGGATGCCCCCTCCCCCGCTGTGCTGGAGGCCATGGGCATCCTCCGCGCACAGGGCTTCGATGTGGTGGCAGGCGAACCGTCCAATGAGCTGATTGTATCAAGCACAGGCGATGTGCTGGTACTCACTGACCGAAAGCCTTCGCGCCGTATCGTGCCCACGCTCTCCACCAGCCGCAGCGACGAGCTTGACCCCTCGGAGCTGCTCACCGCTGTGCAGGCTGTTGTCCGCCGCACCTGTCAGGTAGGCGATCAGTTCCGCGCCATCGGCCACACGCTATTGATGCTGCTGCTTTGCGGGCTGGTCATGCAGCTGAACGGCCTGGCACTGGCGGGGTTGATGCTGCTGATGCTTGCCGCGTCCCTGCTGGGCGGAAACCTGATGCTGCCTGCCAAACCCCTGGGCAGGCGGTGGCTGGCGACAGGACTTCCCTGCCTGCTGGCGTGGGCATCCCTGGCCTTTTTGTCGCTGACCCTGCCCGACAGCCTGCCCGCGCTGGGCCTGCTCATCATGGCTGTGCTGTGTGCCATGCTGCTTCCCTGGCTGGGCTTCTCCCGCAGGGTCAGCCTGCTGCTCAACGGTGCGTCCCTGGCAGTCGGTCTGCTGCTGATTGTGCTGCTATCCAGCAACCTGCCTGCCGCGGCCTTCTCCATGCTCAGCGGCTGCCTGTGCGCGGTGCTTTACCTCGCACTGCTGCCCCGGACGTAATCTTCATCATTTTCTTTTCATTTGTTCATAATCCGTTCACGCCAGGGTCAAACTTGCCTATTATACTATGGCCATCATCAAAAGGAGGATGATGACAGGCGTATGAAAGGGATACAGGTACCTCTGGCACAGCCAATCAAATAAAGACAAGCCATGATGAAGGAGGAAAACATGATGAAAACTCGTTGGGTGAAGAAGCTCCTGGGCTACGTTGCCGTAGCCGTATCGTGTATGATGATCGGTTCCGCCGTCACCCTGAGCACCAACCCCGTTGCCAACGCGGAGAACAACGTGCAGACCGTGGTGGTCACCAGCCCCTTTACACAGGCCATCGCGCAGGTGCGCGGCAGTGTGGTGGGCATCAGCAACTATCAGCAGGTGCGTTACAGCACCCGTGACAGCTGGAGCAACTATTTCGGCTACGGCCGTGGCGGCAACTCTTCGGAAACGCCCACGCAGGAGGTTCTGGCAGCCACCGGCTCCGGCGTGGTGGTGGGTGATGGCATTGTGCTGACCAACTACCATGTGGTGGAGGATGCCGTGAGCCTGAAGGTCACGGTCATGGAGGACGGCCAAACTGAAGTAACCGAATATGATGCCGTGCTTGTGACCTATGACGAGAATCTGGACGTGGCCCTCGTGCAGGCCCCTGATTTGAAGCTCCCCGCCGTGACCCTGGGCGACAGCGACACCCTGCAGGTGGGCGACTGGGCCATCTGCATCGGCAATCCGCTGGGCCAGCAGTTCTCCGGCACGGTCACCACGGGCATTGTGTCCGCCCTGGACCGCACCGTATCCTCCAATACCTATGACAAGTACGGCCGTCGTGAAACCATCACCAACACCATGATTCAGACGGACGCGGCCATCAACAGCGGCAACAGCGGCGGCGGCATGTTCTCCGTCACGGGCGAACTGATGGGCATTCCCACGCTGAAGTACACCGGCTCCGCCTACTCCGGCAGCACGGTGGAGGGCATTGGCATGTGCATCCCCATCAACGCCGCCAAGCCCCTGATTGAGGATGTACTCTCCGGCAAGGTCACTGCTGCCAGTCTGCCCGAGAGCAGCACCAGCAACAGCTCCGTGGTCAGTTCGCTGGTGGGCAAGCCCCGCCTGGGCGTGACCATCGCCAACATGAACACCAACAGCTCGGCCCTGCGCAACGGCGACCTGCCCAATGGCGTTTACATCAAGGAAGTGGAAAAGAACGGCCCCGCCGATCAGGCAGGCTTGCAGGCGGGCGACATCATCGTGGATGCCAATGACACGGTGATTACCTCCTCCAGCCAGCTGCAGGCAATCATCGCAGCGTGCAAGGAAGGTGACGTGCTGCGCCTGAAGATCTACCGTGTGCCCGGTCTGGACACGCTGGACGTGAACGAGGAGATTCCTGACGGCGAGTACATCGACCTGACGGTCACGCTTGCCATCGTGGACGATGTGAAGCAATAAGCCCCTCCAAGGGTGCGTTGCAAAAAGCACGTCAAAAAAGCAACGAGGGAAGGGAGCCGAAAGGCTACCCAACCCTCGTTGTTTGCATGAAAATGAATGTGTGAAAAAACCTTTCCTGCAAGAACAGTATAAGATATGCGAGCGGAACGGTCAACTGTTCTTTTCACTGAACACGGAAAAAATGTTGGCAGAGAACGCCCCGGTATGACTGACAAGCGACCAGGTTGAGGAACTGGATGACAGGGAACTGTAGCGCGCTTATTCTCCGAAAGGGAGAAAATCGAAACCGTATTCATCGACGGCACCAAAATGGAAAGCCGTGCAGGACGCTACACCTTCCGCTGGCGCAAGACAGTCGAAAACCAATTGAAGAAGGTGCAGCAGAAGGTACGGGGTGCAACGCGACTGCAAACACAGCAAGCGCTGGCACAGCA